>NZ_CP023690.1:9132500-9469830 GCF_008704795.1 Streptomyces spectabilis | reverse complement strand
CTGCGCCGAAGCGGTGCGCCGCGCCGCCGCGGGAGAGAGCGTCGTACTGGTACGGCAGGAGACAACCCCTGACGACCTGCCGGGCATGGTCGCCGCTCAGGCCGTCGTCACCAGCCGAGGCGGCAAGACCAGCCACGCGGCCGTCGTCGCCCGCGGCATGGGCAAGGTCTGCGTGTGCGGCGCCGAGCAACTCGACGTGGACCTGAACGGGCGCCGCTTCACCGCGAGTGGTGTCACCGTCGAGGAGGGCACCGTCATCTCCGTCGACGGCTCCACGGGTGCCGTGTACGCCGGGGCGGTCCCGCTGGTCGACTCCGTGGTCATGCGGTACTTCGAGACGGGCGAGGGCTCCGCAGGACTGGTCGACGCGGTGGCCCGCGCCATGGGCCACGCCGACGCCGTCCGGCGCATGGAGGTGCGGGCGAACGCCGACACGCCGGAGGACGCCGCGCGGGCCCGGCGCTTCGGCGCACAGGGCATCGGTCTGTGCCGCACCGAGCACATGTTCCTCGGCGACCGGCGGCAACTGGTCGAGGCGATGATCCTGGCCCGTACGGGCGAGGACCGCGAGCGGGCGCTGGAGGCCCTGCTGCCCCTGCAGCGACAGGACTTCGTCGGGATTCTGGCGGCGATGGACGGCCTGCCGGTCACCATCCGTCTCCTCGACCCGCCGCTGCACGAGTTCCTGCCCGACCGCACCGAACTCGCCGTGCGCCTCGCCGCCGCAGAGGCGCACGGTGACGGGACGAGCGAGCACGACGCCGAGCTGCTCGACGCCGTGAACCGCATGCACGAGGAGAACCCCATGCTCGGCCTGCGCGGCGTACGCCTGGGTCTGGTGGCACCGGGTCTCGTCGCCATGCAGGTGCGTGCCATCGCCGAAGCCGTGGTGGAGCGCAAACGGGCGGGCGGGGACCCGCGTGCCGAGATCATGGTCCCGCTCATCGACACGGTCGAGGAGCTGCGTCTCGTGCGCGAGGAGGTGGAGCAGGTGCTCGCCGAGGTCTCGGCGGCCTCGGGCGTCCCGGTCGCGTGCCCGGTGGGCACGATGATCGAGCTGCCGAGGGCGGCCCTCACCGCCGGGGACATCGCGCGCGAGGCGGAGTTCTTCTCCTTCGGCACGAACGACCTCACCCAGACCACCTGGGGCTTCTCCCGCGACGACGTCGAGGCCGCCTTCTTCTCCGCCTACCTCGACAAGGGCATCTTCAAGGTCTCCCCCTTCGAGACGATCGACCGCGAGGGCGTCGGCCGACTGGTCGAGATCGCCGTCGCCGAGGGCCGGGCCGCCAGGGCCGAGTTGAAGATCGGGGTCTGCGGCGAGCACGGCGGCGACCCGGAGTCGATCGCCTTCTTCCACGCGGCGGGCCTCGACTACGTGTCCTGCTCCCCGTTCCGCGTGCCGGTGGCCCGCCTCGAAGCAGGCCGGGCGGCGCTCTCCGGTACGGACACGAGCGACACCAGGTGACAGCGCGGCAGCCCTCCCGTGTCCGGCGGCGACGGGCCCGGGGTCCCGGGCGGACCGTTCGGCCCAGCGGATCCGGGACCGTCAGCCTCCACCCGTAGCCCGAAGAGGCCCTCGGCTCCTTCCCGGGGGCGCGCCACTGTGCTGAGGAGGGGCCCGGGTCCGCCAGGTCCCTTCCACGCCGCTCACGCCCGCACCGCGGTGCCGGCTCACGACGACGGAGGCAGACCTTCCATGACCCGCAACGAAGACCGCTCCCGGACCGCTTCCCCGGCAGACCCAGCGCCGGGCGCCACCGTCGCTGTGGACCGCCTGGTCTCGGCCGGGCTCACCGCACTCGCCGCGTACGAGGACCTCACCCAGGAGCAGGTCGACCACATCGTGAACAAGGCCTCGGTCGCCGCCCTGGACCAGCACACCGCGCTGGCGCGCCTCGCGGTCGAGGAGACCGGGCGAGGGGTCTTCGAGGACAAGGCCGTCAAGAACATGTTCGCCTGCGAGCACGTCACACACAGCATGGGCCCGATGAAGACGGTCGGTGTCATCGCCCGTGACGACACCGAGGGCATGGTCGAGATCGCGGAACCGGTCGGTGTGGTGTGTGCGATCACCCCCGTCACCAACCCCACCTCCACCACGATCTTCAAGGCGCTCCTCGCCCTCAAGACCCGCAACCCCGTCGTCTTCGCCTTCCACCCCGCCGCCCAGCGCTGCAGCGCCGAGGCGGCACGAATCGTACGAGACGCGGCCGTCACGGCGGGGGCACCGGAGCACTGCGTCCAGTGGATCGAAGCCCCCTCCGTCGAGACGACCGGCGCGCTGATGCGCCACCCCGGTGTCGCGCTCATCCTGGCCACCGGCGGCAACGCCATGGTCAAGGCCGCCTATTCGGCAGGCAAGCCCGCCCTGGGCGTGGGCGCGGGCAACGTACCCGCCTACGTCCACAAGACCGCGCTGCTGCGCCGGGCGGTCAACGACCTGGTGCTGTCCAAGGCGTTCGACAACGGCATGATCTGCGCCTCCGAGCAGGCCGTCATCCTGGACGACGCGATCTACGACGCGGCCCTGTCCGAGTTCCGCACGCTGCACGCCCATCTGGCCACCGCGGAAGAGAAGGCGAAGCTGGAGGCGTTCCTCTTCCCCGCAGGGGCCGAAGGCTCGGGCTGTTCCCCCAAGGTCAATCCGGCGGCCGTGGGCCAGAACCCGGTGTGGATCGCCGAACAGGCGGGCTTCAGCGTGCCCGCCGGCACCTCGCTCATCCTGGTGGAGGCCGACGGGGTCGGCCCGGCGGAACCGCTGACCCGGGAGAAGCTCTGCCCGGTGCTCACCGTCCTGAGGGCCGGATCCGAGCACGAGGGCTTCGACCTGGCCGCCGCCATGGTCGCCTTCCACGGACAGGGCCACAGCGCCGTCATCCACGCCGAGGACCCGGACCTCGCGGAGGCGTACGGCAGGCGCCTGCGGGCCGTACGGATCATCGTCAACGCCCCGTCCTCGCAGGGCGCCATCGGCGGCGTCTACAACAGCCTGCTGCCCTCGCTCACCCTCGGCTGCGGCTCGTGGGGAAGCACGTCGGTGTCCGACAACGTCTCCGCCGCCCAGCTCCTGAACGTCAAGCGCCTGACCACGCGCCGCAACAACCTCCAGTGGTTCAAGGTGCCGCCGAAGATCTACTTCGAACCGCAGGCCATCCGCTACCTCGCCGACATGCCGGACGTGCACCGTGTCACCGTCGTCACCGACGCGACCATGACCCGCCTCGGCTTCGTCGACCGGATCAGGCACGTCCTGCGCGGCCGTCGGCAAACCGTCACCGTCCAGGTCATCGACAACGTCGAACCCGAGCCGAGCATCGACGCCGTTCAGCGCGGCGCCCGCCTCATGCGGGACTTCCGCCCGGACACCATCATCGCGCTCGGCGGCGGCTCCCCCATGGACGCGGCGAAAGTGATGTGGCTCCTGTACGAGCAGCCGGACGTCGACTTCGCCGACATGCGGCACAAGTTCTTCGACATCCGCAAGCGGGCCTTCCGCTTCCCCGTGCTCGGTTCCCGCGCCCGTCTGGTGTGCGTACCCACGACGTCCGGCACCGGCGCCGAGGTCACCCCCTTCGCGGTCATCTCCGACCCCGCCACCGGCAAGAAGTACCCCCTGGCCGACTACGCGCTCACCCCCAGCGTGGCCATCATCGACCCACAGCTCACCACGGACCTGCCACCCGCCCTGGCAGCCGACAGCGGCTTCGACGCGCTCACCCACGCCATCGAGGCGTACGTGTCCGTGTACGCCAACGACTTCACCGACGGCCTGGCCCTGCACGCGATCCGCATGGTCTTCGACCACATCGAGGCGGCCGTGAACGACCGCGCCCGGCAGCCGGAGGCACGCGAGAAGATGCACAACGCGGGCACCATCGCGGGCATGGCCTTCGGCAACGCCTTCCTCGGCATCGTCCACGCCATGTCACACACCCTGGGCGCCACCTTCCACATCGCGCACGGCCGCACCAACGCCGTGCTGCTGCCGCACGTCATCCGCTACAACGGCACCGTCCCCGCGAAGCTCACCGGCTGGCCCAAGTACGAGCACTACCGCGCCCCCCAACGCTTCCAGGACATCGCCCGCACCGTCGGCCTGCCCGCCACCACGCCTCAGGAAGGCGTGGAGTCACTCGCCCACGCCGTGGAGCGACTGCGCGACGCCATCGGCATCGAGCCGTCCTTCCAGTCCCTCGGCGTCGACGAGACCGCTTTCCTCAACGCCCTGCCCCAACAGGCCCTCAACGCCTACGAGGACCAATGCGCGCCCGCGAACCCGCGGATGCCGATGCTCGACGACATGACGGAGATCATGCGGGCGGCGTACTACGGCACCAGCATCGGGCCGACCTCATAGGAACCGAGCCCGGCTCCGTGAAAGGGAGTCCCGGGCTCCCTGCACTCGCTCATGGGAGGCATCATGCGTCTGAACCCACCGCCGGGTTGGCCCCCTCCGCCGGACGGCTGGATACCGCCACCCGGCTGGCGGCCGAACCCCAGTTGGCCGCCTCCGCCGCCCGGCTGGCCTCTCTGGGTCAACGAACCGGAACGCCCGGCCCGGTCGCCCGCGGCATCATTCCTCGTCCTGGCGGCCGGAGTGACAGTTCTGATCGGTTCGCAGCTGAGCTTCTTCACCGTGGCGGGCATCGATGTGCCGTTCAGCAACGACGAGTACCGGACATCGTGCCGGATATGGGCGGTGCTCCTCATCATCATCGGCTTCGTCGGATTGGCGAGGAAGCAGGACAGCTTCAGGCGCGGCACAGCCACGATCGTCCTGTCGTTCCTGATCAACTCCTCGGCCTGCATGGCTCTGGGATCGGCCAGGAGCTTCACGGCCTCGTGGATGGACCCCGAGCCCGGCGCCGGTCTCGTCCTCACTTCCGTCGGCTCACTCGTCGCCCTCTTCGCGGGGGTGCGCATGACACGGGCCGGCGCATCGCAAGCGCCCTACCCCGTGGCCTCGCCTCAGCGGTTCGGCGGTCCCGGCGGCGTATGACCACGGGGGGGGAACGAGCGCGGGGCCAGGGCAACGACTGGCTGCCGCACGCGTTGACCGGCCTTCGAGCGGCACACACCCCTCACTGGAGGCTCACTGTGACGAGGAAGGCCCCGAGGATGAACAGCAGGAGAGTGAGAGCCGCGTACAGGACGACGACCGGGCCCCGCGGGCGGCTGTCGCCCCTTCCTGGCAGTTCGTGCCCGTCTTCGGGACGCAAGTCCCGTGACGGACGCACGGGAGCGGCTCCGCGAGAGAGTGCCGCTCGCCTGGACCGCATCCGCCGGATCTGGCCCTGCAACTGCTCAGTACGGGCGAAGTCGCTCGACGCCCACGCCCTGTCCACTTCACGCTCGCACCACTCGATGTCCCGCTCCAAGAGGCTGTGCTCATTCATGGCGAGACGCCGTTGCTGTTCCGCCGAGAAGTCGTCCCAATAGTTTCGGTAGACGGCCAGAGCATGTGGGCGCTGTATCGCGTAGTCGAGCAACCCCTCGTATCCCGCACACATCTGGCCTTCGGTCTCAGGGGCCAGGATTCCACCCATGTGCAGTTCCTGGATCAGGTCCGAAATGAAGGTGGGGGTCGGTACCACTTGGCCGCCGAGGAATCGAGTCACCTCCCCTCCGGAATAGCCGTGGGCTCGCTCGAACTGCTCCGGCGTGCGTCGCGTGTAGGGGAACACTGCTCGCAAGTATGCAGCGAAGACCTGGAGCGGCTGCTCCCCCGAGTCGGCCGGCCAGAATCGGGGCGGATCGTGCATCACTGGCATTCCGCGATGCGGGTCCGGAGAGTACGCCCGGTGAGAGGGGGCTTCCGCGCGAGGGAGTGGGGGCGGCGAGGAAGGCCTGGGTGGTACGACGGTGGTCTTGGTGCGTACGTCATGTGCGAGTGGGCCGGTCCGACGATGGGCCGGTGCGGTCGGCAGTGGCAGGTCCTCGCTGGGTACCCGAGCAACCGCTAGTCGACCATCGCACCCCAGCAACCAGCGCCTCGGCGTCTGCCGACCCCCGTCGGCCAGAATGCGGTCCCGCACGTGGAGATAGAGGTCGTCGACAGATACGACGCCGTCCCCATCGACGTCGGCCTGACCGGTGCGCAACCCGTCGACGACGGCTGCTGTGAAGGTGGAGAGACTACCGCGGTCCAGCTCGGTGATGCGGCTGTCCTCCCAGGCGAATTGGAGCGCGTTGGTCGCGGTGATGACCGCAATTCCCGTCCCCTCGAATCTCTCCCGGAGATTGACGGATCGGTCCGCCTTGGTACTCGGGGTAAAGGCACCGCTGTAACAGCAGTCAAGCAGGACGACGATGCTCCTGGCAGCACAGCGTTGCAGTTCGGCGCTCAGGAACGCCGCTGGAACGGCGCTGGACTCCAGCAGCTCGGGATCGTGATCAGTGTCGACTCCCGCGAAGTACAGACAGCCGTCGTCGTCCTTGATGCCGTGACAGGAGAAGTAGATGAAAAGCTGGTCGTCAGTCCGGCGTCGTACGAGGAATTCTTGCAGCCGTCGCCGGATCACGTGTGCTGACTCGTTGCGGACGGTGTGCACCGAGTAGTTCCCGATGTGGGGCGCCGTCAGGACCTCAGCGAGCGCACGGACGTCCTGGTCCGGTGCTCTGAGTTCACGCAGCTGCGGGTCGTGGTACGACGACGTCGCGACCAGCAGGGCGTCACGTTGGGGCACGCCCATCGGATGTCTCCTCGTCTGCGGCGGCGGACCACCTGCGGCGGAAATCCGCGATCAGTTCACGCTGTTGCTCTTCGGACAGACCCGAGACCAGCAGAGAGCGGCCGTCCTCCACGATCTCCACAGTCCGCCCTGCCGCACGCGCGGACCAGCTCTGGATCATCGCCACCACAGAGGTCAAGACGGCTGGTGCCAAGCTGACGATCAGTGCGCCCACGACGACGGCGTCCCCGGCCTTGGCGCCGTCGGACGTCTCGCCGTTCCGCAGCAACCGGGCGCCCTCCACGCCACTCTGCAACAGGAGCCTGCGCAATTGCTGTGTTCCACGCACGCGTTCCTGCTCGTCGGAATCCACACCGGTCCGGATCACAACGCAGATGTCTCTACGGCTCATTTCCCCCTCCAGGAGAGGGCGCGGCTCGTCCTCATGCCTCAGCCCTCTCGTCCTCCACTTCTTCGACTCCTCGCGCTCGCACAGAAAGAGTGTGACGCCTCAACGCGTGACCGGACTATGGGTCGATCGACCCGAACACTGACCGAACAGCACCCCTTCCCCCGTGGTGGCGGTTCCGCACGCAGTGCGTCATCCACGGCGCCACCTCAGTACGCCCGAAGCCCGTGTCTCCGGAACTGTTCCCGCACCCCCTCGACGAGTTCGGGCCCCGGACCTGGCGTATCGCGCAGCGGGAAGGGAAGGCCGAGGGCGTCGTACTTGTGGGCCCCGAGTTTGTGGAACGGCAGGACGTCCACCCGCTCGACGTTGTCCAGGTCGGCCAGGAAGGCGCCGAGGCTGTCGACGCGGGCCGGGTCGTCGGTCCAGCCGGGGACCAGGACGTAGCGGATCCACATCGGGACGCCGAGCCGGTTCAGGCGGGTGGCGAAGCTGAGGGTGGGGGCGAGTTCGCCGCCGGTCAGCTTACGGTACACCGCCGCGTCGAAGGATTTGATGTCCAGGAGGACGAGGTCGGTGTCGGCGAGCAGGGAGTCGTCGGCGCGGGCGCCGAGGAAGCCGGAGGTGTCCAGGGCGGTGTGCAGGCCCGCCTCCTTGCAGCGGCGCAGGACGGAGGCGGTGAAAGCGGGCTGGAGCAGGGGCTCGCCGCCGGTGAGGGTCACTCCGCCGCCAGCGGCGGTGAGGAAGGGCCGGTAGCTGTCGATCTCCGCCATCGTCTCGTCGACGGTGGCCGGTCGGCCGTCGCGCATGTGCCACGTGTCGGGATTGGCGCAGTAGAGGCAGCGCAGCGGGCAGCCTCTGACGAAGAGCACGAAGCGGGTGCCGGGGCCGTCCACGCCTGTGGAGAGGTCCCAGGAGTGGACGCGTCCCGTCACCTGGTCGGTCGCGGTGTTCACAGCGCTCCGTGGAAGGTGCGGCTGATCACGTCGAGCTGCTGCTCGCGCGTCAGGCGGACGAAGTTGACGGCGTACCCGGAGACGCGGATCGTCAGCTCCGGGTACTTCTCCGGGTGTTCCATGGCGTCCTCGAGCACGGCCCGGTTCAGGACGTTGACGTTCATGTGGAAGCCGCCGGAGGCCACGTAGGCGTCGAGGATGCCGACCAGGTTGCCGGGCCGGTCGTCCGGGTGGTGGCCCAGCCCCTCGGGCGTGATCGTGGTGGTCAGGGAGACGCCGTCGCGCGCCTGCTCGTAGGGGAGTTTGGCCACGGACAGCGCCGATGCGACCACCCCGTGCCGGTCACGGCCGTTCATCGGGTTGGCGCCGGGCGCGAAGGGCTGTCCGGCGCGGCGCCCGTCGGGGGTGTTGCCGGTGTGCTTGCCGTAGACCACGTTGGAGGTGATGGTCAGGACGGACTGCGTGTGCTCGGCGCCGCGGTAGGTGGGGTGCTTGCGCACCTTCGCCATGAAGGACTCCACGAGGTCGACGGCGATCGCGTCGGCGCGGTCGTCGTTGTTGCCGTAGGCCGGGTACTCGCCCTCGGTCGTGTAGTCGACCGCCAGTCCGGTCGCGTCCCGGATCACCTTGACCCGGGCGTACTTGACGGCCGACAGGCTGTCGACGGCCACCGAGAGCCCGGCGATCCCGCAGGCCATGAAGCGATGCACGGGGTGGTCGTGGAGCGCCATCTCGATTCGCTCGTAGGCGTACTTGTCGTGCATGTAGTGGATGACGTTGAGCGCGTCGACGTAGGTCTGCGCCAGCCAGTCGAGCATCCGGTCGTACGCCACCCGCAGCTTGCCGTACTCCAGGTACTCGTTGCGCAGCACGGGCGCCTCGGGGGCAACCTGCTCGCCGGTCAGTTCGTCGCGTCCGCCGTTGATGGCGTACAGCAGCGCCTTGGCCAGGTTGACGCGCGCTCCGAAGAACTGCATCTGCCGGCCCACCGTCATCGCCGACACGCAGCAGGCGATCGCGGTGTCGTCACCGGTGCGCGGCCGCATCAATTCATCGGACTCGTATTGGACGGCACTGGTATCGATGGACACGCGGGCGCAGAACTCCTTGAAGCCTGCGGGCAGTCCGGGGGACCACAGCACGGTGAGGTTCGGCTCGGGCGCGGGACCCAGGTTGTAGAGGGTCTGCAGGAAGCGGAAGGAGGTGCGGGTGACCAGGGGGCGGCCGTCGACGCCGATACCGCCGATGGACTCCGTCACCCACGTCGGGTCGCCGGAGAACAGGGCGTCGTACTCGGGCGTGCGCAGGAACCGCACGATCCGCAGCTTGATCACGAAGTCGTCGATGAGCTCCTGGGCCCGGCGCTCGTCGATGACGCCCTCGTCCAGGTCCCGCTGAAGGTAGACGTCCAGGAAGGTCGACGTGCGGCCAAGCGACATCGCGGCGCCGTTCTGCTCCTTCACGGCGGCCAGGTAGCCGAGGTACAGCCATTGCACCGCCTCGTGCGCGGTGACGGCGGGGCGGGTGACGTCGCAGCCGTAGGTGGCTGCCATCTGCGCCAGCTCCCCCAGCGCCCGTACCTGTTCGGCGAGTTCCTCGCGGTCGCGGATGACGTGCTCCGTGGAGGCACGGGCGTCCAGCAAGGCGCGTTCGGCTCGCTTGGCGGCGATCAGCCGGGCGGTGCCGTACAGCGCGACGCGCCGGTAGTCACCGATGATCCGGCCGCGGCCGTAGGCGTCCGGCAGACCGGTGATGACTCCTGCCTTGCGGGCGGCCCGCATCTCCGGCGTGTAGGCGTCGAAGACGCCGTCGTTGTGGGTCTTGCGGTAGGTGCCGAAGACCTTCGTCACGAACGGGTCGGGTGCGCGGCCATAGGCCCGCAGTCCGTTCTCGACAATCCGCAGACCGCCGTTCGGCATGATCGCACGCTTCAGTGGGGCGTCCGTCTGCAGACCGACGACGAGCTCCCGATCGCGGTCGATGTAACCGGGGGCGTGCGAGGTGATCGTCGAAGGCGTGGCGGTGTCGACGTCGAGGATTCCCTTGCGCCGCTCCTCGGGGAACAGCGCGCTGACCTTGTCCCACACCGCGCGGGTGCGGTCGGTGGGGCCCGTCAGGAAGGCCTCGTCGCCCTCGTAGGGCGTGTAGTTGGCCTGGACGAAGTCGCGCACGTCGACGCGCTCGCGCCACCGCCGGCCTGTGAAGCCGCGCCAGGCGGTCTCCGGCGCCGTCGCGTTTGTCGGAGCCACTGTCGTCATCGCTTGCCTCCGCGTCAACTCGCACTGCCGTCCGCAGGACTCAGCGGACGCCTCCGCTGTCGATGCTCGTCCCCGGCGGGGGCCGCCGACAGGGCCGTCGGGCTTCCTCCGCGGGCCGACCGGCCCTGATTCCGTGGAGCCGCACGGCCGACGTTCCTCGGCCTTCGGCCTGTTCCCTCATCGTCGAGCGGCCCGCGACACCCATCGGCCTGCCCCGTCGGCTTCGTCCAGTCATGAGATCCCTACGACTCCCAGGCGCTGACGGGCTCAGTCGGGTCTGCCCGTTCGGTACCGCGCCAGAGCCTTCCGGCACGCTGCGCCGTCGACCCTCAAGGAATGCGATGGAAGCGGAACAACAGCCTGGACTCGCGGCGAACGGAGAGGCACGTCATGGGTACGTCCTTGACTCCGGACTTCTGGCAGCTCTTCGTCGTACTGGTGGTCACATCAGTGGTGCTCACGGTGATCATCAGTGCGGCCCTCGATGCTCTGGTGGTGCGTCTGCGTCAGCGCCGTTCGCCTGAGGTGCGGCCGCCCCAGCGGGTACGGCGACCGCGCAGGGGGGACCAGGTCTCGGCAAGTCCGGGCTCCTGAGATCCCTGGGTCCGCCCGGACGAGAAGGCGGCCGACTCAGGGTCCGTGAGGAGCAGCTCGGCAACGCCTTCCTCCAACCGCCGCCCTGACGTCCTTCTCGGTGACGGCCCGCCCTGAGGCCCCGAGCAGTACCTTGCCCTGAAGCGTGGCGGGTTTTCCCGGTGTTCCCCATGGGTTCGGCGGCCCATTCATGACGTTCTCCTCGTCCGGACGCTCAGTCCACGGTGACGCTGACGTCGGGTGGCTGACGCAGGGTGTTGTGTACCGTGCAGTGGTCGACCACCGCGCGCAGAGCCCTCCGCTCGGTCGCGGTGAGCCGTACGGGCAGCAGGAGCCGCAGGCGGACAGCCGCCACGCGGGCAGGCCGGTCTGCGGCCATGTCGAACTCGCACCGCACGCGCAGGTTCTCGTACGGCAGGTGATGGCGTCGCAGGAACTGGCCCGCGTAGTAGGCGACGCAGGTGGCGAGCGAGGAGACGAACAGTTCGACCGGGGTGGGCCCGTCGTCGTCCCCGCCCGCCGTGAAGGGCTGATCGACGGTCAGCTCGTGGTCGCGGATGAACACCGCGTACGCCTGTCCGGAGATGTGGGTGATGTCGACGTGCTGTGCTACCGACGCTGGAAGCAGTGGCGTGTGGTCCGGCTCTTCCGCGGCGGGCGCGGTGATCTGGTTGTTCATCTCTGTGCCTCCTTCACGTGCGTCGTCCCGCGATGCCCGATCCACCGGGTGGCCGGTGCCAGGCGACTCCTGTCGGCCGAGCGCACCGAACGCGTCCGGCCCTGCCTTGCTTCCAGCTCAGCGCGCGGGGGCCCGGCCTGCCACGGGCCGGGCGGGCCGCACCCGGACCGATGGGCCCCTCAAGAGCGGCCGTGTGCTCGCCCCTCAGGCCCTGGAGTGGCGGTGGCGAGCCGTGACGGCGCCCGGCGTCGCCCCGATTCCCCCCGAGCCGTCGAACGTCGTCACCTGAAGTACCGTCACATCCACCAGCGCCCCGCACACTCCTGTCTCGCGGTCGACGAGGCCCCCGGAGGGGCGGCGCCCAATACGGCCCCCTTCCCGCCGTCCATCGTCCCGCTCCGCCTTCCGCCGTCGGACGGGCTGTCCGGGCCCCGCCTGGGGGCATTCGGCATCTCAGCCTCCCCTACTGGTCGCGCCACGCTTAGGCAACCGGCCCCGACGGGGTGGGCCGGTAGGGGGAGGTAGTCATGACAGCCGTGCGCGATGCTTCGCCCCACGTCCGTGCGGCCCACCACTTGGTGCGTGCTGCCGTACTGGCGCCCTCGCTGCACAACTCCCAGCCGTGGCTGTTCGCGTGCTCCGACAACGCGTTGCTGCTCTACGCCGACGGCCGACGGCGCCTGCCGTTCTGCGACCCCTACGGGCGGCAGTTGGTGATCAGTGCTGGCGCGGCTCTGTTCAATCTGCGGCTCGCCATAGGGGTGCCGGCAGCGACGAAGCCGGTCCGAGCGTCGGCCCCCGGACGTCCCACGAGTACAGCGCCCGCCGTAAGCGCAGGGAGCGTTGGGACCGCAGGTACCGCCGCAGGCATCCGTCGTCGACGTCCAGTGGTCGGTAGCACCGGACGGGTGCCGGGACCTCACGCCGCTTCAGGGGGCACCAGGACCTGTCCGATGGGTCGTGTGACTGTCCCGCATCTTGATCGTCGTTCGCGTGGCGGGTTGACGACGAAGATCCGCGTGTCGGTGAGGGCGGACTCCCAGCGGGCCAGCATGACGCGACGGCGAGTGCCGGACTTGGCCGTGGTGCTACAGCGCGCCGCAGCCACTCGCCGCGCGGGCCGAGCGGCCCGTCCTCGGGGTCGTTCGGCGAGCACGGCCAGCGTGCCCGAAAGCGGCTCTTGCCGTGTTCTGAGAACGGAGTTGAGTGGGCGGTAAGGAGCACGTTCCTTCTCCACACGGGAGGGTTCATGACGAACCGGATCGACCAGCCGCGCAAGCTCGACCTCGTGGCCAGCACGATCCACGTGAGCGGCATCGGCACGGGACACGAGGCCACGCTGCAGTACCGCGTCGGTGACGGTCACGACGAGGTGACCGGCCACTTCACGGTCGGCGGCGGGACGGGCGAGCACGGGCAGTTCCACGTCCAGGTCGACGTGCGCAAGGCCTCGTTCAAGGCCGACCAACTGCTCGTCCAGGTCTTCGAGAAGAGCCCCAAGGACGGCAAGGAGATCAACGTCGTGACCGTGCCCGTGCTCTACGGGACACGCATCGTGCCGGGCTACTACGGCTACCGCGAGCACAAGGTGGTCAAGGGCGACACCCTTTCGGGCCTGGCCAAGACCTACTACGGAGACGCCGCCCTCTACCAGCGCATCATGCGCGCCAACCCGGACCAGATCACCGACCCCGACAAGATCTTGCCGGGGCAGCTGCTCCGCGTCCCGATCGGCACCTGAGCCGTCCTCCGGCCGCCGCCGTGACGGCGGCGGCCGAACCGGTTGCCACGTCACCGCCCGAGAGCCTCAGGAGTGGGGAACGACGGCCACCGGGCAGCGAGCGTGGCGGCTGACCGCATGCGTGACGGGACCGGTGCGCGTGCCCACGTACGGCTCCTCGCGCGTGCGCCGGCCCACCACGAGCAGGCAGGCTTCAGCGGCGGCCCGCACCAGCGGTGGCGACGCCCTTCCCTCGACGATGTCTCCGGTCACGGCAACGGTCGGGTACTTGTCCCGCCACGTGCACAGCACGGCGCTCTGGAAGCCCCGCCGCTCCTCCGACCACTGCGGCCCGTCGATCAGGCCCACCTCCCCCGGGCCCAGGCTGAGCACTGACGGCGCACGCCAGGCGGAGACGACCCGAACCCCGGTGTTCCGCAGCCGCGCCGCGTCGAAGGCGAAGTCGATCACCTCGTCGCAGGGATCGTTCAGGTCGAGCCCCAACACGACGTCACGGCCGCCGGCACGGGGCACGCCCGCGCGGCGGGCGTCGTACCGCCATCGGTCGTCCGGCGCTCGCCCGACGCGGACGAGTACGACGGGGCACGAGGCCCGGGCCACCACTGCTCGGGCGACCGACCCCAGGACGAACCCAGTGAGAGCGCTCAGGCCACGGAACCCCAGGACCAGCACCGCCGCCTCCTCGGCCGCGGACAGCAGCGCCCTGGACCCGGGCCCTTCGGCCTGCTCGGAGGCGACACGCACACCGGGGCACGCGGCCCGCACGTACTGCTCCGCCGCGCGCAGGACACGCAGGGCCACAGGTCGCCGCGAAGCGCTCTCCGAGGCTCCGGACGACACGGGCGTGCACCAGGCGCGCACGTGCAGCAGTCGTGGTGGAACCTCCCGGCGCGACGCCTCGCAAGCCGCCCACACGGCAGCGGCGCGGCTCTCGCGGGATTCGTCGACTCCGGCAATCACCTGACGCGTCATGGCACGGCACCCCCCACATGTGTCTGTCT
Organism: Streptomyces spectabilis; assembly: GCF_008704795.1. Classification (NCBI taxonomy): domain Bacteria; kingdom Bacillati; phylum Actinomycetota; class Actinomycetes; order Kitasatosporales; family Streptomycetaceae; genus Streptomyces; species Streptomyces spectabilis. The sequence goes on along the minus strand of NZ_CP023690.1, from coordinate 9,455,518 downwards.
CGACGCGTCCACTCCGCCGAGCGATGTGTTCCCCTCGGCTCGGCCCGCTCTCGCTCCGCCATCGTCACGCCCCCGCACGGTGACGGGCAGGGGCCGAGTGGACCGTTCCCCGGGTCCGTACGTCCCCGCCCGGCCCGTCCTGGCGGTCGGTGGCCGAGGCACCGGCCAACCAGGCCTTCCGTACAGCCACCGGTGGCCTGAAGCCGGACTTCGTCCCGTGCCGACGTGCCCCGATCACGCCCGGCACCACATCGGCGACGGTACGGTGAACACCAATGCCATCGGTTGACCACACCAAGTTCACGTGAGCCAGGTGGAGGAAGCGATGACCGGGGAAGCGATCGACGACCGGGCCGGTGACGCCGAGCGCCACCTGCCCAAGCTGCGTCTCGACGAACTGCTCGACGAACTGCAGACACGCATCGACGCCGCCCGGGGAACCCGCGACCGCGTGCACAGCCTGCTGGAAGCGGTGCTGTCGGTGGGCCGGGAGCTGGATCTGCCGCAGGTGCTGCGGCGCATCGTCGAGGCCGCCGTGGTCCTCGTGGACGCCGAGTACGGTGCCCTCGGAGTGATCAGCGACGATCGCACGCTGTCCCAGTTCCTGACCGTGGGCATCGGCGAGGAGGAGCGGGCCCGGATCGGTGACCTGCCCAGCGGCCACGGCATCCTCGGCGAGCTGATCCGGCACCCGGTGCCGCTGCGGCTGCCGGAGCTCTCGGAACATCCGTCCTCGTACGGCTTTCCCCCGGGGCATCCGCCGATGCACTCGTTCCTCGGCGTACCCATCCGGGTGCGGGACACAGTGTTCGGCAATCTGTACCTGACCGAGAAGCGCGGCGCACAGGAGTTCGACGCCGAGGACGAGTCCGTGCTGTCGACGCTCGCCGTCGCGGCCGGGGTCGCCATCGAGAACGCGCGCCTGTACGAGGAGACGCGGCTGCGTGAGCGTTGGATGCGGGCGAGCGCCCAGGTCACGAGCACCCTGCTGTCGGGCGCGCCGAGCACCGAAGTCCTCAGGTTGATCGTCGAGCAGGCCAGGGAGATCGTGTCCGCCGACGTCGGCATGATCGCTGAGTACGTCGCCAACTCGGAGGAGATGCGGCCGCTGCTCGCCGTCGGGGCCGACGCGGAGCGCCGCGGGGGCCTTGTCCTCCCGGCGCGCGAGGGGCTCGTCGGAGCCGCGCTCGACACGGCGGAACCCGTGGTCAGCGCCGACATCTCCCACGACCCCCTAGGGCGTGGGGACGGCTCGCCGTGGGCCGGGCTCGGCCCCGTGGTCGCGGTGCCGCTCGGCGCCGGGGGCAAGTCCCGCGGGGTCTTGGTGCTGGGGCGGCTGAGCGGTCGTACGCCGTTCTCCGACGCTGACGCCGGGCCCCTGCTGGGCTTCGCGGGCCAGGCCGCGCTGGCCCTGGAGCTCGCCGACCGGCGGCGTGACGCGGAGCAGATCACCCTGCTCCAGGACCGCGACCGGATCGCGCGCGACCTGCACGACCTGGCCATTCAGCGGCTCTTCGCGGTCGGCATGACGCTGCAGAGCACGCAGCGCTTCGTGGATCACTCCGAGGCCGTCGAGCGGCTGTCGCGAGCGGTCGACGACCTCGACGACACGATCAAGATCATTCGATCGACCATCTTCGGCCTGCGCACGCACGGCGGCGGGGCGGAGCGCGCGGGCCTGCGGGGCCGGGTGTCGCGGGTGGTCGGCGACTCCGCCACCTCGTTCGGCTTCACACCCGCCCTGCGGATCGAAGGACTCGTCGACACCGACGTCCCGGCCGACGTCGCCGACCACGTGCTCGCCGTCCTCGGCGAGGCGTTGAGCAACGCGGCCCGGCACGCGCAGGCACACGCTGTGGACGTGCACCTGCACTGCGCCGACCGCGAGTTGACGCTCACGGTGACCGACGACGGCTGTGGCATCCCCGAGGAGGTCAAGCACAGTGGTCTGCGGAACCTGGCGGAGCGCGCCCGGGCGCTCGGCGGCACGCTCGCGATCGGCGCAGGCCCGGACGGGAGCGGTACGCGCCTGGTGTGGCACGTACCGACCGGTTCAAGCCGGAGTTGAACCACCGCCGCCGGACAGCACCCGCCGGACGTCGCGGCGCGGCGTGGACGGTCCTGACGGGCCGTAGCCCAGACGGATGACCATCTGCGCGTGGCCGCGCCCATGACTGGGTGGTGGCGCGAGCCGCTCGCGCAGGTCCGGCCATTCCAGGGCCTGGTGCAGCAGCGACGCGCGCACACCATGGGTGGTGGCCACCAGGAGCACGCGTTCCAGGGCCTGGCCCGCGCGCAGCCAGTCGGCCCGCCGGTCGTGCGCCGTGGACAGCAGGGCGACCGTCGGGTGCCGCTCGAAGGCCTGGGCGGGCAACCCGCCGGGGTGCGGATGGGCGCCGAAGTCCCGCATCGGCATACGCTCCTGGAAGTCCTGCGGCCCCAGGGTCCGGGCGGGCATGCCCAGGCCCGACCGGTCCGGGTCGCGCACCCAGTGGCGGCTCTCCGTGGCCCTGTCCGCGCAGGCGTTGTTGCGTCGTTCGCCCTCCCTCGTCACGAGCAGCAGTCGCCGGATCTCGACGGCGGAGGGCAGCGTCAGCCACGCGCCCTCGGACCGGGCTGCTTCCGAGAGTTCGGCGAGGACACCGGCGGGCAACGGCGTCTCGGAGAAGGGGAACCGGCTGCTGCGCCGGCGCCACAGGGCGTCGTACAGACCCGATGGGCGCGGCTTCGCGCTGCCGCCGAGCCGGACCGCGGCCAGCAGCCCCGGCGTGTCCGGGCGGGGCAGTAGCCGAGTCACCGGTTCCCAGCCGACGTGGGCCACCGCTACACGCAGATTGAGGATCGCGCACCCGACCGAGACGTGCAGGGCCCGCCCGGTCGGGTCGGTGTGCCGCAGGCCGCGTTCCACGGCGGCGTGGATCTCCAGCGTGACGGTGTCCGGGTCGAGCCGGAAGCGCCACGGCTGCGTGTTGTGGAGGGACGGGGCGGCCACGGCCGCGGACACCAATTTCTCCAGGATGGACGCGTTGAGCGTCGTAGGACTCATGGCGAACTCCTCCCCGCCCGGCGCCGTGGGGGCCGGGGCCGGTCCGTGACCGGTGATCAGTCCGGTGCTCCTGCTGACCAGCCTGGGGGTGCCCGCCGTCGGCCGGGGAGGGGCCATACGGTCTCCTGCCGCAGCCGGGCGGCCCGTACGCCCTTCACCGTGCGGCGTCACCGCCCCGCTCGGGAGCTTGCAACTGCGTGGCGATGACCGCCGCCTGCACGCGGCGCTGCACTCCGAGCTTCGACAGCAGCCGGGAGATGTGGTTCTTGACGGTCTTCTCCGAGAGGTAGAGCCTCTTGCCGATCTCGCGGTTGGTCAGACCGTCGCCGATCAGGGCCAGGATGTCCCGCTCACGCTCCGTCAGGCCCGCCAACTCGGGCGCGACAGCGGGCGTCTCGACGGGCTCCGCGCGCAGGGAGCGCATCAGCCGCGCGGTCGTCGTCGGGTCGAGGAGGGACTGGCCCGAGGCGACGGTGCGCACCGCCGAGACCAGGTCGGATCCCTTGATCTGCTTGAGTACATAGCCCGCCGCTCCGGCCATGATCGCGTCCAGCAGGGCCTCCTCGTCGTCGAAGGAAGTCAGCATCAGCACGGCCAGGTCCGGCATCTGGCTGCGCAGCTCGCGGCAGACGGTGATGCCGTCCCCGTCGGCCAGGCGCACATCGAGCACCGCTACGTCCGGGCGCAGCGCGGGCCCACGAGTCAGCGCGTGTTCGGCGCTGTCGGCGTCGCCGATCACCGCGATGTCCGGTTCGGCGTTCAGCAGGTCGGTCAGTCCGCGTCGGACGACTTCGTGGTCGTCCAACAGGAAGACGCGGATCGGATCCTGCTCCGTGAAGGTGCGTGTCTCAGTCATGACGGCCTCTGCTCCCCTGTCCGTCGCGGTGGCTGTGACGGGCTGCGGACTGCCCGTGTGAGCGTTGACCACGCTCTGGTACGCAGATCATCACTCGCTGGCATCAGGCGCACCAGTGCCGACCGGTGTCGGGCACGCGGAAGCCGCCGGGGTCCGGCCACCGCGGCCGATCACAACGTGCTACCGCTGCCGTACGGCGCGTACAGGTCGAGGAGACGGGTGCGCGCCGAGCGCAGTCGGTGGGCGAGGGTGCCGCCCACCCAGTCGGCGATCGCCAGGCCGAACGCGGGATCGCCCTGGCACATGGCCCGCACGGCCGTGGCGTCGAACTCGTATGCGCGCACCGGCGACGCCGTCTCGGCGCCCAGGTGCCACACGGGCGGTCCGAACAGCCAGGACCAGCCGACCAGTTCGTCGTGGCCGAGGGTTTCGATGACGGCCGCCCGGCGACCGGGCACCTTCATGTCGAGGTCGATCGAGCCGGTGCGCACGACCCAGAAGTGATCGGCACGCCCGCCCTCCGAGAAGAGGCGTGTCCCCTGGGGGAACGAGACCTCGTGGGCGACGCCCATCAGGCGCTCCCGATGTTCGTGAGGCAGTGACCGCAGGGTATGGGATGCGGACGAAGTGTTCATGGCGTCCTCCGAGGCAATCAGGTGGACCTCCTTCCAGCATGATCCGAGACTCCGTACGAGGCCATGGGCCACTCGGCCCTCAGACAGGTCACCTGGCTCCCACGAGGACATCGGGCACACCCGGGCTTGTGGTGAGCTGATACAGGACAGCCGTGAAAAGGCCGAACGACCTCCATCCGGGCCATGCGGGCCCTTCCCTCGTCTGCGTACCGGCGCGACGGTCGGTCCTGAGGGCCGTGTCGGCATCGGGCGCGGCCACGGATGCGGGAGGTGCGCACCATGGATCGGTTCGTCACTGCGGGTGTCGACGGTTCCGCGGAGAGTCTCGCGGCCGCTCAGTGGGCGGCTCGGGAGGCGCTGCGCCGGAGCGTCCCGCTGCGCCTCGTGCACGCGTGGAGGTGGCATCCGCATCCGGCCTCGTCGGTCCCGGCCGACAGTACCGAGCGCGCGGTCGCCGAACAGGTCCTCAGCGAAGCCGTGGGCAGCGTCCGCGCCGCCCATTCGGGACTGCGGATCGATGAGCGGCTGGTGCCCGGCGCCCCGGTCACCGCTCTGGTCTCCGCCGCCGAGACGTCGGAGCTGCTGGCCGTCGGGTCCCGCGGCCTGGGCCGTGTCGCCGGATTCGTCGTCGGTGACGTGTCGCAGCGGGTCGTCGCCCGCTCCCCGTGCCCGGTCGTTCTCGTCCGCAAGGGCGAGACCTCCGCCGATGAGCACCTGCCCGCGCTGCACGGCATCTCCCCGGACGAAGTGCCGGAGACTCCCTACCGCGACGTCGTGCTCGGTCTCGACACCGAGCACCCTTGTGACCAGCTGATCGAGTTCGCCTTCGTCAGCGCGCGGGAGTACGGGGCGTCCCTGCAGGTCGTCCACGCCTTCCGCCCCGCGCCACCGCGTACGGCTGAGGGACAGCCGTTCCCGGGGCCGGAGTTGCTCGCGGCCCAGGAGCGTGCTGTGATCGCCGCGCTGCGGCCGTGGTGCGCGAAGTACCCCGAGGTGTTCGTGGTCGAGTGCGTCTCGGAGGAGCGAGCCGCCGGTGCACTGGTCCACGCGGCGAGGGCGGCCTCCCTCGTCGTGGTGGGGCGCAAGGCGTCCAGCAGCCACCTCGGCGCGGTCACCCACGCTCTACTGCATCACGCCGCATGCCCGGTGGCCGTCGTACCGCATCAATGACTCAAGTCGATTCAGCCTTCACGGACGGCGCGCGCATCGGGGGCCACAGGCCACGTCCGGGGCACCGCGAAGCACTGCCGCGTCACCGCCTCACCCGTCCGCCCCGAGATCCTCTCGCATAGCGTCCTGGTCACGTTTCCAGCGGATCCGGTCAGCGATCAATGTCGATCCGACACCGATGGTCGCGCCGAGTCCCGTCCCCATGAGCGTCCCCCAGTCCACGGGCCCACTCTAGGGCCGTGATGTGCGGCGGTCTCGCCGTCGCCCAGCCAGGCGCGAAGTGCCGTACGGTCGCTGCCGCACCGGGACCGACCGGCCTTCTCAGAAGGACCTTCCGGCCCCGGTGTCCCGGACGTTCGGCACACGGCCCGGCCGGGTCCGTGCGGCCAGAGTGAGGGGTGCCCCACGAAGACGCCGTCGAAAGCCGGAAGGAGCACGACCATGAGCACCCACGACCACCCGCACCGGAGCATGGGGGTTCCCATGCCCTCGTTCAAGCGCCGCACCGCGGCCCACGCGGCATCCGCGGCCGCGCGTACGCACACCGCCCGGGCCTACGCCTTCGCCTCCCTGCGCCTGTTGATGGGGGCTGTCTTTCTGTGGGCCTTCCTCGACAAGGCCTTCGGGTTCGGCTACGCCACCGCGTCCGGAAAGGGCTGGGTCGACGGCGGGTCGCCCACCAAGGGGTTCCTCAGCGGTGTGGCAGCCGGGCCGATGGAGTCCACGTTCCACTCCTGGGCGGGTGACGCCTGGGCGGACTGGTTGTTCATGACCGGGCTGCTCGGCATCGGCATCGCCCTCGTCTCCGGTGTCGCCCTGCGCCTGGCGGCCGCCGCCGGGACGGCGATGATGATCCTGATGTGGATGGCCGAGTGGCCGCCCGCCAAGCACCTCTCCGACGGCTCGCCGAGCATGTCCACCAATCCCGTCCTGGAGTACCACGTCATCTACGCGGCCGCCCTGATCACGCTCGCCCTCGCCTCCGCCGGTGACGCGCTCGGCGCCGGTGCCCGTTGGGTGAGGCTGCCGTTCGTACGTGACCACAGCTGGCTGCGGTGAACCTGTCGAGGCCCCGGGTGAACGGCCGGTGCGCGGCAGGGCCTGTCGGTCCTGAGCCGGGACCTGCGGCCCCTGCCCCAGGGTCACGGCACGCGCAACGCTGACACGACAACACCGGAGCAGGAGGTGGGCGACATGCCCCGAGCCGTCATCGTGGGCCTCGACGGCTCACCCGAGAGCCAGGCCGCCACGGAGTGGGCCGCCAGGGAAGCGAAGCTGCGCGACCTGCCGCTCACCCTCGTCAGCGTGCTGGAACCGGTGCCAGAGCCTGTCACCCAGGCGCCGCTCATGGGACCGGAGACGAGCCGGCACTGGATCGACCGCATCCCTCGCGAGTACGCCGAGGGGCTGCGCCTGCGGCACCCCGGCGTCACGGTCGGCGTACGCCGACTCTCCGGCAGCCCCGGGGACCTACTGCCGCGACGGGCTCGGGAGGACGAGGCACTGCTCGTCCTCGGCTCGCGCGGCCTGAGCGGACTCACCGGGTTCCTGGTGGGCTCCGTGGCGCTCGCGGCCCTCGCCCACGCCGGGCAGCCGGCGGTGCTGGTGCGCGCCGGGGAACAAGCCGTCGACGAGCACCTGATGGACCCCGTCGGCATCCCGTCCACGGCCGCTCCGTACCGGCCCGTGGTCCTCGGCCTGGACACCGTGAACCCGCACGACGCCGTCGTCGCCTTCGCCTTCGAGGCGGCCGCGCGCCGCTCCGCCCCGCTGCGCGTCGTGCACGCGGATCCGGACCCGCGCTCCCCGGCCGAGCTGGCCGGGATGCTGCGGCCGTGGGCCCGTGCGTTCCCCCAAGTGGCTATCGTCGACGAGGCCCGTTCCGGCGGTGCGGCCCAGCACGTGACCGCTGCCTCCCAGGACGCCTCCCTCCTCGTGGTCGGCCGCCGGATCCGCCGCACCCCGATCGGCCCCCACATCGGGCCGGTGGTTCACACCGTGCTCCGCCGCGCCGCGTGTCCCGTCGCGGTCGTCCCGCACCACTGAGCGTGCTGAGGAGAGGTGAGGTGGATGGAACTCCCCCTCGTCGTAGGTGTCGACGGCTCCGACCACAGCCTGCGCGCCGTCGACTGGGCCGCCGACGAGGCGGCCCTGCGGGAAGTGCCGTTGCGGCTGGTGTACGCCGCGTCGTGGGAGAACGACAGCGAGACCCCTCTCGCGCACCTTCCGGGCAAGCCGTCGGCCATGGAGCTGGCCGACTTCGTCGTCTACACCGCCGCGCAGCGGGCGCACCGCCGCGAGGAGGGCCTCAAAGTCTCCCTCCACGTCAGGCACGAGGATCCCGTCCCCGCGCTGCTGAGCGAGGGCCGCAGCGCCCTCGCCCTGGTGGTGGCCTCACGCGGGCGCAGCCGCCTCGCAGAGCTGCTGCTCGGATCGGTCAGCCTCGGCGTCGCCGCCCGCGCCGACTGCCCGGTGATCGTGCTGCGCGGCAGCCACGACAACCAGGCCAGGGCCAGTACGCGACAGCGCGTCATGGTGGGCGTCGGCGAGCAGCCGCACTCCGCGGCGGCCATCCGGTTCGCCTTCGACGAGGCCGAGCACCGGCACGTCGTCCTGGAGGCCGTACACGTGTGGCGTCGATCCCTGTACGAGACCCCCGTGCCCGACCATCGGCCCGGTGAGCCCTCCACCTCCCACGAGCGGCTCGCCGCGGACGGCCTCGCCGCGGCACTGCGCGACGCCGTGTCGGACCACCCCTCTGTCGCGGTGCTGGAGCACGTCGTCGAGGGCGCCGCTCACCTGGTGCTCCTCGACGCCTCAGCCCGTGCCGACCTGCTCGTGGTGGGCGCTCAGCGGCGGCGCGGACCGTACGGGCTCCAGCTCGGCCGCGTCGCGCACATGCTCCTGCACCACTCGGCCTGTCCGGTCGCCGTCGTACCGCAAGCAGCGTGATCGGAGTGCGCGGTTCAGAGCGTCGCCGCGTGGTCCGCAACATAGGTCTGCAGGTCACGCGGCGGGCGCTGGTAGCCGGTCGACGCGGGCCGTGGCGGCAGTTCGAGCACCGGCGGGGGCACCTCGTGGTAAGGCACGGAGCCGAGCAGGTGGGCGATCATGTTCAGCCGGGCCCGGCGCTTGTCGTCGCTCTCGACCACGTACCACGGGGCCTCCGCGATGTCGGTGTGCACCATCATCTCGTCCTTGGCCCGGGAGTAGGCCTCCCAGCGCGTGATGGACTCCAGGTCCATCGGCGACAGCTTCCAGCGTCGCGTCGGGTCCTTCAGGCGCCGCTGGAAGCGCTCCTGCTGCACCGCGTCGCTCACCGAGAACCAGTACTTGCGCAGCAGGACGCCATCCTCCACCAGCATGCGCTCGAAGATCGGGCACTGACGCAGGAACAGCTGGTGCTCCTCCTTGGTGCAGAAGCCCATGACGTGCTCCACCCCGGCGCGGTTGTACCAGCTGCGGTCGAACAGCACGATCTCCCCGGCCGCCGGCAAGTGCTCGACGTACCGCTGGAAGTACCACTGGGTGCGCTCGCGCTCGGTGGGCTTGGGCAGAGCGACGATGCGCGCGACCCGCGGATTCAGATGGTCCGCGATCCGCTTGATGGTGCCGCCCTTGCCCGCGGCGTCCCGTCCCTCGAACACCACGACCAGCCGGGCACGCTCCGCGCGCACCCACTCCTGGACCTTCACCAGTTCCGTCTGCAGGCGCAGCAACTCCCGCTCGTACACCCCACGCGGCAGCGACGACGCCTTGCCCGTCATGCCGTTCCCTCCGTCCGACGACTTACGGAGTCCTCATGCCCTCGGCCGAACACCAGAACAGCACCGTACTGACCGATGACGAACTGCGCACCCTGGACGCCCACTGGCGGGCAGCGAACTACCTCGCCGCAGGTCAGATCTACCTCCTCGCCAACCCTCTCCTGACCGAGCCGCTGACGGCCGAGCAGGTCAAGCCCCGCCTCCTCGGCCACTGGGGCACCTCACCCGGACTCAACCTCGTGCACACCCACCTCAACCGGATCGTGCGGGAGCGCGACCTGGACGCGCTGTGCGTCTGGGGACCCGGACACGGCGGCCCCGCCGTGCTCGCCAACTCCTGGCTGGACGGCAGTTACAGCGAGACGTACCCGGACGTCACGCGCGACGCGACGGGCATGGCGCGGCTCTTCCGGCAGTTCTCGTTCCCCGGCGGCGTGCCCAGCCACGTCGCGCCCGAGACGCCCGGCTCCATCCACGAGGGCGGCGAGCTCGGCTACTCGCTCGCCCACGCCTACGGCGCCGCCTTCGACAATCCGCGCCTGCTCGTCGCCTGCGTCATCGGCGACGGCGAGGCGGAGACGGGACCGCTCGCCACCTCCTGGCACTCGAACAAGTTCCTCGACCCGGTGCACGACGGTGCGGTCCTGCCCGTCCTCCACCTCAACGGCTACAAGATCGCCAACCCGACCGTCCTGGCCCGCCTCCCCGAGGACGAACTCGACGCGCTGCTGCGCGGATACGGACACGAGCCGATCCACGTCACCGGCGACGACCCGTCGCGGGTCCACCGTGCCATGGCCGCCGCCCTCGACCGGGCCGTGGACCGCATCGCGGAGATACAGCACGCGGCCCGCGAGGAAGGCGAGGCCGAGCGGGCGCCCTGGCCCATGATCGTGCTGCGCACGCCCAAGGGCTGGACCGGCCCGGCCGAGGTCGACGGCGAGCCGGTCGAGGGCACCTGGCGATCCCACCAGGTGCCGCTGGCCGGTGTCCGCGACAACCCGGAGCACCTGCTGCAGCTGGAGGACTGGCTGCGCTCCTACCGCCCCGAGGAACTCTTCGACGCCGAGGGCAGGCCCGTGCCCGACGTGCTCGCCTGTGTCCCCGAGGGCTCCCGCCGCCTCGGCTCCACCCCGCACGCGAACGGCGGCCTGCTCGTGCGCGAGCTGCCCATACCCGACCTCGACCGCTACGCCGTCCCCGTCGACAAGCCGGGCGCCAGCCTGCACGAACCCACCCGGATCCTCGGCGACCTGCTGGAGCAGGTCATGCGGGACACCTCGGAGCGCCGGGACTTCCGCCTCGTCGGCCCCGACGAGACCGCCTCCAACCGGCTGGGAGCCGTGTTCAGCGCCAGCGGCAAGGCATGGCAGGCCGCGACCCTCGACGTGGACGAGCACCTGGACCGGCACGGCCGGGTCATGGAGATCCTCTCCGAGCACCTCTGCCAGGGCTGGCTGGAGGGCTACCTCCTCACCGGCCGCCACGGCCTCTTCTCCTGCTACGAAGCGTTCGTGCACATCGTCGACTCCATGGTCAACCAGCACATCAAGTGGCTCAAGACATCGCGCGAGCTGACATGGCGCGCGCCCATCCCGTCCCTCAACTACCTGCTCACCTCGCACGTCTGGCGCCAGGACCACAACGGCTTCTCGCACCAGGACCCCGGCTTCGTCGACCACGTCCTCAACAAGAGCCCCGAGGTCGTGCGCGTCTACCTGCCGCCGGACGCCAACACCCTGCTCTCCGTCGCCGAACACGCCCTGCTCAGCCGGGACTACGTCAACGTCATCGTCGCGGGCAAACAGCCCTGCTTCGACTGGCTGTCCATGGACCAGGCCCGCGCGCACTGCGCCCGCGGCGCGGGAATCTGGGAGTGGGCAGGCTCGGCCGGCGACGGCCGCGAACCCGACGTCGTCCTGGCCTGCGCCGGTGACGTCCCCACCCAGGAGACCCTGGCCGCCTCCGCGCTGCTGCGCCGCCATCTGCCCGAGCTGGCCGTCCGGGTCGTGAACGTCGTCGACATCGCCCGCCTGCTACCCCGCGAGGAACACCCGCACGGGATGAGCGACTTCGAGTACGACGGCCTCTTCACCACCGACAAGCCGGTCATCTTCGCCTACCACGGCTACCCGTGGCTCATCCACCGCCTGGCCTACCGCCGCACCGGCCACCCCCACCTGCACGTGCGCGGCTACAAGGAGATGGGCACCACGACCACGCCCTTCGACATGGTCGTGCGCAACGACATGGACCGCTACCGGCTCGTCATGGACGTCATCGACCGCGTCCCCGGCTGCGGCGTCCGCGCCGCCGAGCTACGCCAGAAGATGGCCGACGCCCGCACCCGCCACCACGCCTGGATCCGCGAACACGGCACCGACCTGCCGGAGGTCGCCGAGTGGACCTGGACCAGCTGAAGCCCTGAGAAGACCCGATCCGCGAAGGAGCGCACCACCATGACCGTACGCGTCGGCATCAACGGCTTCGGCCGCATCGGCCGCACCTATCTCCGCGCGGCCCTCGACCGCGCCGAAGCGGGCACGCAGGACATCGACGTGGTCGCTGTCAACGACATCGCGCCGCCCGCCACGCTGGCGCATCTGCTGGAGTACGACTCGACGTTCGGGCGCATCGGCCGCGCGGTCTCCTACGACGACACGTCGATCACCGTCGACGGCAGGCGGACAGCCGTCACCGCCGAACGCGACCCGTCCGCCCTGCGCTGGGGCGATCACGGCGTCGACATCGTCATCGAGTCCACCGGCCGCTTCCGCGACCGCGCCTCCGCCGAGCTGCATCTGAAGGCGGGTGCCCACACCGTGCTGCTGTCCGCGCCCGGCAAGGACGTGGACGCCACCATCGTGCTCGGCGTCAACGACGACGCCTACGACCGCCGACGCGACAGGATCGTCTCGGCGGCCTCCTGCACCACCAACTGCGTCGCACCAATGGTCAAGGTGCTGCACGAGCGCTTCGGCGTCGAGCGCGGCGTGATGACCACCATCCACGGTTACACCAACGACCAGGCCCTGCTCGACGGCCCGCACAAGGACCTGCGCAGGGCCCGCTCGGCGGCCCTCAGCATCATTCCCACCAGCACCGGCGCGGCCCGGGCCGTGGGCCTCGTGGTCCCCGAGCTCGCGGGTGCCCTGGACGGGATCGCGGTCCGCGTGCCCGTGGAGGACGGCTCCCTCACCGACCTCGCCGTGGTCCTGGCCCGAGAGACGACCGCCGAGGAGATCAACGCGGCCTTCGCCGAAGCCGCCGACGGCCCGCTGCGCGGCATCCTGCGCGTGTCGAAGGCCCCCATCGTCTCCCGCGACGTCATCGGCGACCCGTCCTCCTGCGTCTTCGATCCCGCCCTCACCCAGGTCCACGGCACCCTGGCCAAGGTCTTCGGCTGGTACGACAACGAATGGGGCTACACGCACCGGCTCCTCGATCTGACGGCGCTGGTGGCCCAAGACCGATGAACACCCGACACGACGCTGTCGGCTCCAGCCCCACGCGGGCTGGGAGCTAGCGCGCTCTCTTGGGGCGCGCAGCCTGGGAGTTCGCACAAGAAGCCCTCGCCGACGACATCGCCCACGTCCAAGGCGACACCACCGGCGAGGGCATCCAGCTCCTCCAGCCCGGCCGCCTGCGCATCGCGCTGCCGGAAATCCGACCGGCCTCCGATCCCCGTGGTTCTGGCAGACCGCGCGGTGGCGGTGGCACCAAGGGAAGAGTACTCGCTGGCACTTCCGTGCTGAGGCGTGTGTGAATCCCCAGCAAACGTTCCACCGCGTCACGAGCACTGGCCATTGCTTGCTCCCTGGGCCCCGTTCTGGGACGTTCGTCATGTGACAGGAGCAACTGCTCCTCGACTGATGCGACTTCACTTCGTTCGTTGCTCGCCAGTCGAAGAGTCATTCGGCATCACGGTCGGCCACCTGATCGCGGACAGGCGGTCCCTGACCATCCGTCCCGCGCCCCGCCAGCCGAATGGGCGCTCCCCTCCCCGAGCCTCCGTTCTCCCCGGAATTCCACCCAGCCGAGCCATACGCACGGGGAGGGACCTATGGGTGCGTCCGCGGCAAATTGTTCGAGGGCCGCGAGATGCCCAGTGAGACCTCAACTGGCCTGGGCAATATGGATCAGCATCCTTCTCATGGGTGTGGCGACCTTCACCCTGGTCCTGCCCACCCAGTCCGCCCCTCGCCCTGAGTGGCACACCTGGGAGCTTGCCATAGGGGAACCCATCGCCCTGGTGGCGTACTCCTACCCAGGGTTCGTCGTGGCCCGACAGCGCCCGGGCAACCCTATCGGATGGCTGCTGCTGGTATCCGGCTTCGGGGGGCTGCTCGATGCGCTGGGGCATGCATACACGGACTACGGGTACAGGCGTCACATCACCGGGGTCGCACTGTCGGGATGGGTATCAAATTGGGCCTTCGCGCTGAACCTCTTCCCTCTCTTCCTGTTGCTGTTGGCGTTTCCTGACGCCCAGCTCTCGGCCGGGCGGATCCGATTCGCCGCGTGGTACGTCAGCGCGTGCGGACTACTGGTGGCCCTGTCCGCGAGCGTCATTCCCGGCCCCGTCGACCAGGACTACTACCCCACGCTCGAGAATCAGTTCGGCATTTCAGCACTCACTTTCCTCGCCCGCTACGAGGGCCCGTTGTCGTTTTTCCTGGTGGCTTGTCCCTTCCTCCTCTCCGCCTATCTCTTGCTGTGGCGGTTCCGGCAGTCCTCAGGGCCGACACGACAGCAATTCAAGTGGATCGCCTTCGCGGTGCTGGTGGACACAGTCGTGGCAGTGGGGACGTTCCTTGTCGACCGAGACGCGTGGTTCACCGCCGCGGTCAACTTGATGCTCGTCGTGTTCAGCATCTGCCTCGCGCTGGCCATCGTCCGTCACGGCTTGTTCGACATCGACCGTCTGTTGAATCGCTCGCTCGTCTACCTGAGCTTGACGGGGTGCGTGATCGGGTTGCACGTCGGTGTGGTGGGCCTCTCCGGGCTCCTGCTCCGGCAGTCCGCCCCAGGTCTGGCCTCACTGCTCTCCACGGGTGTGGTGGCTTTGGCCCTCCAGCCGTTGCGCAATGCGCTCCAGAAGACCGCGAGCCGGGTGGTGTACGGCCTGCGCGACGACCCGTACGCGGCCCTGGCCGGTCTCGCCCGCAGACTTGAGGCAGTCGGCGCTCCCGCCAGGGTGCTGCCGGAGGCCGCCGCTACCGTGGCCGAGGCGTTGCACTTGCCCTATGTGGCCGTCGAACTGGACGGCCCCACCAGGACGGGACGGGTGCGGGCCGTGACGGCCGCCTACGGCGCCGAGGCCCCCATCGCGCTGCGTTTCGCGCTGTCCCATCAAGGTACGGAGATCGGAGCGCTCACAGTGGCGGCCCGATCGACCGACGAACGGTTCTCAGCCTCCGATCTGCGACTGCTCCGGGATGCCGCGCTCCACATAGCCCAGGCAGCGGCGAACGTACGGCTCTCGTTGGACGTTCAGCACTCACAGGAACGTGCCGTTGCCGCGCGGGCCGAGGAGCGCCGGCATCTGGCCAAGGCGCTGCGCGAAGGAGTCGGTCCGGCACTCGGCGACGCGACCGGCGCGGTGGATGCCGCGGCCACACTGGTCCGGACCGACCCCGGGCGGGGGCCAGAACTTCTGGCCGCGGCCTTGGAGCGCATCCGCGAAGGCACAGAGAACCTGCGCAGGATCTCGATGGAGTTGCGCTCGCCCGTTGATCAACTGGGCCTCCGTGAAGCCATGCTGAGCTATCTCGACCGGGTACCCCTGGCCGTCCGCATCACCTTGCCCGACGACATACCCCCACTACCTGCGGCAGTGGAAGAGGCGACGTACCGGATCCTGACCGAGGCGATGGCGAACGCCCTCCAGCGAGGCCAGGCCGATGGCGTGCACGTCAGCTTCGAACTGGCTGCCAGGCATATCACGCTGACAGTGACAGCTGACGGCCCGGATCCCCCCACAGTGGACCAGCGCGTCGCCGACCTGGCCCCGGCACTCGAGCTCGCCACCCAGATCGGGGGAACCTGCGAGGTGCGTCGCTCTGCCGGTGGCGGCACCGAATGCACCGCGCGCCTTCCCCGTCGACTGCCCGGATCCGCACTCCCGGAGGCTCGGGAGGCCCCTCCCTTGCAGCCGGGAACGGGCCGACACGAGGGTGATCGTGCTGGAGGTGGGCCATGAACGAGCTCGCGGGAGCTCAGGCGACGCGCGCGGCACCTGATGCGGCGGCTCGGCTGCTCACACGACTGGCGAAGAAACGGACCGCATGGACCGTATCGGTGGCCACCGCGCTCGTCGTGGCGGCGACGGTGACCTTCGCGGTGCTGTCCCGGGCCGCCCCGCGTCCGGCGTGGCATCCGTGGTGGCTGATCGTCGCGGACTCGATGTTCGGCGTCCTGCTTCCTTCGCTGGGCACGCTGGTGGCCTCGCGCCGTCCGAGCAATCCTGCGGGATGGTTACTGCTCGCCGCTGGGTTCGGCGCGGCATTCGACTCGCTCGTGCACGCCTACGCGCTCTACGCAGTGCCCCGCGGGCTGCCCGGCGGCGTACTGGCCGCCTGGTCGGGCAACTGGAGTTTCGTACTCTTCACCTTTCCGATCATGTTTCTCTTCCTGATCTTCCCGAACGGCCGCCTCCCCACGCCATGCTGGCGTGTCACTGCCAAGTACGTGGGCGCCTGTGGGCTGCTGAACGTGATTGTCGGGGCCCTCCTGCCAGGAACGCTCGGGAACGGCTACTTCCCCTCGATCACCAATCCATTGGGCCTTCCGGCGCTGGAGCCCGTCGTACCGCGCCTCGGGCTCATCTCGATCGTGACGAATCTCCTCCCCCTGCTGCTGTCGGTGGCCTCCTTGCTGTTTCGATACCGCCACAGCACTGGGCTGGTACGGCGTCAGCTGAAGTGGGTGGCCTGGGCCACGATGGTGGCCATCCTCCTCGTGACCGTACAGATCATGGTGGGAGACAGGCCCCTCGGTTCGATCGCCATCGGCCTGGTACCGGTACTGCTCAGCGCGGCCATCACCGTCGGGATCGTGCGCCACAACCTCTTCGACATCGACCGTCTGCTCAGCAACACCCTGATCTACGCCGCGCTGACCGGCCTCGCGGTCGGCTTGTACATCGGCACGGTCAGCGCCTTCGGGCTGCTGCTGCAACGCTCTTCCTCCGGCTTGGCCGCCCTCTTCGCCACGGGCGTGGTGGCCGTTCTGCTGCAGCCCTTGCACACCTTGTTGCACCGCTCCGTGAGCCGACTCGTCTACGGCCTGCGAGATGACCCCTACACGGCGCTGGCCGTGCTCGGCAGACGTCTGGAAGCAACTCACGATCCGAAGAGGATCCTGCCCGAAGCGGCCGCCGCAGTGGCCGAAGCCCTCCGCCTGCCCTACGTGTCCATCGAGCTGGTCACCTCGTCATCGGCGGGCCGCAACCACACCCGCGTCGCCACCCGCGGTACGGAGCCTCACGAACTCATCGAGCTGGCCTTGGTGCACCAGGGGGAAGAGATCGGCAGCCTGATAGTGGGGCCCCGCTCCCCCGGTGAGCACTTTTCGAAAGCGGACACGCGCCTGCTCCGGGACGCCGCACGGCACATCGCGCAGGCCGCCTCGGCCGTACGCCTGTCGCTGACGCTGCTGGCCGCGCAGGAGCGAGCCGTTGCCGTGGCTGCCGAGGAACGCCGACGGCTGGCCCGCGACCTGCACGACGGGGTCGGTCCCGTGCTCACGGGTGCCACTTGGACCCTGCAAGCGGCCCTGACCACCTTGCACAGGGACCCCGATGCCGCGCACGAGCTACTGGCCACAGCCCTGGTGCACCTCCGCCAAGGCACCGAAGACCTGCGCCTCATCGCCACGGGCCTGCGCTCACCGGCCGATCAGCTCGGGCTGCGGGAAGCCGTTCTGACCCACCTCGGCCGCGTTCCCCTCACCATGCACACCGCCCTGCCCGATGACATCCCACGGCTTCCGGCCGCAGTGGAGGAAGCGGCCTACTGGATCCTCGCCGAAGCCGTCGCCAACATCCTCAGGCACGCTGATGCCGACAACTGCTGGGTGACCATGGACCTCGACGACACGCTGTCCTTGACCGTCGCGGACGACGGCTCCGGCCTTCCGGACCGATTCCGCCCCGGAGTGGGGATCGCCTCCATGCGGGAGCGTGCTGGTGAGATCGGTGGCACATGTGACATCCGTCCGCGCCCCCGTGCGGGAACCGAGGTCGTGGTGTGCCTGCCGCGGGCCCTCCCCGGCGCCGGGACCGGACGTCAGGCGGTGAAGGGCGGCATCACGTGACAGAGCAGAGCATCCGCGTCGTCATCGCCGACGACCACGCCTTCACCCGGTACGGGCTGCGTGTGTTGCTCGAGTCCGACGCCGGGATCACCGTCGTCGCCGAGGCCCGGGACGGCAGGGAAGCCGTGGAGCAGACGATCGGACTCCGTCCCGACGTCGTCATCATGGACGTACGCATGCCCAACGGCAGCGGACTCTGGGCGACCCGGGAGATCCGAAGAGCCCATCCGGACACCAAGGTCCTCGTCCACTCCGAGTACGAGACGGACCCCAACGTCATGGCCGCGATGCGCGCCGGCGCCTCGGGGTTCCTGATGAAAGCGGGAGACGTCACCCAGATCATCCGCGCGGTCCGCGACGTCGCCGCCGGTGCCTGGATCTTCAACCTTTCCGACACCTCTCGCATGCGCCCGTGGTTCGACGAACTGCGCACAGCACGGCGCGACGGTGCCTTCCCCGAACTCACGCCCCGGGAACGCGAGATCCTCAACCTCATCGCAACCCCGTCGCAGACCACGGCCGGCGTCGCCGCCCGCCTCGGCATCAGCACCAAGCGCGTGGAGAACGCGGTGACCGACATCAAGACCAAGCTGGGTGCCGCCGACCGTGCGCAACTCATCGCCATGGCGCGGGCCGCGGGGCTGGGAACGGGGCCGTGACCTGCTCTTCCCGCCTCCTCGGTAGACCGTTCCCGTGACGGTGGGAGCCACTCATCCGCAAGCTGGATTCCACAGAGGTCACGCGGACACGGTCGCATCGGGGAGAAGCAGATGCACGACAAGAAGCCAGAACGTCACAGGACACGGCCCGAGAGGAGGCGTGGTCGCAACTGGGGCAGGGCCACGCGGCTGTGGACACCGGCTGTCACGAGCAGCATCACAACAGCCATCGCCGTCTACGGGGCATGGCGCGGGCAAGGAACGTGATCGCGAGCTGATCCGCCTTCTGAGGCGCTGCCTCCGGGAACTGCGGTGCGCGGCGACGTCTCCGACAAGCCGTGCGTCGCGGGCCGTCACCGCGAGACGCCTGCTCCGTTCGGTCCCCGCTCGAACGCAATATGTGCCCCTGACTGGACCATTCCTGTGGACCGGCAGCCCCTTCC
Source organism: Streptomyces spectabilis (assembly GCF_008704795.1). Classification (NCBI taxonomy): domain Bacteria; kingdom Bacillati; phylum Actinomycetota; class Actinomycetes; order Kitasatosporales; family Streptomycetaceae; genus Streptomyces; species Streptomyces spectabilis. The sequence continues at coordinate 9,436,626 of NZ_CP023690.1, read as the reverse complement.
GGCTCAACCGGCCGTGGTGGGACAGTCCTGGCAGAGTTCGAGCGGGGCATTTTCCGTGGGGTGGTGCGGCCGATGCACAAGTCCGAAGGCAAGCGGGTTCCGTGCTGGCGGTGGCGCCGCAATCCCCAGCGATGACGCAGCAATGTGGTGGAGGCATGGGTCATCCTGATCGTATGGGCGACAGCGACGGGCGGGGGGAGCGGCAGTCGGTGCCGGTGGCGCGCACGCGGTGGAGAAGTCCGCGGAGCAGGAACGGCAGGAGCGGCGATTGGTCCAAGCAGTGCTCCTGGAGGACGCGTCGGCCGATGCGGGGCACCGGCGCCGCGTCCCAGTTCGTACGGTGCCCGGCACCTCGCGGTCGCACCGGGCCGCGGGTTGCCTCACTCGCACGACGTGTCCGCCGGGCAGAAGGAGGCGCGAGCTGTCGTGAGCCTGCTCTCCACTTCTGTGACCTCGGGGCCTGCGGACACGATGCCGTACAGCATCGTGTCCTGAGCCTCGAAGCGGTGGTCCATGACCTGCTGCGGACCGTCCTCCGAGTCGTAGTGGAAGGAGAGCCGCGCCCAGGTGTCTCCGGATCCCCGGTCCAGGACCTCGTATCCGGAGCGGCGGTACGCGTACCCGAAGGCGGGGTTTCCTCCGCTTCCCGCAACGACTCCTGTGTTGTCTGCTCGATGACTTCGAACAGAGTCAGACGGCTGGCCCCGTCCTGGGAGGCAGAGGTGACAACGGTCGGCAAGCCTTCCCGTTGCTCCGTGGAGCGCGTCCAGCCTTCCGGCACCGTGACCGTGGAACCGAGCGGATCCGTCGACGAGCTGACCACGTCGCTGGCTAACCACGCACGGACCCGAACCTGATCTCTCAGCGTCACACGACACGACAGCGACACTCGCGAAACGGTGTGGCACTACTCATTCGGCCGGTGGCCGCGTACGCCAACGTTACGGCCGTCGCTCCGACGCCTCCGCACCAGAGCGGCCAACCGCCTGGAGCGGGCCGCACCGACGCGTAGTTCCCTACGCAGGGTCTCGGCGGACACGGGGCGCTGATGCACCTCCCGGTATCGGGCATCCAGCGCCTGCGCCCTCGCCAGCAGCGGATCCTCACCTTCGTCCGCCCCCTCACTGTCTGCGGAGGTGCTCCTCTCTTCCGCGGGCCCGGCCTCGCCGTCTGCGGGGACACCGGTGCGGTGCATGAGCAGTTCCACCGCCAGCAGCAGTGCGACCGGAGGCCAACCAGCGACCAGCACTGGCTGCCACGCCAGAGCTGGTGCTGCCGCGGTGTTCGCGGCCAACGAGACCGCGATACCCAGCAGAAACGCCGACCACATCGCGCCGCGCGTCCGGCGTGTGCCAGTTCCAGGGCTCTTCAGCAGACCCGCCGTGGCCAGCAGCAACAGGCCGTCGACGGACAACGGCCACAGCGCGGCGCTGACCTCATCCGCTCCGCCTTGCAGCGCGAACGTACGCTGGTGCACGTAGGAGGCATAGGCCGCGACCCCGGCCACGAGGAGGGCACACAACGGCCTGATCCATGAGTCGAGGGTGAAGCCTCGCCCCTTATCGGCCGCCTTTCGGTTTTCGGGGGCCTGACTCATCGGAGCCGCCATTCGCCACGCGCTTGGCCGTTCCGTGCGATCGCCGCACGCCCGTCTCGCGCAGGCCCTGGTACGCGAACCGAGGTCAGAACGCGTGCACATCGCGTGCACACTCCCACGGGAACTCCCGGGAAGCCCCAGGCAGAGACGGGAGGTCCGCCCTCGCGGACAGAGGCTCCGACCCCTATGGGCGCCCAGGTCAGAGGCCCGGCAGAAGCCAGGTGAGCGGGAACCAATTGTTCCCGACGGCTTCGGTCCGTGCTCCTGCTTTTCCTCGCGGAGCGGGCGGGGGCCGCCACCGGCCCCCGCCCGCGCGCGTCACTCGCTCTCGACGGTGATGGCCTGCACCGGGCAGGCGCGTGCTGCCTCCTTCAGCATCGGGTCGTCCGCTCCGTCGGCGCTGCCGGGCAGCAGTTCGCTGAACCCGTCGTCGTCCTGGGTGAACACGCCGGGGGCGGTCAGGACGCACTGGCCCGCGCCGATGCAGCGGTCCGTGTCGATCGTGATGCGCATCAGCCGCGCCCCCAGCTGACGGGCAGCTCGATGAGTCCTTGGATCGTGTCGCCCGGCTTGATCGGAACCTCGTCGGGCGGGACGGCGAGCCGCAGGTCGGGGACCCGGGCGAGCAGTGATGCGAAGGCGATCTCCAGCTCCAGACGGGCGAGGTTCTGCCCGAGGCACTGGTGGATGCCGAAGCCGAAGGCAAGGTGGTGGCGGGCGCTCCTGCGGACGTCGAGGTCGTCCGGTTCCGCGTAGACGGCGGCGTCGCGGTTGATGGCCGACGCGGCGAGGAACACGCCCTCGTCCGCGCGGATGGTCTGCCCCGCCACCTCGATGTCGGCGGTGGCGACCCGCTGGAGTCCGTCGGCGATCGACAGGAAGCGCAGCAGTTCCTCGACCGCGTCGCGGACGAGTTCCGGCTCCGCGCGCAGGGCGGCGAGCTGATCCGGGTGTTCGAGCAGTGTGAAGGTGCCGAGCGAGATCATGTTGGCGGTCGTCTCGTGCCCGGCGACCAGCAGGATCAGCGCCATCCGCGCCAGTTCGTCGCGGTCGACCTCGCCGGTGTGCAGCCGCTCGCGGACGAGGTCGTCGAGCATGCCTTCGGCGAGGCCCGCCTCGGCCCCGGGGTGGCCCTCGGCGATCCCGGCCTTCCGGTCGACCAGTCCCTCCAGGTACTCCATGAGGTCACGGCGCGCCTCGTCGGACTCGTCGGCCGTCTTGCCGCGCAGCAGGCGGCGCGAGGCCTCCTCGAAGAAGTCGTGGTCGGCGTACGGCACGCCGAGCAGCTCGCAGATCACCATGGACGGCACGGGAAGCGCGAACGCGGACACCAGGTCCACGGGCGGCCCCTGTTCGAGCATGGCGTCCAGAAGCTGGTCGACGATGTGCTGGATGCGGGGGCGCATGGCCGCCACCCGCTTCACGCCGAAGGGCGGGATGAGCATGCGGCGCTGTCTGTTGTGCTCGGGGTCGTCCACGCCGAGGAGCGCGGTCCGCACGCGGCGTGAGAGCTCGAAGCGGGGAGCGATGTTGGGAAAGGCCGGATTCTGTCGGTTTGCGGAGAGGCGGGGGTCGGTGAGCAGCGCCTGCGCTTCGGCGTGCCCGGTGACCAGCCAGGCCTCGGTGTCGTCGTAAAGCGTGATGCGGCTGAGCGGGCCCTGTTCGCTCAGCGGGCGGTAGCCGGCGGGCGGGTGGTAGGGGCAGGTGCGGTCCTGAGGAAAGGGAGCTGCTTGCGTCATGCTGTCTCCGGTGTATGGACGGGCGGATGGATCTGCCGGTCCCCCGAGGCGTTCCGCTCCCCACTACATGCCCCTTGCAGCCATTTGGGCTATGTGCGGTTCGGCCAAGTTCGTCGCGCATGTCCCCCACAGGGATGATGAAGGCCGGAAACAGTGCCTCCTGAAGCCGTGCCGCGCCGCGCCCGTCCCAGCTCCCTCGATCCGCTGCGCGCACCGGACATCCCGCAGCCCCCACCGAATTGGCCGGTTCTCGCTGTTCATTCCATCGGGCTACCAGGACTTTCTCCCGTACCGCGCTGCGGCGAGGCTCGGGAGGAACGATCCCTTCGCACCAGGAGGTACCCCATGCGCACTCGCGCGCTCCTCGCCTCGGCCGCGCTCGCCGTGACCGCGCTGGTCGGCGGCGCCACCTCGGCCGCCGCCGACGCCGACGCCGACGGCACGGTGGAGAACTCGCCCGGCGTCCTCAGCGGCAACCTCGTCCAAGTGCCGGTCGACATCCCCGTGAACCTCTGCGGCAACACCGTGAACGTCGTGGGCGTGCTCAACCCCGCCACGGGCAACAAGTGCTCGGACGGCCACGGGAAGTAGCGCCTAACGCGGCGCGGCCAGGCCCTTGAGGTCGCGGACGTACCAGTTGTGACACGTCCCGTCCGTCTCCCGGACCTGCTTCATGTACGTGAAGCCCGCGCGCCGTGCCACCGCTTCCGACGCGGCGTTGGCGGGGTCCACCCGGATCACGCCGACGCGCGCGCCCTCCGTCGCCGTGTAGCGGCAGACGAGGTCGACCGCGCGGGTCGCGAGGCCCCGGCCGCGCCAGGCCGGGTAGAGCCCGTAGGCGATGTTGGCCGCGCCGGGGGCGAGGCCCGGCAGGGTGAGCCGTACGTCGATGGTGCCCGCGAGCGTCAGGCCGTCACCGGCACGCACGCCGAAGGCGCGCAGCGTGCCCTTGTCCGCCCACTGGTCCTGGCAGTGGCGCACGTACTCCTCCGTGCTCGCCCGGGTGCTGGGCTCGCCGTTGAGCCAGCGCACGAGGAGGTCGTCCTCGCCCGCCAGATGCGCGTCGACGTCCTCCAGGGTCAGGGGGGACAGGGTGACCACGCCGTCCGACAGCTCGATGTTCCGCACGGGGCGACTGTCGCCTCCTGTCGCCGCGAGGGCAAGCGAATATCACGGGCGGTGCCGTGGGGCGCGCGGCCCGCACCCCACGGCACGGGCTCAGGAGGCCACGTACTCCCGAAGGTGACGTGCCGTCAACGTGCTTCCTCCCTCGACGAGTTCGGCGGGCGTGCCGGTGAACACCACCTCGCCGCCGTCGTGCCCGCCGCCCGGGCCGAGGTCGATGATCCAGTCGGCGTGGGCCATCACGGCCTGGTGGTGTTCGATCACGACGACCGAATTGCCGTCGTCGACGAGCCGGTCGAGCAGGGCGAGCAGCTTGTCCACGTCGGCCAGGTGCAGCCCGGTCGTCGGCTCGTCCAGGACGTACGTGGACGACTTCTCGGCCATGTGGATGGCGAGCTTCAGCCGCTGCCGCTCCCCGCCGGAGAGGGTGTTGAGCGGCTGCCCGAGGCGCAGATAGCTCAGCCCGACATCGGTCAGGCGGCCGAGGATGGTGTGCGCCTTGCCCGACGGGAAGAAGTCGTGGGCCTCGGCGACCGACATGCCGAGCACCTCGCTGATGTTCTTGCCGCGCAGCGTGTACGTCAGGACCTCGGGGGTGAACCGCTTGCCCGCGCACTCCTCGCACACCGACGCGACCTGCGCCATCATCCCGAGGTCGGTGTGGACGAGGCCGATGCCGTTGCACTTGGGGCAGGCGCCTTCGGAGTTGGCGCTGAACAGCGCCGCCTTGACGCCGTTGGCCTGGGCGAAGGCGGTGCGGATGGGACCGAGGAGGTTCGTGTACGTCGCCGGGTTCGAGCGGCGCGAGCCGCGGATCGGCGACTGGTCGGCGACCACGACGCCGTCCTGTCCGGACAGATAGCCGTGGATGAGGGAGCTCTTGCCCGATCCGGCGACGCCGGTGACCACGGTGAGCACCCCGAGCGGCACGTCGACCGCCACGTCCTTGAGGTTGTGCCGGTCGGCGCCCTTGATGGACAGGTGCCCCTGGGGCGTGCGGACGCTTCCGCGCAGCTCGGCCCGGTGACCGAGGTGGCGTCCGGTGAGGGTGCCGGACGTCCGCAGGCCCGGGACGTCGCCGGTGTAGCAGATCCGGCCGCCCGCCTCGCCCGCGCCGGGCCCGAGGTCCACGACGTGGTCGGCGATCGCGACGACCTCCGGCTTGTGCTCGACCACCAGCACGGTGTTGCCCTTGTCGCGCAGCCGCAGCAGCAGGCCGTTCATGCGCTGGATGTCGTGCGGATGCAGGCCGATGGTCGGCTCGTCGAACACGTACGTCACATCGGTGATGCTGGAGCCGAGGTGGCGCACCATCTTCACGCGCTGCGCCTCGCCGCCGGACAGGGTGCCCGAGGGCCGGTCCAGGCTGAGGTAGCCGAGGCCGATCTCCACGAGCGAGTCGAGGAGGTCCCGCAGACCGGCGAGCAGTGGCGCCACGCCCGGCGCGTCGATGCCACGGACGAACGCCGCCAGATCGCTGATCTGCATCGCCGAGCACTCGGCGATGTTCAGCCCGCCCACCTTCGAGGCGAGTGCGGCCCGGGTGAGCCGGGTGCCCTCGCACAGCGGGCAGCGGGTGAACACGACAGCGCGCTCGACGAAGCTCCTGATGTGCGGTTGGAGCGACTCGCGGTCCTTCGCCAGCCAGCTCCGCTGCATCTTGGAGACGAGGCCCTCGTAGGTGAAGCCGTTGGAGCCCACCTTCACCTTGACGGGGCCCTTGTGCAGCAGGTCGTCCCACTCCCGCGCGGTGAAGTCCCGCAGCTTCTTGTCGGGGTCGTGGAAGCCGGAGTTGACCATGATCTGCCAGCTCCAGGAGTCCACCGCGTAGTAGGGGACGACTATGGCCCCCTCCTTCAGCGAGAGGTCTCGGTCCACCAGCTGGTCGACGTCGACGGTCGCGACCTCGCCGGCGCCCTCGCAGTCGGGGCACATCCCCTCGGGCACGTTGAAGCTGAAGGCTCCCGCGGTACCGATGCCCGGCCGACCGAGGCGGCTGAAGATGATGCGCAGCATCGTGTACGCGTCCGTCGCGGTGCCCACCGTGGAGCGCGAGTTGGCGCCCATGCGCTCCTGGTCGACGACGATCGCCGCGCTGAGGTTGCGCAGCTCGTCGACGTCGGGGCGGCCGACGTTCGGCATGAAGGACTGGATGAACGCGGCGTACGTCTCGTTGATGAGCCGCTGCGACTCGGCGGCGATCGTGCCGAAGACCAGGGAGGACTTCCCCGATCCCGAGACTCCCGTGAAGACGGTCAACCGGCGTTTCGGCAGGTCGAGCGATACGTCCTGCAAGTTGTTCTCCCGCGCACCGCGGACCTGGATCACGGAGTGGCTGTCGGCGGGGGTGACGTTCACGAGCGCTCCTCGCACTTTGGTTCGACCTGAGGGAACAGCGTACACCGTACCCAGTGAGGGCGAGGGGGATATCGGCACGCCTCCCGGCCGGGGGCGTTCACCAAGGCGTCACGCCCCGCATTCGCCTTCCGCGCGCCGCACTTGCGAAGAAAGGCTTCTTCTCTCCCATTGATCCGTCGTTCGGGTGAATGCCCGAATGCCGTCATCGCGCCGAGGGCAGTCTGGCCGTGCCCGCCCAGCAGCAGCGGCGCCCCCACCTATGTGGTTCAAGAGAAACGAACAGAAAGGCCCCTCCCGCACATGAGCACGAAGCCCGTCTCCTCCGCCTCCAAGAACCCCGCCAAGCGCGGCCTCCTCGCCACCGTGGCGGCGGCCGCCCTGCTGATGACGGGCGGCCTGGTCGCCGCCGCGCCCGCCGGTGCCGCCGACTGCCCCAGCGGCCACTTCTGCACCTGGGAGCACGCCAACTACGACGGCCAGCGCGCCAACTGGTCCGGTGACGACGGCTGGTGGGAGAGCTGGATCGCGGACGAGGACTCCTCCTGGGCCAACCACGGCATCTCAGGCCCCGGCGTCAAGGACCACGTCAAGGTGTACTCGCGGGCCCACCAGGGCGGTCACATGACCATCTGCCTGACGCCGGGCCAGGAGGTCCACTACAACGGCGCGGCCAATGACAACGGCGACTCCCACACCTGGGCCATGAGCTGCTGAACCCACCACGTCGGCGCGGGCCCGCACCCCTCTTCCGGGGTGCGGGCCCGTTCACATGCTCAGCGGGGCAGCACGTGCCCGCCGCGCCCGTCGGGGGCAGCGGTACGGCCGCGATGACGGGCCGCATGGTCAGGCCGATCAGGAGTACGGCCGGGGCGTACGCGAGCGGACGGCACCGGGTCCGGCTAAAGCGTCGGGGCCGGAGGACGTGGTGGCTCCGGGCTCGGCGGGAGGGTGCACGACGCACCTCCTCGGGGGTGACGGGGCGAACGGCCCGGCCGGTCAGGGAGGTGACGGTGGATCGGCCCGGCTCAGGCGGAGACCTCCGCCGCGTGGCACGTGCGGCAGACGACGCGGCGGCCCGGCCGGTCCCGCGTCGCCTTGCCCAGGCCGCCGGGCCGATGGAGGACGGTCGGCGTGACGTGCCCGTGGTCGGCGCAGACGACCAGGTTGCAGCGGCTGCAGATGCCGATGCCCGTGGTGGCGCCCCTGCCGTCGAGGTCGCAGTCGTAGCACTTCATGGGGGGTCTCCGTCGGGGTCGCACGCCGGCGGCCTCCCCGGTTCGGGGCACAGCTGTCCCCGGAACCGGTGGGGCGGCGCGGCGGAAGAGGGGTGGGGTCGCGTACGGCGGCGGTCGCGCGCCGATCGGCTCGGGCGGTCGGCGGTCCGTCGCCGTACGAGACAGTAGCCCGCCAGTTTGGACAGAGTCAATTCTAGGATCGGATCGCGCTCAGGGTGCCGGGCGTGATCCCGTTAGACTTCCGGGACGGAACTGGGGGTGCATCGTCATGGAGCAGCGAGCGGCCGGACTGCTCAGGGCCAAGGGGCTGCGCAGCACGGCACAGCGTCGCGCCGTGCTCAGCGCCCTGGACGGCCATCCGCACTCCACGGCGGCCGAGTTGGAGAGCCGCATCGGCGTCGCCGCCGAGGCCTCGCCCGCCGCCGGGAGCCTGTCCCGGCAGGGCCTGTACAACGTCCTCGACGACCTGGCACGGGCGCGGTTGATCCGCTGCATCGAACCGGCGGGCTCCCCCACCCGCTACGAACTGCGCGTCGGGGACAACCACCACCATCTGGTCTGCCGGTCCTGCGGCCGCATCGAGGACGTCGACTGCACCGTCGGCCACGCCCCGTGCCTGACGCCCGAGAACGACCGCGGCTTTGCGGTCGACGAGGCGGAGATCATCTGGTGGGGCGTGTGCGCGAGCTGCCGACCGGCACGCGGCTGAGGCGGGACCCCACGCCGAGCGGCCGTCACTTCGCCGCCGCCCTTCCCGTCCGAACCGGGAACGTTTCCCGGCCCGTCCCGGCGCCGCCCCCTATTGCTCGGGAGTCTCCCGGCAGCACGCTCTAGATGCTGTCCGAACAGGGAGGAAACGGCATGAAACTCTCGATCCGCAGGCTCACCACCCTCGGCACCGCGCTCGTCGCGGCCACGGTGCTCATGGCACCCACCGCGTCGGCCGTCAAACCCGGCGAGACGTTCCGCTACGGCACCCTGGACTGCACCGCCGCGACGGACTTGAACAAGAACGGGTCGCTGAGCTGCACCGGCACCATGAACGTCACCTGGCGGGCCAAGGTCAAGTGCAAGGCGGGCTTCACGTACTACGGCACGTGGCAGAACAACGTCGACGGCGGCACCAAGGAGTCCAAGACCGAGTCCAAGTGCGTCTTCGCCGTCGAAGACATCATCATCGACCCCATCTGACCCGCGCCCGCACCAGCGCTTTAATCGTTGGCGCACGCCACGACGCCGTGGCTAACCTGGCGTTCACACCGCTGATCACCGACCGGGCCGTGTGCCCCTGAGAGAGGTGTCTTGATGCCCCGGGTCGCGCCGAGCGCGCCTCGCCGCACCGTCTGAGCGTCCGTTTCTCGCGCCCCCGCGTCCGCGCGGCGGCCGGACGCCGGAATTCCGGTGCGCTCGTTCCGCCGAGGCCGCTCGGCCTGCTCTTGCTGTCGTTTCCCATTCCTCAGCAAGGAGTATCCCGGGTGTCCCACCACACCGGCGCTCGTCAGAGCGACGCCCACAACACCCTCAAGCTCACCACCTTCGCCTGCGCATGGTGCGGCCTCACCGTGTCCGCCACCACCGCCGACGGCGTGCCGCGCGACCACTGCCCGTCGTGCCTGCACTCGCAGCACGTCACCGACCACGTCGAGGGCGGCCCGAGCCCGTGCCACGGGCGGATGTCACCGATAGCCATCGCCGTCCTGCGGACCGGCGACTGGCGGGTCATCCACCGCTGCGTGCGCTGCGACGAACTCACCTCGAGCCCCGTCCGCACGGACGACAACCAGCTCATCCTGATGCGCATGGCGGTCCGGCCGCTCGCCCAACCGCCCTTCCCGCTCGAAGCGTTCGGCTCCCTGTGACCCGGACCGAAGGGAAGGAGACCACCATGCCGCGACGCAACCACTCCCGCGAGCCGTCGTCGGCGCGCCTCCGCCCGCAGCGGCACAAGGACGTCCTGCATGCTCGGGGCGGCCACCGCGCGCACGACTTCCGGTGCGTCGGCTGCCGGCTCGACGTGTCCCTGGACGCGCCGGGCACCGGGCACCGCAACCACTGCCCGCACTGCCTGGCCAGCCTGCACGTCGACCACCGCGTCCCCGGTGACCGGGCCTCGCCCTGCCGCGGCCGCATGGAGGCGCTGACCATGACCGCGCGCCCGGACGGCGAGTGGATGCTCATCCACGAGTGCCTGACGTGCGGCGAGCTCAGCGCCAACCGCGTCGCGGGCGACGACAACGCGCTGGCTCTGGTGCGCCTGGCCCTCAAGCCGCTCCAGGACACCGGGGTCGCCCGGCGCACACTGCTCACCCTGTGACAACCGGGGCCGCCGTGGCGACACGGCGGCCCCGTACCTGCGCGGCTCCGGGGCTACGGCGCCATCTCGTACGTCCCGGACAGCGCCTCGACACGGGCCCAGACGCGCGCCAAGCGAGCCTCGTCGACGACCGGGCGCCGGACTGCGCCGAGGGCCCAGCCCTGCTGCGCGGCGGTGGCGGAGTCCTTGCCGTGCAGCTCGACGGCGTACGCAGAGAAGTCCCGTACGAGGACGGCGAAGAGCTCGTCGAGCACGTCCTGCTCCAGGCCGGTCAGGCGCGCCTGCTCCAGGATCAGCTGGCCGTGCACGACGAGCGCGAACAGCTGGCCGACGGCGAGGAGCAGATCGAGGTCGCGGCTCTGCTCCTCGTCCGGGGCTGCCGTGGTGACGAACTCGCAGAGGGCGTCGGCCTGTTCGCGGAAGCGGGCGACGTTCGGCACGTCGGCGTACGCGTCGTAGGCGGTGCGCCAGTCGTGGAAGCGGATGGAGCCGAGGCCCCGGGCCGGTCCCTGCTGGAAGAGGAAGGCGTCGTCGGCCGCGTCCAGACGGGTCGGCACGGGCGCGTACTCGGCCGGGTTCAGCAGGTGGTTGCCCATGAACTTCAGGATCAGGGCCAGGTTGACGTGGACCGTGCCCTCCAGCTTCGGCAGGCCCCGGATCTCGGTGGCGGCCTGGGCGAAGTAGGTGTCCTTCTCGAAGCCCTTGGCCGCGATGACGTCCCACATCAGGTCGATGACCTTCTCGCCCTCCGTGGTCACCTTCATCTTCGTCATCGGGTTGAAGAGGAGGTAGCGGCGGTCGTCGGGCCCGGCCGAGCGGAAGTAGTCCACGGCGCGGTCACTGAACAGCTTCATGCCGACGAGGCGGACGTAGGCGTCGGTCAGCTCGCGGCGCACGTGCGGGAACGCGGTGACGGGACGGCCGTAGAGGATGCGGTTCTGGGCGTGGGTGACGGCCTCGTACATCGCGTGCTCGCAGATGCCGATCGCGCCGGTGCAGAGGTTGAACTTGCCCACGTTGACGGTGTTGAGGGCGGCGTCGAAGGCCGCGCGGCCGGTGTGCAGGATGTCCTCGGCACGGACCGGGTAGTTCTCGAGCCGGAACTCGCTGACGTACTTGGAGGAGTCCACGACGTTCTTCACCAGGTGGTACGCCTCGTGGCGGCTGTCCGCAGCGAAGAAGACGTAGCCGTCGGGGCCCTCGACGTCGGTGCGGCGGCCGAAGACGGAGACGAGGCCCGCGGCGTTGCCGTTGCCGATGTAGTACTTGGAGCCGCTGGCCCGGAAGCCGCCGTCGCCGTCCGGCTCCAGGAGCATGTCGGTGGAGTAGATGTCGGCGCCGTGGGTCTTCTCGGACAGGCCGAAGGCGAACACCTCGCCCTGCGCGAGGAGTTCGGCGGCGCGGGCGCGGGCGGCGGCGTTGTCGCTCTGCCAGACCGGGCCGAGGCCGAGGATGGTGACCTGCCACGCGTACCAGTAGTCGAGCCCGTAGAAGCCGAAGATCTCGTTGAGGGCGGCGATCCGGGCGGTGTCCCAGCGCTTGTCGCCCTCGCCCTCCCCGGCGGCGGACGCCGGGGTGAGGAAGGTCGCGAACAGGCCCTCCTTGGCGGAGAACTCCAGGAAGTCCGCGAGCCAGGCGCGGGAGCGGTAGTCCTCGATCAGCCTGCGCTTGCCCCGCGCCTCGAACCAGTCCACGGTCGCGCGCAGCAGCCTGCGGGTCTCGGGGTCGAAGTGGGTCGGGTCGTAGGTGCGGGGGTTGAACAGCAGCGCGTCGGCCATGGCCAGTCGCCTTTCCGGCTCGGGGTCGGGGAGGTCCCGGACGTCGTGGAAGGGAAGGGGGTGGGGAAAGCTGGAGGTGCGGGAGAGCTGTGGATACGTCAGCGCCGGGCGCCGAGCCGTTCGAGGGTGTCGATCACGTCGTCGAGCCAGGCGAGCGTCATCTGCTCGTACGCGATGCCGCCGCGCAGCACGACGTGCTGGAGCTCCTGGCGGTCGTCGAGGGGAGCGGGGGCCTCGGGTCCGGTGAAGTCGCGCCGCTCCCCCGCGAGGTAGTGCGCGAGCCGCTCGGCGTGCGCCTGGCGGTAGCGCCGCACCTCGCGGATCAGCGCGGCCGGGTCGTCGAAGGCCGCGCCACGGATCTTCACGGCGAGCTCGTGCCGGACGCTCTCGGGTTCGATCGGCTCGTGCAGCCACCCGGAGAGCGCGGCGCGGCCGAGGGCCGCGACGGAGTACTCCTTCTTGTCGGGGCGGTCCTGCTGCGCCACCTCGCGGGCCTCGATCCAGGCGTCGCTCTCCATGCGCTTGAGGACGCGGTAGATCTGCTGGTGCGTGGCGGTCCAGAAGTAGCCGATGGACCGGTCGAACCGCCGGGCCAGCTCGTAACCGGAGCCCGGCTGCTCCAGCAGGGAGACGAGGATCGCGTGCTCAAGCGCCATGCCCGAATCCTTCTATGCAACTCGTTGCATAGACAAGCGGTGCCGTCCAGGTGAGACACGGCTCACCCGGACCGGCACGGCGGCTTCGGCCGTCTACGAGGGGTCGGCACCCGCGGGCACTTCGTAGATCTTCCCGTCGACGCCCGCCCGGTAGAGCCTGCCCGCGGAGAAGCCGCGGTCGCCGTGGCCGTAGGCGACCTGGGTGGAGAGGTGGAGGCCCGAGGCCACGGCGCACAGGCGCCCGTCCTCGACGCGCCAGATCTGGCCCGCCGCGTGGGTGGTGATCAGTGGCCGCCCCTTGCTGTCGAGGGTGAGCCCGTCGGGGAGCGCGAGGACGTCGGACGGTGCCACCGAGACCCAGCGCCGCGGGTGTGCCGGGTCGTCGGCCGGGATCCGGTAGAGGCCGGGGGCGACCGTGGTCTGGATGACGTAGACCTGCTCCCCGTCCGGGGACACGGCGATCCCGTTGGACTGGGGCACCCTGGCCCAGGCCGGGTCGACCTCGCCGTCCGGCGTGACGCGGCCGATGTTCCGCCCGCCCAGGGTCGTGGTGTACACGGTGCCGTCGGCCGCGAGCGCGACGCCGTCGATGCCGCCGAGCCCGGCGGCGTACGTCGTGACCTCGCCGGTGTCCGGGTCCACGAGGAGGAGCTTCGACGTGGGCAGCGCGTCGCCGGTGAGCGAGTGCAGGACGTCGTTGCCGGTGCCGACGAGGAGGCGGCCGTCGTCCCGCACGACGATCCCGCCGTTGGCGCCCACGTTTCCGGTGAGGGGTACGGGGGTGCGGCCCGGCGCGTCGATCCGGTAGACGCGGCCGGTGAAGTACGCGGTGGCGAACATCCGGCCGTGCCGGTCGACGACGATCGACTCGACCCAGTCGGGGATGCGCGCCACCTGCGCCGGCGCTCCCGGTCCCGTGGCGGCACAGGCCGGTGCCGCGGACGCGGGGGCGGGTGCGAGCACACCCGCGGCCGCGGCCAGCAGAGCCAGCGACACGATGCCGCGGCCCGGCCCCCGTAAGACTCCGCGCGGCGCCCTGCTCACCTTCAACGTCATCGGTTCCCCTCCGTCGTCGGGTCGGTCTGCCCGGCGAAGTATCGGGGCCGGGGGCCGCGAGCACCACAGCCAGGGGGCGTCTGCTCGGACACACCGGCGGGGGTCGGGGCCGCGACCGGGGCCGGGGCGGGACCGGGGCGAGGACCAGGGCCTTAGGGTCGGCACATGCGCATCGTCTCCCTGCTCCCCGCCGCCACCGACATCGTCGCCGAACTGGGCCTGGCGGACCGGCTCGTCGGGCGCACCCACGAGTGCGACTGGCCGCCGCGCGCGGTGGCGTCCGTGCCCGTGGTGACCGGTGCCGACCTGGATCAGGAGACCTTGAGCAGCCGTGAGATCTCCGACGCGGTGGGCGGTTCCGCCCACTCCGGGTCCTCGCTGTACACCCTCGACACCGAGGTGCTCGCGGCCCTGCGGCCCGATGTGGTCCTCACGCAGGACCTGTGCGACGTCTGCGCGGTGTCGTACGAGAGGGTCAGCCGCACCGTGCGGCTCCTGGACGCGGGCACCCGGGTCCTGAGCCTGGAGCCGCGCACCCTGGACGACGTACTGGACTGCCTGGTCACGGTCGGCACCGTGCTCGGGGTGCGGGAGTCCGCCGAGCTGCGCCGGGCCGAGCTGCGGGCCCGTCTGGAGCGGGTGCGCGAGCGGACCGCCGGACGTCAACGGCCCCGGGTGGTCGCGATCGAGTGGCTGGATCCGCTGTGGCCCGCCGGGCACTGGGTGCCCGAACAGATCGCCGCCGCCGGGGGCGAACCGCTCCTTGCCGCGCCCGGCGAGCACACCGCACCCATGACCTGGGACGCGGTGCGCGCGGCCCGGCCGGAGGTGCTGCTCGTCCTGCCGTGCGGCTTTCCGCCCGAGCGGACGCTGCGCGAGACGGACCTGCTCACCCGGCTGCCCGGCTGGTCCGAGCTGCCCGCCGTCCGGGCCGGGCGCGTCTGGGTCCTGGACGGGCCCGCGTACTTCAACCGCCCCGGCCCGCGCGTCGTGCGCGGGGCCGAGGTGCTGGCCCACGTCCTGCACGGGGTGCGGGCCGGGACGGCGGTGACCCCGGCGGAGGCGCGCCCGTTCCGCTGACGGCGAGGCCCCGACGCCCCGGCCCGGCGCGGCCGTTCAGGACACGGCGCGGCGGCGCGGCGGGGTGAAGGCGTACAGGTCGAGGATCTCCGGTCGCGGGGCGACGCCCGGGCCTCCGGCGCGGACCCAGGCGACGATGTCCTCGGTCGCGTCCGCGTCGTTGACCAGGCCGAGCCACACCGGTCGGGCACCGGCCGCACGGCCCTCGGCGGAGGGCTGGACCACGATGACGTTGGCCTGGTCGCACACGTCCAGGCAGGCCGAGACGCGCACGGGCGCCTCGGCCCGCAGGCGCGCGGTCTGCGCGGCGTGGTCGACGCCTGTCACCTTCGGGCTGCCGCAGCAGCAGTCCCGGCACACGACGACCCGGCAGGGCGCCGGGGCGGCGGCCGCCCCGGAACTCCGCGCGGCCCCTGCTGACTTGCCGACCGGTCTTGCGGGCATGCCGCGTCCTGCCTCTCTCCGGGGAGATCCGCCCCGGTGTTCCGTGGAGGAGGCGACCGCGTGAGTCTCCTGGCTCTCGGGTCGATGCCCGTCCCGGCCTTCCCACCCCTCGCGGGGCAGTGGCCAGTCGGGACAGGCTCGCCGATCACAGTGGCGGGACCGCGCCGGATTCACACCGGCTTCCTCGGACCGCCGTCGCCTTGTCGCCCGTCATCATTCCATCCGGCCGTCCGGTGGTACCCGGGGGCCCGGCTCCGGGGCCGCGCTATCCGCCGTACAGGGTGACCGGCAGGGCCTGGACGCTGTTGCTGACGAAGGACGGCAGCGGCACCAAATCGGCGCGCGGTACGGCGAGTTCCAGGTGCGGGAACCGCCGGAACAGAGCGGGCAGGGCGATGCCCGCCTCAAGGCGCGCCAGGGCGGCGCCGAGGCAGTAGTGCGGGCCGTGCCCGAAGGACAGGTGTTTCGGCCGGGGGCGCGCGATGTCGAACTCGGCGGCGTCGGCGCCGAATCGGCCGGGGTCGCGGCCCGCGGCCGCGTACGAGGCGAGGATGGCCTCGCCGCGCGGGATCACCACGGTGCCGACGGGGATGTCGTCGAGGGCGTAGCGCAGCGGGAAGTGCGCGACGGGCGAGTCCCACCGCAGGGTCTCCTCCACCACGGCGTCCCACGGCCGTCGTCCGGTCGTGACGGCGGCGCGCTGTTCGGGGTGGGTGAGCAGGGCGGCGGTCGCGTTGGTGATCAGGTTGAGGGTGGTGCCGTGGCCCGCGACGAGAACCAGGATCAGGGTGCCGATCAGCTCCGGCTCCGAGAGCCGGTCGCCGTCGTCGCGCACGGCGATCAGCCGGCTGGTCAGGTCCTCCCCCGGCCGCGCCCGCCGTTCGGCGACGAGGTCGCCGAGGAGCGCGTGCAGCCGTCGTTGGGTGGCGATGGTCTCGTCGGGCGTGGTGACGCTGCTGGTCAGGCTGGCGGAGAGGGTCCGGAACTCGTCGAAGCGCTCCTCCGGCACGCCGAGGAGGTCCCCGATCACGGCCATGGGCAGCGGATAGGCGAAGTGCCGGCGCAGGTCCACGGCGTCGCCGCCGCGCTCCGCGAGGGCGTCGAGAAGCCGCAGCGTGATCGCCTCGACGCGGGGCCGCATCGCGGCGACGCGCCGCGCGGTGAAGGCCTGGGTGACCAGGTCCCGCAGGCGGCGGTGCTCTTCGCCGTCGGCGGTGGTCATGCCGCGGTTGGTGACCACGCTGATCAGCGGCCACCCCTCCGGCACCTCTCCCGCGCGCCACGCGGACCAGTGCGCCGGGTCCTTGGCCGTACGGGGGTCCGCCAGGAGTTCTCGGAGCAGGTCGTGGCGGGTGATCACCCAGGCGGGCACCCCGCCGGGCAGCCGCACCCGCACGGCGGGGCCCAGCGCGCGGAGCTTCTCGTTCTCGCCGTGGATGTCACCGGCGCTCGCGTCGAGGCGGAAGAGGGGGGTCTGGGTGTCCACGGGTCACCTCTGGCTGGTCGACGACGGGGTCGATCGTGGAGCGCGTGCGCGGGACGGCGACTGGATCGTACGGTTGCGCGCGCGCCCGGAGAAGAGTGCGCGCGGCACCTGTCCGGCGAGTCGCACGCACGTTCCAGCCGGGTTGTTCGGTCGAGTTGTCCCTCGAGTCGCTCCGCCGAGTTGTTCAGTCGACTTTTTCGGCTGACTATGTCGCTACTATGTACGCATGGCTCATGTGACTGCGGCCGAGCGCCGCCCCCAGCTGATCAAAGCGGCCATCGCCCTCATGGCCAGGGAGGGTGTCGCCGCCGGAAGCACCCGCGCCATCGCCGCCGAGCTCGGTGTCGCCCAGGCGACGGTGCACTACACCTTCGGCACCAAGGAAGACCTGTACCGCGCCGTCATGGAGCAGCTCAGCCAGGACCTGCTGGCACAGGTCCGGGAGTCCGCGCCTGCGGACGCCGGTTTCGAGGAAACGCTCGCCGCGCTCACCGGGGCGCTGTGGCGCACCGTGGGCGAGCAGCCCGCCAGCCATCAGTTGCTCACCGAACTGACCATGTACGCCCTGCGGACACCGGCGTTGCACGAGGCTCTGGAGAGTCACTTCCGCCAAGCGCACGACGTGGCGGCGCAGTTGGTGACGGAGGCGGCCGAGCGCACCGGCCAGCGGCTCGCCGCGTCCCCCGACACCATCGCTCGCTTCCTGCTCGCCGGTTTCGACGGGCTCATCCTGCAGCGTCTGGCCCTGCCGGACGAGGAGGCCGAACGGCACGTCGTGCGGGCCCTGGCCGCGGGGGCGGCGGCGCTGGCGGGCGGCACCCTCGGCCTGCCGCGGGCGGCCGGCGCCTGACAGCGCGCGAAGCGGCCACCTCCCCTGCTCGGAGTCGGGGGAGGTGGCCGCTTCGCGTGGTGGGCCCGGGGCAGTGGGGCCGAACGGCGCCCGCGGTGTGACGGGCGCTCAGCGGGTCGGGGCCGCTCGGGCGGGCTCGGGACGCCGGGCCCGGTCGGCCGTCGCGCTGGCGACCGTCATCCTCAGCGGCGGCACCGAGGCGACGAGGGTGCCGAGAGCCAGGAGGACGCCGAGCACTCCGGCGCCCGCCGTGTCGAGGACGGCGCCGACGGCCAGCGGACCGATGCCGGTGCCCAGCGCGCTCGCTCCGCTGAGGGAGGCCACCAGGCGCCCGCTCGGGTCGAGGAGGGCGGCCGCCGCGAGGGTCTGTACCAGGACGGCCAGCTGGCAGGCCTGCCAGAGGACCGCCGCGACGACGAAGAGCACCGGGTCGCGCGTGAGCACCAGGACCGCCATCGAGAGGGCCTGCGCCACGATGAAGCCGGCCAGGGACCGCGTACGGCCGAAGCGGCGGGCGGCAACGGGGCCGAGTGCGGCGCCGACGAGGGCCACGACACCGGACACGGCGAGGACCACCGACACGGCCGATGCCGACATGCCGGCGTGTTCGCGCCCGAAGACCGAGGCGTACGCCCAGGCGCCCTGGGTGACGGCCCACAACAGCGCGATCGCGCCCAGCAGGACCCAGGAGGGGGTCGCCGTCGTGGTCGGGCCTTCGGCCTCGGGCGTGGCCCCGGCCCCGGTCCCGGGCGCCGTGGGCGTCGCCGTCGCCGGGCCGTCGGGGAGCCCGCGTACCAGGGGCCAGGCGAGCAGACACCACAGCGCCATGACCAGGAAGCCGGTCCCCTCCCCCAGGCTGTGGTTGGCCGCGGGCACCGCCATGATCAGCAGGGCGGTCACGACCACCGTGCCCGCGATGGTGACCGCGGAGGCCTTGTCGGCGTCGTCGGTCGCGGCGATCGCGGCCGTGGCGGCCGCGTAGACCGCGCCGAGTCCGGCGCCGATGACGAGGTTCGCCAGGATCAGGGTCGGCAGGTCGCTCGCCGCGGTCGCCCCGACGAAACCCGCTCCGGCGACGGCGAGGCCGGTGCGGGTCATGCGTACCCGGCCGGGCCGCGCGGCCCGGCCCGCGAGCCGCAGGGTGACGACCGCGGTGGCCATGAGCTGGGCCGCGCCGACGAGTCCGGCACCGGAGTCCCCGAGCCCGAACCGTGCGGAGAAGTCGTCGATGAACAGCGGCATGAGGTTCGCGCCGCCGTTGCCCAGGGTCGCGCCGGCGATGAGCGCCACGGCGACGCCGAGGGTCAGGACCGCCGTCCTGCGCGCGGTCACCGGTGGGCCCTCGGGGTGCGGTCGGCCACGGCGCATCGGCGCGTGGTCGGGTGTGCGAACGGCATCGGAGTCCTCTCGGTGGGAGGTGCGGAAGGAGTGCTCGGGGCTCCGGTGGCCACGGGCGCTTCGGGCGCCCGTGGCCACCGGGTGGGGCGAGCGGGGAGCCGGGTGCGGCTGCCGCCCGCTTCAGCCGGTCCAGACGTCCTCGACGTAGCGGCCGGACTCGACGAGGGCGTCCAGCCAGCCGGCCGCCTGCTCGTCGTCCGCGCCGGTGTGCTCGCGGTGGACGGCCATGAACGCCTCCCGCACCGCGGGGGCCATCCGGCGGCCGTCGCCGCAGACGTGGACCCGGCCGCCCGCCCGCAGCACGTCCCACACCTCGTCGCTCTCCCGGGCGATGCGGTCCTGGACGTAGCGGGCGCCGCCCTCGGGGGCCTGGGAGAAGACGGGCCGCATGCTGACCGCTCCGGCCGTCTGGGCCCGCTCGAACTCCTCGCGGTGCAGGTAGTCGACCTCCGGGTGGTCGCAGCCGAAGTAGCACAGGAGCGTGCCGGTGGACCCGGTGTGCAGCCGGTCGAGGACGGCTCCGCGGAACGGCGCGAGGCCGGTGCCCGCGCTGACCAGGATGACCGGCACCGTGTCGTCGTCGGGAAGGCGGAAGGACTCGCCGCACGGCAGCACCCTGGCCCGGAGGGTGTCCCCGGCCCGCACGCCCTGCACGTAGTGCGAGGCGATGCCGTGGAACGTGCCCTCGCCCGCCCGGTGGGGCGCGGCGAGCAGCGACACCATCAGGTCGATCTCGCCGGGCGCGGCCTGCGCGGAGGACGAGATGGAGTAGTGGCGCGGGCGCAGCACCGGAAGGAGTTCCAGGAAGCGGGCGAACGGCAGCTCGCAGGCGCGGAAGCGCTCCAGCAGGTCGAGGACGCTGAGCCCCGGCGCGGTGACCTGCTCGTGGAAGGCGTCGGCGTCCGCCGCGGCGAGTTCGGCCAGGGGGCGGCGCTCGGGCGGGCAGGCGGTGTGCTCGGCGAGGACGGCGATCTGCTCGGGTGTGGCTGCGGTCTGGAGTTCCACGAAGTCGGTGAGCAGGTGGCGCAGGGTCAACGGCCGGTCGACGGGAAGGGTGTTGCGGCTGCGGCGGCGGGCGCTCAGCCGCACGGTGCGCTCCAGGTCGAGGCCGAAGCGGTCCGCGACCCGCCGGACGAGGGTCTCGGGGTTGCGCGGCAGGACGGCCAGGTGGTCGCCGGTGCGGTAGGTGACGCCTTCGGGCAGCCGCAGCTTCAGAAAGCGCTTGGAGCGGCCCAGCTCGTGCTCCATGTCGACGAGTTCGTAGGCGTCGAGCACCTCCATGGGCTGTACGCCGTGCCGGGCGGCGAGTTCACCGGTGACGCACGCGGTGGCGTCCTCCAGCTCGTACAGGCCCGGCTGCTCCTCGGGGCCGGGCTCGGGGCGCGTCGCCTCGTCGTCGGCGGTGCCGTAGCGGTCGAGCAGCGCCGTCCACAGCTCCGCGGTCCAGCGGTCCACGGCGCCCGCGAAGTCACCGGAGGCGTCCGCGGCGCCGCGCTCCAGGAGCGGGGTGGCGCCGGCGGCGGTGAGCCACCGCTCGATGAGGGTCGGCACGTGCTGGTAGGTGGCGGCCCAGTTGCGGTCGCCGACGCCGAGGACGGCGTACTGGAGGCCGTCGAGGGCGCCGGGCTCCAGGCCTTCAAGCCAGGTGACGAACTCGGCGGCGTCGTCGGTGGGCCGGCCGTTGTAGGAGGCGGCGACGATCACGACGGGGCCGTCGGCGGGGCTGAGCCTGCCGGCCAGGTCGTTGAGGGGCGCGACCGCGGTGGTGAACCCGTGGTCGTCGCCGTCGGCCGCCAGGTCGTGGGCGAGTCCCGCGCAGGTGCCCAGGTTGGAGCCGTGCAGCAGGGTGAGCGCGGTCGCGGCCGCCCGGCGGGCGGCGGGTCGGTCCGCGCTCACGGGCGCCGCGCTCGCGGCGGCGGGCAGGCGTCGCTCACCGCTGGTGCGCCGGGCGAGCTTCAGGGTGAACGCGTCGGGCTTGATGGTGAGCGACTGCTTGATCGTCAGCCGGTAGTCGGTGTGGTCGAGCAGGCGGTAGCGGTGGACGAGCAGGCCGAGGAGCAGCGTGGCCTCGTGCAGCGCGAACTGCCGTCCGATGCAGGCGCGCTCGCCGCTGCCGAAGGGCTTGAAGAGGTGGACCGGGCGCGCGGCCTCGCGCTCGGCCGTGAACCGCTCGGGGTCGAACAGCTCGACGTTCTCGCCCCAGGCGGGGTCGCGGTGCAGGGCCGGGGTGAGCACCAGCAGGCTCTCGCCCTGCCGCACGGGGTACGTGCCGCCGATGACGGTGTCCTCGATCGGCTCCACGGCGAAGGCGGGCGCGGTCGGCCAAAGGCGCAGGCTCTCGTTGAGCACCTGACGGATGTACGTCAGCTTGCCGATGTCGCCGTACTCGGGCGCGGGCGCGTCCGCGTCGCCCCACAGCGCGTCCACCTCCGCCTGTGCGCGGGCCAGTACCTCGGGGTGCTTGGTCAGGTAGTACAGGGCGAACGACAGGGCGCCGCTGGTGGTCTCGTGCCCGGCGATGAGGAACGTGATCACCTGGTTGCGGATGTTCACGTCGTCCAGGGGCTCGCCGGTCCGCGCGTCACGGGTGTGCAGCATCCGGCCCAGGAGGTCGTCGGTTCCGGTGTCCCCGGAGGCCCTGCGCTGCCGGATCACCTCGTCGACCAGCTCCGTCATCAGCACGGCATCCTTGCGGAACTGCTCCGCCTGCTTCCAGCGGAACACCTCCGTGCCCGGGATCGACTCGCCCTTGGTCTGGGTGAAGGCGAGCGCCCTGCTCATCGCGTCGACGAAGGGGTGCGCCTCGTCGCGCCGGAACGACTCGAAGTCGTAGCCGAATCCGCAGAGTCCGATCGTGTCGAAGGTCAGCCGGGTCATGTCCTCGGGCACGTCCACCGGGTCCGCGCCGGCCGCGCGGTCCCACTTGGCGATCAGCGACCGGGCGACGTCGAGCATCGTCGCGTGGTAGCCGCGCATGGCGCCGAGCGAGAACGCGGGCATCAGGATGTCGTGCGCCTTCTGCCAGTTGGGCTCGTGGTGGAAGGCCGTGAAGAGGCCGTCCCCCGCGATCTCCCTGATCTCGACGAGGTCCCCGTGCACGTTCTTGCGGAAGCGGGTCTCGTCCGACAGCTCGGCCACCAGGTCAAGGCCGCCGACCACCACGGTCTCGGAGCCGAAGGCGCGGATCCGGAACACCGGGCCCAACTCCTTGACCTCGTTCATCAGATGGACGAGGCCGTCGGCCCCGCTCGGGATGTCGAGCGCGTGACCGATCAGGGGGAGCGCCGGGCGCTCCGGGATCGCCTGTGCCGTCGTCGTGGAGGTCGGCTCGGTGGTGGACGCGTGAGTCATGGAGGGGCCTTTCGTTCCGCACGGCAGGTCGCTTGATCCATAAGATACAACCGACTTGGTCACCTGACCATGTCGGCTGATTGTGTTGCTCGACACGGTCGGTTGGCTGAACCTTCCGGGTGTCCGAGGCGTCGAGGGTCCGCACGCCCGCGCCGACGTGCGCGCCGCGAGCGGCGAAGGGGGCGCGTAGACGGGGCCCCTTCGGGCGCAGGGGCGGCACCCCTGCCGTCTGGCGTAGCCCGGCCGCCACCGCCTTCGCCGACCGTGGGGACGCGCCTACGCCGGCCTCCCGGCGCACCGGCACTCGCGCGGCGCACGCCGGACCAGGGGGCGCGATGGGGGGCAGGGACGCGGTGGGCGCGATCGCGGCGGTGATCGGCGCGGTCGGCATGATCGCGGCGGCGTTCATCACCGTGTGGGGACAGGATGGCGGCGGCGAACGGCAGAGCCCGGGGACGATCGTCCAGACCAACGAGCGGGGCGACAACCAGGTTTGCGTCGGCCAGCGCGTCCAATGCGGCGCAGGAGCGACATCGAGCGCCCCCGGCACGGACCGGCCCGCACCGCGAGGGAGTTCCGGCGGATGACGAGAGCGCCGCACCGCACCGCATCGGCGGTGGCGCTGCTCTGCCTGCTCCTCCCCCTCAGCGGCTGCGGCGGCGACAAGGGGGCCTCGCAGGGCCAGAGCAACGAGAACGGCAACAACCTCGCCTGCAACGGCCATCACGTCCAGTGCGTCAACGGCACCCTCATCGTGTCGCCGCCGCCCGCTTCGCCGTCGTCGTCGGACAGCGCGTCGCCCTCACCGTCCGACAGCCCGTCGCCGTCCGCGTCCCCCTCCCCCAGCTGTACGCCCACGCCCACGGACGACGGCGGGGACTCCGGCGGCGACGGTCCCGACGTCACCGCCGCGCGCCTGGACCGCGCGCCCCGGGCGGTGCTGCGGGGGCCCGGCCTCGGCTCCCTGCGCATCGCCGTGCTCGACGTGGACTCGCCGCAGCCGCGGTGGAGCACCCTGGGCATCGGCGCCCGCCAGCTGCGCGCCGCCGGGGTCGGCGGGGTGCTCTTCCGGCTGCCGTCGCCGGTTCCGGCTTCGGTGAGCGTCGACACCGCACAGGCCCCGACCGACGTGGAGTACGTCTTCTTCGACGGCAACGGCCTGCGCCTGGGCACCCAGACGGCCGCCAGTTGCGCGGTGCTGTGCCCCTCGTTGACGCAGAACCTCGTCACCGCCCCGCAGTACCAGCACCTCTTGGTGACGGATGCCGGGCGCAGCGCGGGCTGGCCGCTCGGGCAGCGCTACCTCTCCACCAACGGCTAGGCCAGACCGCCCGCCGCCCGGATGAGGCGTACGAGGTCCTGGTGGAACACGTCGTAGTGCGCGCCCCGGGGTGGTCCGCCCTCGCGGATCAGCTCGGACGCGTCGACGCCGACGTACCCGGAGGACGGCAGCGCGCCCTCGGCGAGCGCGTCGGCCAGGGTGAGGGCGGGGCTGCCGTCCATGCCCTGGATCCCGTCGTAGCCGAGCGCGCCCCAGGTCCGCCCCGCGCCGGAGAGCAGGGCGCCGTCGCCGATCCTGCGGCACGCGAGCGGGAAGAACAGGCCGAGTTCCAGGTCGTGGTGGGAGTAGCAGCACACGACGGGTCCCGCCACCCGCTGGTGCAGGCCCGCAAGGGCTCCCCCACCGCTCAGTTGGGGCAGGTGCTCGGCGAACGCGAAGTGGGAGAGGGCCGCCTGGAACAGGCACAGCGAGGCGACCCGCTCGTCCGGCCCGAGGCCCCGCGCGGCGTAGGCCACCAGGCGGGCGCCCGCGCCGTGGCCCACGAGGTGGATGCGGGTGTCGGGCAGGCCCTCGCCGAGGCGCCGCAGGAGCGGGGCGAGACCGCGCTCGCCGACGAGCCCGGCGTGCCTCCTCATCGCGTACGACGCGACCTGGCACAGCAGTTGGCGGGCGCCGTCCCACACGCGGTCCGACGGGCCCTCGGCACGCGGGTCGCGCAGGGGGCGCTCGCTCGGCGCGAGGGACTCGGGCCTCGACAGGCGCTCGGTGGGGTCGTCGGCGGAGCGCGGCCCGGCCGTGCCGGACTCCGTGAGCGTGCCGTGCTTGGACACGTCGGGCGCCCCGGAGCCCGACTGCGCCTCCTCGAACCGCTCGGGGCTGCGCTCCTCGACCCGGTCGGTCTCCTGCCTGGCCGCGTCGAGCGCCTCGGCGAAGCCCTCGCACACCTGGGTGGGGCTGTCGATGAGCATGGCCGGGTCGGTCTGCGGCAGGACGTCCGCGCCCAGGTCGGTGCCGTAGGCGTGCACGGGGGTGTCCAGGGGCTGTTCGACGAGGCGGCGCAAGGCGATGCCCACGTCGTCGAGGGGGCCGTTGCCCGGGGGCCGTTCGTCCAGCAGCCCGAGCAACCTGGCGAGGGTGTCCTCGCCCTCGGGGAAGACCCGGCGCAGCCCGGCGAGGTCGGTGTCGGTGAGACCGGTGCCGGTGGGCCGCTCCTCCTGACCGTCATCCGGTCGCGCGAAGCACATGCTCGGCCAGCGCACTCCCAGGAGTCCCACGCCCTCCGTGCCGCCGACCTCCGCGAACAGGGTGCGGCAGCGCGCGTCGACCCGCTCCGTCAGGCCGGGCTCGTGGTGGGCGGTGTGGGCGAGCACGACCAGGTGGCGCACGCCCGCCTCGCGGGCCGCGTCCGCCACCCGGTCCCCCTGCCGCTCGTCCTCGGCGTCCCCGTGCGCGTCGAATCCGACGTCCCACCACGGCGGCGCGTTCGTGGTCCTGTCCCCTGTTCCCCGCGTGTCCCGCATCCGCCCCCCTGTTGTCTCGCGAGCACCGTGACGCGACGTCACATGCACGGCGAGTGCCCACACCGGGGCGGGCTACGCACGGCGGCTTGCGGCCCCGAGCCCGGTCACGGGGTGCGGAAGCCCTGGAACGTCACGGGCTTGCGGGTCTCGAACCCGAGTCCCTCGTAGAGGGCGATGGCGGCGGAGTTCGCCTCGGCCACGTGCAGGAACGGTTGCTCGCCCCGGGCCAGGATGCGTGCGGACAGCGCGCGCACCAGACGGGCGGCATGGCCCTGGCCGCGTACCTCGGGGGCCGTGCACACGGCGCTGATCTCGGTCCAGCCCGGCGGCCGCAGCCGCTCGCCCGCCATCGCCACCAGGGATCCGTGTGCGCGGATCCCGAGGTAGGTGCCGAGTTCGACGGTGCGGGTCCAGAACGGCCCCGGCTCGGTGCGCTTGACGAGGTCGAGCATCTCGGACACGTCGTCCGGGCCGAGGTCCACGATCGCGACGTCGGCCGCGGAGCGCGGCCCGCCGGGCTCGCGCCGGTCGGGCCAGATCATCTGGCGCCCCTCCAAGACGAAGACCGGCTCCCAGTCGGACGGCGGGGCCGCCGCGTTGCTGAACATGTCGGCGAAGCCGTCGTGGCCGAGCAGTCGCGCCAGATCGGACCAGTCCGCCGGGTCGGGCTCCGTCGGCAGCGCGCAGAAGGTCGTGACGTCCGGCAGGTAGGTGGCCGCCCGGCCGACCCGTCGGGCCAGCTGCGCGTGCTGTCCGAGCAGCGACTCGGCGACGGGGTTGTCGAGCACGGTCATATCAGTGTTCACGCGCCTGATCTTTGCATCCCGGCCCTGCCCCGACGCAGCGAGGTCGCCGCACGCCTCGCCCGACCAGACGTGCGCCGAGGCCTCGCTCGTGCACCGGGGGTCGCGGCGGAGTGAGGGGGTCCAGGGCGCCGCCGGGGTGGGCCACCACGCTCCGCCCCGCGCTGCCGCGGCGGCGCGGCGGGCCGTCGAGCGCGACGCCCGACCGACAGGTGTTGACGGCAGAGATAATGGGCCTGTGACTGAAATGGGTGGGGACTTGGATCAGTTGGGCGGCGACGAGCGGTTGGCACAGGAGTGGCTCGGCGGCCTGACGCTCCAGCCCGCCTTGCCCGCGTCGGTACTGGCGCGCCTGCTCACCGTGGAGGAACTGCCCGCGTTCACCCCCGTCTGGCTCACCCTGTGCACTCTCGACCGGGAGAGCACGGCCGTGCTGGTGGCCGCCCCACAGTCCGACCACCGGAGGCAGGCCGCGGAGAACCCGTCCGCCGATGTCGACGCCCTGGTGCCGCTGGCCCGCGATGCCGAACCCCGGGTCCGGTTCGTCTACGCGCTGGTCGCCGATGACTTCGGGCGACGCGTACCGGACGGAGTGGCGGACATTCTGGCCCGCGACAGCGAGGCGAAGATCCGGCGGACGGCAGCGCGGTGGGACCTGCCGATGCCGGTGCGGATGCGGCTCGTCCAGGACGAGGACGCCGCGGTGCGGGCCTCGGCCCTCACCGCGGAGCTGTGGCCCCTGCTTCCGGCCGCCGTACGCGAGGCGCTGCTCGCCGACCCCGAGCCCCTGGTCCGGGACGCCGTCGCCGCGCTGTTCCCGGGCGAGCCGGAACCGGAACCCCGCCCCGCGCCCGACGTCCGCGTACAGGACCCGGACCCCGCCGTACGAAGGGCGGCGGCCCAGGACCCCGAGGTGCCGACCGCCCTGGCCCTGCGACTCGCCGAGGACCCCGACGACAGCGTCCGGCTCTCCCTCTCGATGCGCGAGGACCTCACCGAGGAGCAGCGCTCCGCCATCGCGTACGTCGTGCCGCACGGCTATCACGTGCCCCCGCGCTGGATCGAGGAGCGCGGCCACGAACCGGACGTCGCCCGCCGGGCCGCGGCCTCCGGCCACGTCCTGCTGCGACGGAGCATCGCCAGGCAGCCGCAGCTGCCCGCCGACGTGGTGGACCGGCTGGCCGCCGACGAGGACTTCTTCGTCAAACTCACCCTGTGCGAGTCGTGCCGGGAGGCCCCGCACGCCCTCGTACTGGAGATGTACGCCCACTGGCACGGCCTGAAGTGGGCCTTCCTGCGCAACCATCCGAACTTCGCACGGCCCGGCCTCGCCCGCTTCGCCGATCACCCCAATCCGCGGCTGCGCCACGCGGCCCTGGACGATCCCGAGGCCGGGCCCGAACTCCTGCTGCGGCTGATCGACGATCCGGACGTCGGCCGCTGGGTGCTGCGGGACCCCCGGCTGCCCCGCGAGGAGCTGCACCGGCGCCTCGGCGTGCCCGGCTCCGCACGGGACGCCGCGGCGAATCCCGCCCTGCCGCCCGCGACGATGCACCGGCTCCTCGACCTGGCCGGGGTGGCCGGCTGCCGCGCGTCAGCGGGTGGGGGTGTGGAGGATGCCGTTGATCAGGACCTCCAGGGCCCAGGTGTCGCGGTCGCCGGCGGAGAAGAGCGCCTGCCGCAGTGAGGTGACCATCGGGTAGCGGTCGGCGGGCAGGGCGGCGTAGCGGCGGTCCGCGGCGGCGATGGCGCTCACCTCGTCGGAGCCCTTGGAGTCGTAGGCGCTCTGCTCGGTGGCGGCCGCGGCGGTGTGGAGCCAGAGGAGGTCGACGGCCCAGGCGGCGGCCTTGTCGTCGAGGCCGCCGTCCTTGAGCAGGGCGAGCGCGCGGTCGAGGACGAGCAGGACGTTGTCGCCGGTCGGAATGGCGCCGAGGGCGACGGCGGCCAGGCCCTCGTGGCGGCTCATCGCGTCGACGGCCGCGGCGATCAGGGCACGCAGCTGTTCCTGCCAGGTGCCTTCCCAGGTCAGCCGGACCTGTCCGAGGGCTTCGTCGAGCATGGCCGCCATGAGGTCGTCGCGGTTGGCGACGTAGACGTAGAGCGAGGCGGGG
The DNA here is from genome assembly GCF_008704795.1 of Streptomyces spectabilis. NCBI lineage: Bacteria > Bacillati > Actinomycetota > Actinomycetes > Kitasatosporales > Streptomycetaceae > Streptomyces > Streptomyces spectabilis. Next base: position 9,408,443 of record NZ_CP023690.1, on the reverse strand, counting down.
CCGGTGTCGAGCTCCTTGGCGACGCGGCGCATGGTCAGCGCCTCCAGGCCGTCGCGGTCGAGGATCTTCAGGCCGGTGCGCACGACGACGTCGCGGCTGAGGGGGGCCTTGGCGGGCCGCGCGCGGCGGCTGACGGGCTGCGTGCTCATGGGGAAACCCTAGCCCGAAACGAACACTGTTTGACACGAACACCGTTCGTTACTTACCTTCGGAACGAACGATGTTCGCGACGAACCATGTTCGTCCTGGAACTGTCTTCGTCCTGCCGGAAGCCCCTCCGTCCTGTTGCCGGAAGCCCCCTCATGACCACCACCCTCGCCACCCCGCCCGCCCCGGCCGGGGTGCTGCCTCCCGCCCGCCGCCGGGCAGTCCTCGCCGTGATCCTGGCGGCCGAGGTGCTCGACCTGATCGACGCCACCGTCACCCACCTCGCCGCGCCCACCATCACCGCCTCGCTCGGCGGCGGACCGTCCCTGATCCAGTGGCTCGGCGCCTCCTACGCCCTCGCCCTCGGCGTGCTCCTGGTCGTCGGCGGGCGGCTCGGCGACAAGTACGGACGGCGCCGGGTCTTCCTGACCGGCCTCGCCGGGTTCACCGTCGCCTCCGTCGCCTGCGGCCTCGCCACCGGGCCCGCCCCGCTCGTCGCGGCCCGCCTCGTCCAGGGCGCCTTCGGGGCGCTGCTGATCCCGCAGGGCTTCGGCATCCTCGGAGCCGTCTTCCCCCGCGACCGGATCGGCAAGGCGTTCAGCGCCTTCGGGCCCGTCCTCGGCCTGTCCGCGGTCGGCGGCCCGATCCTGGCCGCCGTCCTGATCGACACCGATCCGCTGGGGCTCGGCTGGCGTGCCATGTTCCTGATCAACATCGTGCTCGGCGGCGCCGCCCTGTTCGCCGCGCACCGTCTGCTGCCGCACGACACCGGCGACCGGGCCACGGTCATCGACACCGTCGGCTCGGTGCTGCTCGCGGGGGCGATGGCGGCCCTGCTGTTCGGCCTGATCGACGGCCCCGCCCACGGCTGGCGCCCGGCCGCCTGGGTCGCGCTCGCCGCGTCGGCCGTGTTCTTCGCCGCCTTCGCCCGCCGCCAAACCACCGCGACGAACCCGCTGATCAAGCCCTCACTGTTCCGCAATCGCGGCTTCGTCTCCGGACTCGTCCTGGGCATCGCCTTCTTCGCCGCCGTCGCCGGACTGCTGTACGTCGTCTCCCTGTTCCTCCAGGGCGGCCTCGGCTACTCGCCGCTGCGCACCGCCCTGGTCGGCAGCGCCCCCGTGGCCGCGGGCATCGTCGTCGCCTCGATCGCCTGCCACCGGCTCATCGGCCGTCTCGGCCGCACCCTGATCCTGATCGGCCTCGTCACCACCCTGACCGGCACGCTCGGCCTGTGGGCCGCCGTCCACACCTGGGCGACCGGCACCGGTCCTGCCGTCATCGTGCTCGCGGCCGTCGTGATCGGGCTCGGCATGGGCACCTGCTTCGGCACCGTCTACGACATCACCCTCGGTGACGTCACCCCGGACGAGGCCGGCTCCGGCTCCGGCTCCCTGACCGCCGTCCAGCAGCTCGCCAACGCCCTCGGCGCCGCCGCCGTCACCACCGTCTATCTGCACACCCCGCACCGGCCCGCCGAGGCCATGACCACCAGCCTCCTCGTCGTGGCCGCGATCACGCTCGCCTGCTGCGGCCTGGTGCGCCTGCTGCCGCGCAGGTCCCAGCCCCAGCACCACTGACCCACTCTTCCGACCAGAAGAAAGCACCGGAACCATGTACTTGATCACCGGAGGCCGCGGCGCGGTCGCCACTCGTCTGACCACCCTGCTCCACCGCGACCGGCTGCCCGTCCGCGTCGGCTCCGCCCGCCCCGAGGACCTCACGCCGCCCGACGGAGTCGCGACGGTCCGCCTCGACCTCACCGACCCGGCCACCTTCCCCGCCGCGCTGGACGGCGTCACCACCGTCTTCCTCTACGCCGCCCCCGACCGCATCGGCGACTTCGCCGCCGAGGCCCACCACGCCGGTGTCACCCACGTCGTGCTGCTCTCGTCCTCCAGCGTCCTCGGCCCCGACGCCGCCGGCGACCCGCTCGCCAAGTCCCACCTCGACGTCGAACAGGCCCTGCTGGCCTCGCCGCTGACCACCACGATCCTGCGGCCCGGCTCCTTCGCCTCCAACGCGGGCGCCTGGGCCTGGCCCATCAAGGCCGGAAGGCCCGTCAGCCTGCCCTATCCGCACGCCCACAACGACGCCATCCACGAACACGACGTCGCCGAAGCCGCGTACGCGGCCGTGACCGATCCCCGGCACCGCGGCGGCCGGTTCACCCTCACCGGACCCGACTCCCTCACCTTCGCCGGGCAGATCGAGCAGCTCGCCGCGGCCATCGGCCGCCCGATCCCGGTCCACCGCGCCTCCCGCGAAGAGTGGAAGCGGGAGATGGCCGACCACATCCCCGCCGTGTACGCCGACGCCCTGCTGAACTGGTGGGAGTCCCACGACGGCAGGCCCGTACCCCTCACCGACGCGGTCGAGCACCTCACCGGCCACCCCGCCCGCCCCTTCACCACCTGGGCCGCCGACCACGCCACCGAATTCACCGCCTCCTGAACCGCCTCCTGAACGGTCAGGCCGTGGTGACGCCCCGTCACCACGGCCTGAAGCCATGACGCCCGGACGATGAGGGGCATTGCTCGAAGCGCGGAGACGACCGCCCCGGCCAGGCCCGGGAAACGAGGTCACTCATGGTCATGCGCCTCTACGACGGCAGCGCCGACGACGTCGACCACGGCGCGTTCGGGCACCGCCACGCCTCCTGCCGCCGCCCGGACGAGCGCATCGCCCACGTCATCGCCCAGGCCCTCGGCGACGCGCGTGACGTCCTCAACGTCGGCGCGGGCACCGGACCGTACGAAGCCACGGCCCGCACGATCACCGCCGTCGAGCCCTCGCTCGCCATGCGCGCCCAGCGACCCGCCCGGCTCGCCACCGCCGTCGACGCCGTCACCGAAGACCTCCCCTTCGCCGACGGGCAGTTCGACGCGGCGATGACCCTCTTCAGCGTCCACGAGTGGTCCGACGCCGAGGCCGGGCTGCGCGAGATGCTCCGCGTCACCCGCGGCCCCGTCGTCGTCCTGGCCTGTGGCCCCGCGCGCGTCCGCGACTTCTGGCTCTACGAGTACGCCCCCGACGCCCCGGAGACCGAAGCCCGCCGCTACCCCTCCCTGCACCGGCTCGCGGCCGCGCTCGGCGGCACCACCACCGTCCGGCCCGTACCCATCCCGCTGGACTGCACCGACGGTTTCAACGAGACGTACTACGGCCGTCCAGAACTCCTGCTGGACCCCGCCGCCCGCCAGGACTTCGACGGATCGCTGGTGCTCCTGCGCGCCACCCCGTGAGGCCGGTGCGGTCCCTCGCGCGCCGAAAGACGATCGCCCCGCTGCTCGTCGAACGGACCCCTTGCGCACACCCTGCGAACGCCCCGGAGGCAAGCACCGGGTCACCCCCTCCCCCTCCTCCCACCGAGCACGCCGAGTAGGGTGATGCCCCCGACGACCAGCAGAAACGGACGACAAAGCGTGCATACCGCAGAGCCCACCGCACCCATCTACGACCTGCTGATAGCCGAACGAGGTGACGTGGTCGCCATCGCCGCCCGCACCGCGGAGGAGACCCAGCGCGAAGCCGACGCGATGCTGGACTTCAGCGCTCTGACCGGGCGCCGGGACCGCACGGCGTAGGACGCCTTCCGCGCCTGCCGCGACGCGGGGTCACTCGGTGCCCTCTGGCACGCGGCACCCGGGAGGAGTGGTGACCGCGTCCCCTCGCCGTCGCTCACATCCGCCGGTGGGCGTGCAGCAGGTACTCCTCCCGGTGCAGCGGGTTGTGGTCCGTCCGGGCCCGGGTCGGCGGGGGCGTCGTCGCGCGGTAGTGGCCGAAGGACGTCTCCAGGACGCCCTCGCCACCGGTGAGCTCGGGCAGCTCGCGCTCTAGGCCGTGCACCTGGTCCGCGGGCAGGTGGCCCTCGACGACGAACGCGTCACCGCGTGCCGCGGGTGTTCCCGGCACGGCCCGGTGGCGGGCCAGGGCGAGCGCCACCGGCGCGTACGCCTCCTGCGGGACTTCGAGGACGAACCGGTGCATCGGCTCGTGGACCACCGTCCCGGCCCGGCTCAGCGCGGTCATCAGGACCAGGGGCGTCAGCGCGCGGAACTCGCCCGCCGTGCTCCTGATGCTGCAGAAGCCCGAGTGGGTCATCGTCACCACGCAGTCGGGGACCTGCCAGCCGTACACCCCCTGCGTCAGTGTGGTGCGGACCGTCTCCTCCACGGCACGCATGTAGGCCGGCGGCAGCGAGCCGAGTTCCACGTCGAGCCGGAAGGTGACGCCGTCGCCCGCCCGGCCGGGCTCCACGCGCAGCCCCACCGTCGCCAGGAAGGGATTGTCCTCCTCGTCGAGGATCTCGTGGGCCGCGCCGGTACCGGTGACGCGCTCGACGCAGATCGGTGTCGTCTGCCGGAACGCGACCGTCAGGTGCTGTTCGGCCAGGCTCGCCGCGAGGACCTCCTTCTGCACCTCGCCGTAGAGGGAGACGGACAGCTCCCGGCCGCCCGGGTCCTGCCGCAGCCCGATCAGGGGGTCCTGCTCGGCGAGCCGGGTCAGGGCCATGTGCAGCGCTCCCTGGTCGGCCGGGTCCGCGGGCACCACCACGGTTTCGAGGGAGGGCGGCGCGAAGACGTGGTCGTAGGGGCGGCCGAGCAGCGGGCTGCCGATCACGTCGCCGACGCGGACCGCCGCGAGCCCGCGCAGCGTGGCGATCTCCCCGGCACGCGCCGCCGTCCGGCGCTCCAGCGCGCCCCGGTCGAAGACGGCCGCGTCGGTGACCTTGGCCTTGGTGTCTCCGACCGCGACGCGCTCGCGGACCGCGAGCGAGCCGGAGAACAGCCGGGCGTACGCGACCTTCTCGCCGCCCTCGCCGCGCTCCACCTTGAAGACCCGCCCCGACAGGGCGCCCTCGGTGTCGGGGTGCTCGGCGGGCAGCAGCTCCTTGATGCCCGCGACGAGTTCCCGGATGCCCGCGCCGGTGATCGCCGAACCGACGTACACCGGATGCACCCGGCCCTCGCGGGTCTGCGCCACGAGGGCGGCGTGCAGCCGCTCGTACGGAACGGAGGCTTCGTCGGCCACGTACGCGGCGAGGAGGGCGTCGTCCCGTGCGGTGAGCACGTCGAGGAGCCCGCGCGTGAAAGGGGCATCGCGCTCGGTGAAGGCCGTGACGCGCGCCGTGTGCGTGCCGAGGCCTTCGGTGACGCGCCCCATCGCGACGGTGGGCACGCCGAGCCTGCGCCCGGCCTCGCGCAGGACACGCGTGTCGTCGGCGCCGCGCCGGTCGGCCTTGTTGATGAAGAGCAGGGTCGGGATGCCGAGCCGTTTCAGCGTCCGCATCAGGATGCGCGTCTGCGGCTGTACGCCTTCCACGGCGGAGACGACGAGCACGGCCCCGTCGAGCACGCCGAGGACCCGCTCCACCTCGGCGATGAAGTCGGGGTGGCCGGGCGTGTCGATCAGGTTCACCGAGACGGCCGAGGAGCCGCTGCCGAGCCGGAAGTTCACGACCGCCGACTTGATGGTGATGCCGCGGCGGCGCTCCAGGTCGAGCGAGTCGGTGTGGGTGCTGCCCGCGTCGACGCTGCCGATGGCGTCGATGGCCCCGGCCTCGTACAGGAGCCGCTCGGTCAGGCTCGTCTTGCCGGCGTCAACATGCGCCAGGATTCCCAGGTTCAGCGTGCGGTGCGTGGTGCGCACAGAGCGTCATGTCCTTCAGGTTGATGACTGTTCCTTTCGTCTGGGACATGGACGTTCCGCGCATCGCCTGCTCCTTGATCTCGTCGGCTGCTGCGGCGATGGTCGCACCCGGGGTTCAGGGCCGTCGACCGAATATTCCGGCGCGGCCCTCATATTCCGGCGCGGCCCGCACGGCACCTCGTTCAGATCGCGATCGACTGCTGGAGCCAGCGGCTGACGCGGTACGGGATCCACCAGGCGTACGAGCCGACGTCCAGGGCGAGTTGTTCGCCGCGGAAGTCGTCGAGGGCGGCCTGCGGGACGGTGTCGGCGGGGGCGCCGTAGTCCAGGAGGTCGATGGCCGTCTCGTACTCGGGTTCGTCGGCGGTGAAGCGGCGCAGCTCGCCCCAGCGGCGGTCACGGATCTGGATGAAGCCGGGCCCCTTGCGCCACAGGCATTTGCACAGGTAGTGGCCGCGCCGCCAGGTGCGCAGGGAGTCCTCGGCGTCGGCGGGGCCCCGGAGCGCGGCGGGCGGCTGGAGGTGGCTGAGCACCCGCAAGGCGTCCCCCGCGTCCGGGTCGAGCAGCAGCTCCCACTCGACCATGACGGCGCGTGCGGTCAGGTCCCTCACCAGGCTGAGCCAGTGCAGGGCGGCGACCGGATCGGTGGCGGCGGTCAGGTCGACGGGGGCGGGCAGGCGCACCCGGCGCGCGCCCAGCTCCCACAGGCGCGCCGCCTCGCCGCGGGCCGGGCCCGGCAGCGGCACCTCGCCGAGGAACATGCCGGGCAGCGCGCACGCGGCGGGGTCGTAGTCGCGCCAGGCAAGGAGCGTGGGCGAGGTGAGCGTTGCGGTCATCGGGCTCCTCGTCGGACGGTCGAGCGATCGGGCGGGCAGGCGGTCGGGCGGGCGGCCGACCGGGCGGGTCAGGCCGGCTCGGGCACGGCTGCGGAGTCGGCCGCGCCGTCCTCCGCGTGGACGTGCCGCATGAAGTCGAGGCGCAGCAGGTCCTCGTTGACCGCGGCCGGGGCGATGTGGACGTACTGGCCCGCGTCCGCGAAGACGATGCCCAGGGCGAGCCAGGAGTCGAGGAGCCGCCGCAGCCGGTCCTCGTCGACGGTGGCTTCCGGGACGCGCGCGGCGGCCTTGCGGGTGAGGGCCTGGAGGCCGTGCGGCTGGTCGAGGAGGCGGAAGACGGCCAGCTCCAAGGGGTCGCTCAGCTCCATGGCGCGCCAGGCGAAGGCGCGCCTGCGACTGACCAGGACGATGCGGTCGCCGTGGTCGTCGTGGGTGAGGCGGGCGTCCGTGTGGTGCTTCTTCCAGTCGCCGAGGGCCGCGTTGAGGGCGTTGACGGTCTCCTCGCCGACGCCTCGGGCCGGGGCCTCGAAGACGTACGCCATGCCGTACAGCTCTTCTTCGGGCAGGTCGTAGGTGAAGCGGTAGTGCGCCTCGGGGCGCAGCCCGGTGAAGCCCAGTTCGGGCCGCTCGAAGTAGGGGCTGAAGCGCTCGATGGCGATGCGGGCGGAGAGGTCGACCGGTGGGTCGAGGTGTTCGAGGGCGGGGATCTGCGCGACGACCGGGTCGTAGTCCTCGGCGCTCTCGCCCGGGAAGCCGTGCAGATAGTTCCAGGCGACGGAGAGACCGGTCTCGGCGCCGTCGCGCAGCATCCGGACGTTCTGGCAGCCGCTGACGCCCTTGTCCATCAGGTCGAGGACGCGGCTGTTGAGGCTCTCGATGCCCGGCTGGACGTAGATCAGTCCGGCGTCGGCGAGGGTGCGCAGCTGGCTGCGCTTCATATTGGCCTTGATCTCGATGTGCAGGCGCAGGTCGTACCCGCTGTCGATGATGCGGGGCAGCACGGTCGTCAGGTAGCGCATGTCGAGGATGTTGTCGACGACGTACATGTCGAGCACCCGGTGGCGGCGGGCCAGGTCCATGATCTCTTCGTAGAAGGTGTCCGGGCTCTTGGAGCGGAACTCCATGAACGAGCCGTTGAGCCCGCAGAAGGTGCAGTGGTGCTTCTCGCCCCACCAGCAGCCGCGGGCGCCTTCGACGACGAGCTTGGGCTCCACCCAGTTGCGGGCCACCGAGGCGGCGAGGCGCTCGAAGTAGCCGCTGTAGTCGGGCGGCAGGATGGCGGCGGGCGGCAGCGGCCGGGTGGCCATCGGGTTGGCGACGCTCACTCCCGTCGCGTCGCGGCGGCACAGGCCGGGCACGTCGTCGACCGCGGACTCCTCGCCGAGCGCGGTGAGCAGCTGCGGGAAGGCGCCCTCGCCCTCGCCGCGGACGACGTAGTCGACGAAGGGGAAGTTGCGGTGCACGGCGGCGCCCTGCTCGCCGTCGCAGTTGGCGCCGCCCAGGACGGTCACGACGTGCGGGGCGAGTTCCTTGACCCGGCGGGCGGCGGCGAGCGCGGCGGTGTTCTGCTGGAAGGTGGAGGTGAAGCCGACGACGTCGGGCTCCTTCGCCACGATCTGCCGCGCGATCATCTCGACGAACTCGGGGACGACGCGGTGCAGTTCGCGCGTCATTTTCATCCGCGCGGCCTTCAGCTTGCCGGTCATCGTGGCGGTGAACTCCTCGTCCCGCCAGCCCGGGTCGTCGTACAGGGCGGAGGAGAAGACCCAGTCGCCGCAGCCCATGAAGTACGAGGAGAGCGCGTAGTACTCGTAGTCGTCACCGGTGAACTCGGTGCGCTCGGTGATCCAGTCGGTGAAGGCGAGGTTGGCGTGCAGGACCTCGGCGGTGGCGCCGGGGACGCGCTCGTCCACGCTCCGTTTGAGGATGCCCAGGGCGAGGGACGGAAGGTCGATGGGCGACCAGGGCATGTTGACCAGCAGTACGCGCATGGGCGCTCCTCCGATGGTGGGGCCGGCCGGCCCCCGGGGGGTGTTCCCGGGGGCCGACCGGTTCGGGATCAGTCCTCGACGCTCTCTTCGCCGTCCTCGGCGTTGCGGAACGGGACGGTGACCGTGATGCCGATGCTCGGCTTCCGGTTCGTCTCGTCCTCCGCGAGCGGGTCGTTGTGGATGACGTCCTTCTGCATGGGCTCTCTCCTCTCAGTGATGGGCGGTGCGGTGCGCTGACCCCCCTCCGGGCGGACGGGGGCGTCTGGGTGGGGTGGTGCCGCGGAGCTCCCGGTCGAGGAAGAGCACCGCGCGGCGCAGCACGGCCACGTGGTCGCCGCCGTCGTAGCCGTCGTGTCCGGAGTCGAGCCACAGGGACTCGTGCCGGGCACCGATGGCGTGGAGGGCGCCGAGGTAGGAACGGACCTGTGCCGCGGGGCACTTGGTGTCGTGCGTGGCGGCGACGACCAGGAGCGGATCCCGTACGTGGACGGCGTAGCGGATCGGGGAGCTGTGCGCGTAGCGTGCGGGCACCTCCTCGGGGGTGCCGCCGAAGAGGCGCTCGTCGAGGGCGCGCAGGGCCGGGGTCGCCGAGGCGTGGGCGGCGGCGTAGTCGGCGACCGGCTTCACGGCGACGCCCGCCCGCCACAGGCCCGGCCGGGTGCCGAGGGCGAGCAGGACGAGGTAGCCGCCCCAGGAGGTGCCCCACAGGCCGGTGGCGTCGGGGCGGATCAGGCCGCGCGCGGCGAGGTCGGCCCGCACGGCGGCGAGGTCCTCGACCTGGGTGTGGCCGACGCCGTCGGGGAAGGCGCGCTGCCAGCGGGGGCCGTAGCCGGTGGAGCCGCGGTAGTTGACGCGGGCCACGGCGAAGCCGGAGGCGACCAGGGAGTGCACGGTGCCGTCGTAGGCGTCGCGGTCGTGGTCGGCGGGGCCGCCGTGCACCAGGAAGACCGCGGGGAACGGGCCGGGACCGTCCTCGGGGAGGCTGAGCAGGGTGTGCACCGGGCCGTCGGGGCCGGGCGTGCGGATGTCGCGCAGGGTGCCGGGGACGCTGCCCTCGACGGTGCCGAGCGGCGGCAGCGGCGTGCCGGCGGTGGAGGCCATCCGCGGCGGGTGCGTCGTGTCGGTCCAGAGGGTGTGGAGGTCGCCGCCGGGGTGCGGGGCGGCGTCGAGAAGGGTGCCGGGGGGCGCGGGGACGGCGTCGAGGGTGCGCCGTTCGAGGTGGGCGCGGTGCAGCAGGGAGCGCCCGTGGCGGTCCTGGCGGATGAGGACGGAGCGGCCTTCGGGGTACCAGCGGGCGGTGATCTGGGTGTCGAACGCGCACCAGTCGTGCGTCACGGTGCCGGTGGCGGGAGTCCAGGTCTCCAGCAGGTAGCGGTCGTCGCGCTCGCGGACGAGGAGCAGGGTGGCGCCGCCCGGTCCTGTCGGCGCGAAGCCGAGGGCCCACAGCCTGCCGTGCGCGCCGTCCCCGGGCAGGACCGCGGCCGCGGAGCCTTCGGGGGTGAGGACTGTGACGGCGCGGGGCGAGTCGGCGGCGCGGGTGAGGGCCAGCAGGTCGCCCGCCGGGGTGAGTCCGGCGAGCGCGGCGGGGCCGTCGACGCGCGTCACCTCGCGGCCGGGGCCGCCCCGGGATCCGATGTGGACGGCGGTGCCGTCGTCCAGGCCGACGCCGACGGCGGCGATGGCGCCGCCGGTCACCGCGAGGCCGCGGGCGGTGCCGTCCGGAACCCCTGCGAGTCCGGGCCTGCCGGGACCGCCGGTGAAGGGCTGGAACCGCCAGTGACCGACGCCCCGGGCGTCCTCGGCGAACCACCAGACCCGCGCGTCCCGGTCGATCGCGCCGTGCAGGGTGCCGCCCGGCCGGTCGGTGACCCGGCGCGCGCGGCGGGTGGCCACGTCCCAGGTGAAGACCTCGCAGCGGCCGTCGGCGTCGGCGGTGAACACCATCCGGCGCGGATCGGCTGCGCACACCTCGGGCAGGGCGGCGCGGTAGACCTGGAAGCGACTCACGCGGCGGCCTCCGTGAGGGCGGCCCGCCGGGTGGTGTGCACGGCGAGCAGGGCGGTCAGGACGGCGCAGCCGAGGGCGGGCGCGGCGGTGTCCACCCGGTCCGCGAACACTCCGGCGAGCACCGGGGCGAGGGCCGCGGCCCCGCCGGACGCGGTGCCGAGGACCGCGCCGACGCGCGCCTGCACCGCGGGCTCGGCCACCAGCAGCACCCGCGCCTGGAGGACCACGGCGGCCAGTGGGACGAGCAGGCACACCGCGCCGAGCAGCAGTCCGTACGCCCAGGGTCCGGACGCGGTGGCGAGTGCCGCGGTGAGCGGGACGAGCAGCCAGGTCACGGCGGTGACGAGCCGGGCGGCACCGAAGCGGACCGCGACCTTCGGCGCGGCGAGCGAACCGGCGAGTCCCGCGCCGCCGGAGACCGCGAGGACCACGCCGAGCGAAAGCGCGCCCGTGCCGGAGCGCTCGAGGGCGAAGACGGCGGCGTAGTAGAGCGCGACGGCGACGCCGTTGACGAGGGCGATCCAGACCAGGACGAGGCGGAGCAGCGGCTGCCGCCGTACCAGGCGGAGGCCCGCCGCGGCCTCGCGGAGCAGGCCGTCTCCCGACGGCTCCGCCGGGGCCTTCAGGTCGGTGCGCATCCCGCGAACGCAGCCGGCGGCGACGGCGTACGAGACGGCGTCGGCCAGGAAGGGCAGGGCGCGCGAGAGCTGGTAGGCGGCGCCGCCGAGCGCCGGGCCGAGGATCAGCGCGCCCTGGTCGGCGGCGGCGAGCCGGGCGACCGCGCGGGGCTGCTCGTCGGGCGGGCAGACCAGGGCGACGGTGCCGCGCGAGGCCGCCTCGTGGCAGGCGGTGGCGAACCGCTCGACCAGGACGGCGCCGAGGAGGTGCGCGAGCGTGAGCCGCCCGAGCGCGAGGGCCAGGGCGACGGAGCCCATGGCGAGGGCGGAGACGGCGGCGGACCAGAACATGATCGTCTTGCGGGCGCCCCGGTCGGCGGGGATCGCGGCGAGCGGGCCGAGCAGGATCCCGGCGGCCAGTGAGAGCCCTGCGACGAGTCCCGCCGTCTGCGCGGAGTGGCCGAGCGCGAGGAGCAGCAGCGGCAGGACGACGCCGGACGCCTGGGTGCCGAGCGCGTCGGCGGCGTTGGCCCACCAGAAGAGGCGGAAGTCGCGGGCGGAGAGGGGCCGCGACGCCACATCACCCTGGCGGTCCGGTGTGCCCGCGTCCGTCGATGGCTCCACGCAACCCCCTCACATTCATGAAGCACCTGTGTAGAGATGTGCAGATAGTGAAACGAGAGCGGGATCGTAGCCAGCCCTCGGAGCGGCCTACAAGATGGCGGAGTCGCTGACTGAAAAGCGCCGTGGCGGGACCCATGGAGCGCACACCGGACGGAACATCAAGAGGAGGAGTGAGTTCCGCCAGGCCGCGCGGACCCGCTGGTGCCCGAGTGGTGGATGTGACGTGCGAGGCAGGGTGAGGGACGTCAACGCCTGGGGCCGACGGGGTTCTTGTGGTACCGACGGTCCGTCAACTCCGGTACGCGGGAACGTGGTTGAGGGTTCCACTCCGGCAGGATGATGGCCGGTTCCCGACGACAGGAGTGCTCGCCGGCTCCGCCAGGGACGGGCATCGACGACGCAGCCGGCGAGCGTTCGGGAGAGGGACGGTCAGCCCTCGGGCGGCACGGGCAGGGTCCGCGCGACGTGTTCGTAGGCCGTCAGGACGTCCAGGAAGGCCTCGCGGCCCCAGAGCGTCAGGCCGAGGAGCACGGTGAGGACGGCGGTCACGTGGATGTCGCCGAGCGGATCGTCGGCGTGGGCGCTCCGGAGCCCTTCCCGGTCGCCGCGGGCCCAGGCGCGGACCGCCTCCGTCACGGTGAACTCGTGGTCGGCCGGGGCGACGGCGGCGACCTCGTCGGCGAGGCGCACCACTTCCCGGGTCCGCAGCTCCCGGTCCGTCAGCTGGACGATGGCGAGGGTGGACCGCAGCAGGCCGCCGAGCACGGCGTACGTCTGCCGCTGTTCGGCCTCACCGGCACGGGCCAGGGCCCCGGTCACCGCGACGGCGTCGCGCGCCGCGTAGCCGCGGACCACCCCGAGGGCACGGTCCGCGGCCGTGGCGGCCGCTCCCGGCCCGACCGGTCCCCGCTGCGCGTCGCTCATGATCGCCACGCTAGGTCAGCGCGGTGCTCGTGGACTCCGTCTGTGGTTGCGGCCGGGCTCGGTCGATGGCACTAGGACCGTCGAGAGCGCTAGGACCACTGGACACGCTGGTCGGACGCGCCCGCCAGGCGTTCGGGAGTGAGCAGCTCGGCCAGCCGCTCGGCGGGCAGCAGGCCCTTCTCCAGGGTGAGTTCGGCGACGCCGCGGCCGGTGCGCAGGGCCTCCTGGGCGATGGCGGTGGCCGTGGTGTAGCCGATGTGCGGGTTGAGCGCGGTCACCAGGCCGATGGAGTTCTCCACGGAGGCGCGCAGCGCTTCGGTGTTCGCGGTGATGCCGCCGTCCGGCCCCGCGACGCAGCGCTCGGCGAGGGTCAGACAGGCCGCCCGCAGGGACGTGATGCTCTTGGCCAGGGCGTGCAGGATGACCGGCTCGAAGGCGTTGAGCTGGAGCTGTCCGGCCTCGGCGGCCATCGTGACGGTGAGGTCGTTGCCGATGACTTCGAACGCGACCTGGTTGACGACCTCGGGGATCACCGGGTTCACCTTGCCCGGCATGATGCTCGAACCGGCCTGGACCGGGGGCAGATTGATCTCGTTGAGCCCCGCGCGCGGCCCCGAGGAGAGCAGCCGCAGGTCGTTGCAGGTCTTGGAGAGCTTCACCGCGATGCGCTTGAGGACGCCGGAGAGCTGCACGAACGCGCCGCAGTCCTGGGTGGCCTCGACCAGGTTCGCGGAGGTCACCAGGGGCAGCCCGGTGATCTCGCACAGCTGGCGGCGGGCCGTCTCCGCGTAGCCGGGCGGGGTGTTGAGGCCGGTGCCGATCGCGGTGGCGCCGAGGTTGATCTCGTGCATCAGCTCGACGGCCTCGGACAGTCGACCCCTGTCCTCCTCCAGCATGACCGCGTACGTGGAGAACTCCTGGCCGAGGGTCATGGGCACGGCGTCCTGGAGCTGGGTGCGCCCCATCTTCAGAACGTCCCGGAACTCCACGGCCTTGGCGGCGAACGCGTCCTGGAGCACCGCCATGGCCTGGAGCAGCCCGTGCACCGCCGTGATCGTCGCGATGCGCAGGGAGGTCGGGTAGGCGTCGTTGGTGGACTGGCTGAGGTTGACGTCCTCATTGGGGTGCAGGTGCGCGTACTCCCCCTTGGCGTGGCCGAGGAGTTCGAGGGCGCGGTTGGCGACGACCTCGTTGACGTTCATGTTCGTGGAGGTCCCGGCACCGCCCTGGATGACGTCCACGACGAACTGGTCGTGCAGGTGCCCCGCCCGGATCTCCTCGCAGGCGGCCACGATGGCGCGGGCCTTGTCCGCGGGCAGCAGGCCCAGTTCCTCGTTGGCGCGGGCCGCGGCCTGCTTGACGGCGGCAAGCGCGTCGACGAGCTGCGGGTACACGGAGATCGGGACGCCCGTGACGGGGAAGTTCTCCGTGGCGCGCAGCGAGTGGATGCCCCAGTACGCGTCGGCGGGTACGTCGCGGTCACCGAGCAGGTCGTGCTCACGGCGGGTGCGCGGGGGCCCGGCCGGGGTGTGCGGAGCGTCCGCGCCGAGCGGGCGGTCGGATGCGGGTGCGGCGGTCGGCCGGGCGGGGGCGGTCATGGGGTGGTCCTTCGAGTACGCGAGGCGGTGCGGGGAGGAGTCCCGGAGCGCGGGGCTCCGGGGGGCGGGGGCGCGGGTCAGGCGGCCGAGGCGGATTCCTGGCCCTGGCCCAGGTCCGGGGTGCCCAGGAGCCGGCGGAGCAGCGCGCCCTGCTGCCGGGGCGCGGCGTCCGCGAGCAGCGCGGCGAGGACGGCGATGCGCGCCTGCCCGGCCCGCAGGGTGCCGGTGAGGACCGCGCCCGCGGCGACCAGGTCGACCGCGCCGCCGCCGGTGTAGATCTCGGCGACCGGCCCCGAGTGCACCCGGGTGGTGAGGGCCACCAGGACGCCCCGGTCCACGGCGGCGGCGATGGCCTCGGCGAACTGCGGTGTCGCGTTGCCCGCTCCGGTGGCGACGAGCACGATGCCCCGGGCCCCGGCCGCGACCGCGGCGTCCAGGAGCAGCGGGTCGGCGTCGCAGTGGTGCATCACGATGTCGACGCGCGGCAGCGCGCCCGTTCCCGTCGGCACGGGCAGCGCCTCGGGCCGCTCGGGGCGCCGGTCGATGTCCACGCGCCCGAAGCCCAGCCGCCCCACGAGCGGCCCGGACGGGTCGGCGAAGGGGTGCGGGTCCAGGGTGCGGGTCTTCACGGTGCCGCGCGCCGCGTGCACCGTGCCGTCGAAGACGACCAGGACCCCCATGTCCCGTACCGTCGCGGCGACTTGCAGGGCGTCGTACACATTGCCCGGACCGTCGCCGTCGGCGGCGCCCAGCGGGCGCTGCGCGCCGGTGAAGACCACCGGGCGCGGGTCGTCGTGGTGCAGGTCGACGAAGAAGGCCGACTCCTCCAGGGTGTCGGTGCCGTGGGTGACCACGACACCGGCGACACCGGCGTCGGCGAGCGCCTCGTGCACCGCGCGCAGCAGCGTGAGCTGGCGGGCGGAGGTCATGCTGGAGCTGTTCACGTTGAACAGGTCGACGACCTCGACCGTGACGCCGTCCGGCACGGCGGCCTGGGCCAGGACCTCGCCGCCGGAGGCGTCGGCGGCGTACCCGGTGCCCTGCCAGCGGCTGGCGATGGTGCCACCGGTGCTGATGACGACGACCCGTCGCGGGGCCGTCCGGGGTGCCAGGTGCGTCATCGGCGCGGGCCTGCCTCTCCATGAAGTCGGGAGTGCGGCCGGGCGCCGCTCGTGGCACCGCGCCGACCGCATCGAACCGACGGCCCGAGGTTCACGGACAGTCGCGCCGCAAGAATAGGCGAGTCCGTGCGCAATAGGATTGCGATATCAACCCGTGAATGCCGCCGGAGCTGGTGCACAATTGCGCCATGGACCGGATTGATCTCGATATCTTGCGTGAGCTCCAGAAGGACGGTCGGCTCAGCAACCAGGAGCTGGCGCAGCGGATCGGCCTCAGCGCCTCCCCCTGCATGCGGCGGGTGCGGCAGCTGGAGCAGGACGGGGTGATCCAGGGCTACCGCGCGATCGTGGACCCGGAGGCGGTCGGCCGTGGCTTCGAGGTCCTGGTCTCCATCGAGGTGCGCCGGGACCGGGAGACGGTCGAGGCGTTCGAGGCGGCGCTCCAGGACATCCCCGACGTGATCGAGGCGTACCGCCTCTTCGGCAGCCCCGGGTGCCTGCTGCGCATCGCGGTCGCCGACCTGGCCGCCTACGAACGCCTGTGGATCGAACGCCTCACGACCCTGGACGGGGTCACCGAGGTCAACTCCCAGATCATCATGAAGCGCATCAAGGAGCCGCGCGGCCTGCCGGTGGACCGGGTGCCGAAGTCCTGAGCGGACGGCACCGGCCAGTGCGGGCCCTCGGGCCCATCAACGCGCCCGCCCCCTACTTCCGCAGCCAGTGACTCACCGTCTCCCGCCACTGCTCGTACAGGGCCCGGTCCCCGATGATCTCGGGGCCTTCGGCGAGGACCGACTCGCGCTGGTAGAGGGACAGGAGCAGCGCGGAGGCCGGGCCGCGGACCGCGACCGCGGCCTTCTCGTGCGCGCGCCGGGTGGTGATGGCGTCGCCGGTGAGGTCGACGAACCACTCCCCGGCGTCGTCGGACTCGGCGTCGGCGTCGGTGGCGTGGAAGTGGACCGTGCGGCCGGGGCCGAGCAGGGCGCGCAGCCGCTCCTCGGACTCATAGACCTGCGGCAGCACGGTGAACTCCATCCATTCACCCACGCCGATCAGCGCGACGTCCGTCGCCAGGGTGTACGGGCCGCCGACGGCGACGGCCGCGTCCGCCCGGTGCAGGACCGTCTCGAACAGCATGCGGCGCGCCCAGAACTCCGGGGTGCCGCCGGGCGCGGGCGTCCACACCGGGGCGTCCGGTCCCGCCTCGCGCAGGGTGCCCGCGAGGCGCGCCGCGCCCCCGGCCACCCGGTCCGCGAGCGCGGCGGCGTCGGCCGCGTCGTCCCCGGCGACGTCGTCGACCTCGTCGTGGGGCACCGGGCCGCTCGCCCGGGTGCGGACCACGGCCTCGGCCCAGCGGTGCGCGCCGCCCACGTGCCGCAACAGGTCGCCGAGGCTCCAGCCGGGGCAGGTCCGCACCGGCACCGCCAGGTCCGCGTCCTTGACCTGGGTCCTCAACAGGTCTGCCTGCGTGATGATTTCGGATACGTGACGATCGAAGGTGACCTTGGTCATGACCTCACGGTAGATCACGGCGCCGGGCTCCCGCGCGGGCTTTCCCCACGCCGCCCGCCCGATCGCGATCACGCCGCCGCCTCCGGTCCCGGCGCCGCCGCGGTCCGCGCGTCAGGACGCGGTCGCCAGGAACTGCGTCGCCGCCAGCTCGCCGTACAGCGGGTCCTCCGTCACGAGTTCCTCGTGCGTGCCCGTCGCGCGGACCCGGCCCGCGTCCATGACGACGATCTGGTCGGCGAGCGTCACCGTCGACAGGCGGTGCGCGACGACCAGGACCGTCACCTCCCGGGACACCTCGGCCACGACGTCGCGCAGCGCGAGTTCGTTGACCGCGTCGAGCTGCGAGGTGGCCTCGTCCAGGAGCAGCAGCCGAGGCCTGCGCAGCAGGGCGCGGGCGATGGCCACGCGCTGGCGCTCACCGCCGGAGAGCTTGGAGCCGCGGTGGCCGACGACCGTGTCGAGGCCGTCGGGCAGCCGCTCGACGAGGGCGTCGAGCCGGGACCGCACCAGCACGTCACGGAGGTCGTCCTCGGTGGCGTCCGGGGCGGCGAACACGAGGTTCTCGCGCAGGGTGCCCGCGAGGACGGGTGCGTCCTGCTCGACATAGCCGATGGCGGCGCGCAGATCGGCGAGCGGCCAGTCCCGTACGTCCTTCCCGTCGACGAGGACGCGGCCGCCGGTGGCCTCGTAGAACCGCTCGACGAGTCCGAACACGGTGGTCTTGCCCGCGCCGGACGGGCCGACGAAGGCGGTCATGCCGGGGCTCGGGACGATGAAGCTCACGCCGTGGTGGACCAGGGGCAGCTCGGCCTGGTAGCGGAAGGTGACGTCGTCGAAGGCCACCGCCGCGGGAGTGTGCTCCGCCCCGGCCGCGCGCGGCGAGGGCTCGTCGAGCTCCTCGGTCTCCATGCGCTCGGCCCGCACGATGCGGGCGACGGCGGCGGAGCCCACCTGGTACTGGGTGACCGCGTCGACGAGCCTGCTCACCGGGTCGATCAAGTAGAAGAGCAGCATCAGGAACGCCACCAGGGTGGCCACCGAGATCGCCTCGGAGGCGACGCGCGCGCCGCCGACGCCGAGCACCGCGAGGAACGACACCTGGATGGCGAAGCCCATGGAGCTCCACGCCACCGCCTGCCACTTGGCGGACTTCACGCCGTACCGCCACGCCTCGTGGGCGGCCTCCTCCACGGTGGCCGTCTCGCGCCGCTCGGCCCCGGATGCCTTCAGGGTGCGAAAGGCACCGAAGGCGCGCTCCAGGGCGGTCGAGATCTTGCCGACGGCTTCCTGGGAGCGCTCGGTCGCCTTGGAGATCTGCGGCATGACGAGGGCGGTGGCACCGCCGAAGAGGACGATCACGCCGAGGGTGACGCCGAGGAGCACCGCGTCCATGAAGGCCATCATCACGATGGTCGCGATGACGGTGAGGGCGCCGGAGAACGCCGACACCACCGACTGCGTGGTGACGGCCTGGAGCAGCGTCGTGTCCGAGGTGACGCGGGACATCAGGTCACCGGGCTGCACGCGCTCGATCTCGCTGACCTTCAGCCGCAGCAGACGGCGTATCAGGGAGCGCCGGGAGTCCAGGACGACGGACTGGGCGGTGCGTTCCAGGATGTAGCTGCCGACGGACTCGACGGCGGTGCCGATGACGAGGAGTCCGGTCAGCAGGATCAGGATCGAGGCGATGGACTCGTCGTCGGACAGCCGGTTGACCAGTTCCTCGATGGCCACGGGCTGGGCGAGACCGGTGGCCGCGCCGATGAGCGTGAACAGCGCGCCCAGCGCCACCACGCCGCGGTGCGGCCGGAAGTGCCGGTAGAGCACGCTCCAGGTCTCCTTGGCCGGCAGGCGCTCGGGTCTGCCCGTCCCGCCGTCGGCCTTCGTGGGCTCCTCACTGCTGTCTTCAGTCACGTTTTGCTCAGCCTTGGTCTGCTCGGTCGGGTCTCTCTCGGCCTGGGGCCGCTTGCCGAAGGAAGGATCAGCGCCAGTCACACCTGGCAGGACGCAGGGCGGGGGCACCTTGCCTGACTCGACCGCACGGACATTCGAGCATCGATTTCCGGCCAGCCAGGGCGTCAGCGCAGCCGCAGCCTCAGCTCACCGACCCGCAGCAGCCGCGCGAGCAGCAGATAGCCGAGGGCCATCGCGGCCGCGCCGGTGGTCAGCGCGAGCGCGGTCCGCAGGGTGCCCGCGGCCCCATCGGCCGCGAGTCCGTGCGCGACCGCCCAGGCCAGCGCACCCGCGGGGGCGGCGGCGAGGCCGAGCTTGCCGTAGGTGCGGAGCAGGCGCTTGCCGTCCATGCGCCCGCCGAGGCGCCTGCGCAGCAACCGCGCGGTGAGCAGCAGCCCCACGGCGTACGACAGCGTGTACGCGCCCGCCATGCCCACGACGGCCCAGCGCGGCGGGAGGAGGTGGTGGCAGGCGGTGGCCAGGGCGATGTTCACGGCGGCGATCCACACGGCCATCCAGAACGGCGTGCGCGTGTCCTCGAAGGCGTAGAAGCCGCGCAGCAGCAGGTACTGGGCGGAGAACGGGATCAGCCCGAGCCCGAAGGCCTGGAGCATCTGGCCGAGGGGCTGCGCCGACGAGGCGTCGGCCGTGCCGTGGCCGAACAGGAGGGTCGCGGTCTGCGGGCCGAGCGCGAGGAAGAAGAACCCGGCGGGCACGATGACGGCGCCGGTCAGGCGCAGCGCGCGCGACAGCTCACCGCGCAGGTCGTCGGTGCGGCCCTGCGCCGCCGCCGTGCTCAGTCGCGGGAGCAGCGCCGTGACCAGGGAGACGGTGACGATGGACTGCGGCAGGAGCCAGATGGTCTGCGCGTACGAGTACGCCGTGTACCCGGCGCCCGCGGTGGGCAGTTGCTGGTCGGCCGCGTTGGCGTAGTTGGTGACGACGGTGAGCGCGACCTGGTTGGCGAGGACGAACAACAGGGTCCAGCGGGCCGCCCGGGCGCTCTTGCGCAGGCCCGCGCCGCGCCAGTCGAACCGCGGCCGGAAGCGGAAGCCCGCCTCACGGACGTACGGGATCAGGGCGAGGGCCTGGAGGGCGATGCCGCAGGTGGTGCCGGCGCCGAGGAGGCGGACCTGGCTCGCGGTGATGTCCCCGACGTGGTCCGGCGCCGTCATGAGGCCCAGATAGGCGCCGAACATGCCGATCAGGACGATGTTGTTGAGGACGGGCGTCCACATCATCGCGCCGAACTTCTCCCGGGCGTTGAGGACCTGCCCCAGCATCCCGAACATCCCGTAGAAGAAGATCTGCGGGAGCAGGAACCGCGCGAAGACGACGGTGAGTTCGAACGCCTCGTGGTTGTCCGGGGTGTCGCGCATGTACAGGCCGACGATCTCGGGAGCCGCCCACACCGCGAGGGCCGTGCCCACGGCGAGCACGCACAGCACGAGCGTGACCAGGCGCTGCTCGTAGGCCCGGCCGCCGTCGGGGTGGGTGGTCCGGGCGCGGACCAGCTGCGGCACGAGCACGGCGTTGAGGGCGCCGCCGATCAGCAGCGTGTACAGGCCCGTCGGGACGGTGTTCGCCGTGTTGTACGTGCTGGCGAGCAGTCCGGTGCCCAGTGCCGCCGCCTGGAGGACCTGGCGGATGAGGCCCGTCGCGCGGGACACGACGGTGCCCACCGCCATCAGGAGCGAGGAGCGCGCGAGGCCGCCGCCCTTCCCGGCCGGGGCGGCGCGCCTGCCCGGCCGTGCGCCGCGCTTCGGTGGGGCGTGCCGCCCCCTCCTGCCTCGGTGCCGTCCCCCGCGCCCGTTCAGCTGCTGCCGCTCGTCGGGCGGTGAGCCCGCCGTGGTGTTGGTCCCCTCCGTCATCGCGCCAATCTACCCATCGAAGATCATTCGGCGGGAAGGGGGGCGGACCGAACGGCGGCGCCGCCTCCTACGCCCGGAAGGTCTCGGGCCGTTCCGGGCTCGCCTCCGCCAGGGCCTTCGTGACCTCCGCCGTGCCCGCCCGCAGGCCGTACACCGGGGTGTCGGGCTGCTGGCGCCAGGACTCGTCGATGCCGCCCGCGTCGACGGTGTCGAAGCCGAGGGCGTCGATGAGGTCGCGGACGGTGGCCTTCGCCGACTCGTCGTCCCCGGCCACGGGCAGCGCGATGCGGCCGGGGTCGCCCGCGGGCAGCGGCTTGTCGAGGATGTCCTCGGCGTACGTGCCGTTGAAGGCCTTGATGACCGGGTGGCCGATGTGCTGCTCGGTCCAGCGGCTCTCGGTCAGGCCGTTCTCGATGGCCTCGATCTTTCCGTCGCGGCCCGGGTAGTAGTTGCCGGTGTCGATCACGGCGAAGCCCTCGGCCGCCCCGTCGAACAGGCCGGACGGCAGGTCCGGGACGTTCTTGAGCGGGACCGTCACGACGACGACCTCCGCACCGCGCGCCGCCTCGGCCACGGTGACGGGCGTGGCGCCGGTCTCCTCGGCGAGAGCGGTGAGCGTGTGCGGGCCGCGGGAGTTCGCCACGGACACGTCGTGGCCGAGCGTGGTCAGACGGCGGGTGAGGTTCCCGCCGATGTTGCCCGCGCCGATGATGCCGATCTTCATGAGGTCCTCCAGGGCCAGACGCGCCGCGACCCCGTGCCGTCGACGCATGTGCCTCCAACCCCGGGTCGCGGCGCTCTATTTCCCTGTGAACAGGGGATGAACAGGCACGCGGACCACGCATCGGTCCGGCGTTGGCTATTCCCTCCCAGCCATCGGATGTCCAATGGCAGCGACTTGCTTCCCTATTGGATACCTATGGCTCGGTCGGCCTACCTTCGGGGCATGTCGAAGATTCTTTTCGTGATGACCGGCGCCGCGCACTGGACCCTCGCCGACGGCACCCCGCACCCGACGGGCTTCTGGGCCGAGGAGGCGGTGACGCCCTACGCGGCCCTCAAGGCCGCGGGCCACGAGATCGTGGTCGCCACGCCGGGCGGCGTCGTACCGCCCGTGGACCGCGCCAGCCTCGCGCCGGAGGTGAACGGCGGCGAGGAGGGCGCCGCGGAGACCGCCGCCGCCCTTGCCGCCTTCACCGAACTCAACTCCCCCGTCCCGCTCGACGGCGTGGACCTGGACGCCTACGCCGCCGTCTTCTACCCCGGCGGTCACGGCCCCATGGAGGACCTGGCGGTCCACGCCGCCTCCGGCAGGCTGCTGACCCTCGCGCTGCAGTCGGGCAAGCCGCTCGCCACGGTGTGCCACGCCACGGCGGCGCTGCTCGCCGCCACCGCGGCCGACGGCACCAACGCCTTCGCCGGCTACCGCCTCACCGGCTTCACCAACGCCGAGGAGACCCAGGCCGGTCTGGCGGACAGGGCCGCCTGGCTGCTCCAGGACCGGCTCGTCGAGGCGGGCGCCGCCTTCGAGGAGGGCGAGCCCTGGGCCCCGTACGTGGTCGTGGACCGCAATCTGATCACGGGTCAGAACCCTGCGTCCTCCGCCGGGGTGGCCGCCGAGCTCCTGAAGCGGCTGGAGGGCTGAGTCCGGCGGGTGGCGGCCTGCCCCGTCCTGTCCGTGTCCTGTCCTGTCCGACGTGACGCCCCACCTGCACGGGAGCCGCGGCCGGGCACCGGCCGACGGACTGCCGGTGCCCGGCCGAAGGCGCCCTTCACGCCTTCTTGCGCATAGGTTCGGTGTCACACACCTCGTGTCACTCATACCGTGTCGTTCGTACGTTGTGATCCATATGTCGCGATCCGTACGCTGTGAAAGGACCGCTCCCCATGAGCACCCCGAACACCTCGCGTCCCGCCGCCGCCTCGGGCACGTTCGCCCTGGGCGGTGACCTGCCCGTCCACCGCCTCGGCTACGGCGCCATGCAGCTGACCGGCCCCGGCGCCTGGGGCGAGCCCAAGGACCGGGACGAGGCCGTCCGCGTACTGCGCCGTGCCGTCGAGCTCGGTGTGACCCTCATCGACACCGCTGACGCCTACGGCCCGTTCGTCAACGAGGTCCTCATCAAGGAGGCGCTGCACCCGTACGCCGACGACGTGGTCATCGCGACCAAGGCCGGCTTCAGCCGCCCGGGCCCGGACGAGTGGCAGCCGCTGGGCCGCCCCGAGTATCTGCGCCAGCAGGCCGAGCTGAGCCTGCGCCACCTCGGCGTGGAGCGCATCGACCTGCTCCAGCTGCACCGCATCGACGAGCAGGTGCCGCTCGCCGACCAGTTGGGTGCGCTCGCCCGGCTCAAGGAGGAGGGCAAGGTCCGTCACATCGGTCTGTCCGAGGTGACCGTCGAGCAGCTCGCCCAGGCCCGCGAGATCACGGAGATCGCCTCCGTGCAGAACAAGTACAACCTGGCCGACCGCGCCTCCGAGGACGTCCTGGAGTACGCCGAGCGCGAGAACATCGCGTTCATCCCGTGGTACCCGATGGCCACCGGCGAGCTCGCGCGCCCGGGCGGGCCGCTCGACGCCGCCGCGAAGGAGCAGGGCGCCACTCCCTCGCAGCTGGCGCTCGCCTGGCTGCTGCGCCGCTCCCCCGTGGTGCTCCCCATCCCGGGCACGTCCCGGGTGGCGCACCTGGAGCAGAACACCGCGGCTGCCGGGATCACCCTGACCGACGCCCAGTTCGAGGCGCTCGAAGCCGCGGTCTGACCCCGGCCGTCATCGGCTCCGGCGCCCACCGGCCACGGTGGGCGCCGGACCGCCTGCCCGTCCGGCGCCCCACGCGAGCAGGACCGCCGTCGCGGCGACCAGACCGCCGCAGACCATCACCGCGGCCGCCGACGCCCGGTCCACCACGGCGCCACCGGCCAGCGCACCCAGGGAGAAGGTCGCCTGGAAGGAGGCGGTGAAGAGGACCGAGGCCGCCTCCGGCGCACCGGGCGCCGCGACGGCGAACCAGGTCTGCGAGCACACCGGCACGGCTCCGTACGCGACTCCCCAGACGACGAGCAGCGCCACCGCGCCGCCCGCCCACCGCCCGACGACCGGCAACAGCAGCGTGGCCAGGGCGATCAGTCCCGCCGCGACGGCGAAGGCGGCGCGCGGCCGACGGGCCGCCACCGCCCCGCCGACGAAGTTCCCGATCACCCCGGCCGCGCCGTACACCAGCAGGAACAGGGTCACGAGGCCCGGACCCACCTGCGTCACCTCGCCCAGGAAGGGTGCTACGTACGTATACGCACCGAAATGCGCGAGGACGACGAGGAAGGTCATGAGCAGCGCGAGCCGCGTCCCGGAGCGCCGCAGCAGTCCGCGCAGGGCCGTCGGGTGAACGGCTTCGGCGGGCGGCAGCGGAGGCAGAAGGACCAGCATCGCCACCCATACGGCCAGGGTCAGGACCCCCATGGCGGCGAAGGCGGTCCGCCATCCGGCGACGTCCCCGACGAAGGTGCCGAGGGGCACGCCGAGCACCGAACCCAGCGGAACGGCCGAGAAGATGACCGCCTTCGCCCGGCCCACCGACTCCCGGGGCACGAGGCGCTCGGCAAGACCGGCCGCTATCGACCAGAAGCCGCCGATGGTGACGCCCACGGCGACGCGCGAGACGAGCACGAGCCAGTAGGCGGGCGCGGCCGCCGCGAGTGCGCTCGCGGCGGCGAGCAGCAGCATGAAGGCGCCCATCATCGTGCGCCGGTCCACGCGCGCGGTCGCCATGGTCACGACGGGCGCGGAAAGGGCCGCCAGCAGACCGGGCATGGTCATCATCAGCCCGGCCGTGCCGTCCGTGACCCGGAAGTCGTGGCCGATGGCGGGCAGCAGGCCGATGGGCAGGATCTCCACCGTGACGATGGCGAAGATCCCCATCGCCACAGAGGCGACGGCGAGCCGGCGGATGAGCGGGGGCCGGGCGTCCACAGCGGGCTCTTCGGGGGCGGGCATGGCTGAGGCGGTGCTGGCGGAAGGCATGGGTCCGTCCTGGTGAGGGGCTGATCGCGGGCATCAGTCCAGCAGGGGTCCCACCCGAGGTCTGGCAGGTACGCGACGCGATGGTCCGGCGCCGAAGCCACCGCGCCGAAAATTCCCCGCCCTCGTTCCCCGCACGGCTGCTAGCATCCCCACCATGATCACGTCCGAGTGCAGCTGCGCGATGATGCCCCGCCAACGGGGCTGCTGATACCGGACGTTCGCGTTTCCGAGGCCCCGAGTCGGGGCCTCGTTCCGTTTCCGGCTTCGGAGCCCCGCCTCCCCCACTGGAGGTTCCGATGACCACACCCCGTACGTACGTCACGACGACGATCCCGTACGTCAACGCCCGCCCGCATCTGGGCTTCGCCCTCGAAGTCGTCCAGGCGGACGTCCTCGCCCGCCACCGGCGCCATCGCGGCGACGAGGTCCGGCTCCTGAGCGGGACGGACGACAACTCCCTGAAGAACGTCCTGGCCGCCGAGGCCGAGGGCGTGCCCGTGCGGGACCTCGTCGACCGCAACGCGGAGGCCTTCTCGGCGCTCCGGGCACCGCTCGCCCTCTCCTTCGACGACTTCATCCGGACCAGCCGCGACCCGCGCCACCGCGTGGGCGTGGAGCGGCTGTGGCGCCAGTGCGCGGCGTCCGGGGATCTGTACCGCAAGCACTACGAGGGCCTGTACTGCGTCGGCTGCGAGCAGTTCTACACCCCGGCCGAACTCGTCGAGGGACGCTGCGCCGAGCACGGCACCGCACCGCAGCCCGTCGCGGAGGAGAACTGGTTCTTCCGTCTGTCCCGGTACGCGGACCGGCTGCGCGAACTGATCACCTCCGGCGAGCTGCGCGTCGAGCCCGCCGCCCGCCGCAACGAGGTGCTCGCCCTCATCGACGGCGGCCTGCACGACTTCTCCGTCTCCCGCTCGCACACCCGCGCCCGGGGCTGGGGCATCCCCGTCCCGGACGACCCCAGCCAGGTCGTGTACGTCTGGTGGGACGCCCTCGGCAACTACGTCACCAGCCTCGGCCACGGCACCGGCGATCCCGCGTACGCCCGCTGGTGGGAGGGGAGCACCCGCCGCGTCCACCTCGTCGGCAAGGGCGTCGTGCGCTTCCACGCCGTCTACTGGCCCGCCATGCTCCTGTCGGCCGGCCTTCCGCTGCCCACGGACGTCCTCGTCCACGACTACCTCACCGTCGACGGGCGCAAGATCAGCAAGTCCAGCGGCACGACCGTCGACCCGGCGGAGCTGGCTGACGCCTACGGCACGGACGCGGTCCGCTGGTGGCTGCTGCGGGACGTGCCCCGGGTCGGGGACGCGGACTTCACCCGGGAGCGGCTCGTCGCGCGGGCCGACGCCGACTTCGCCGGGGGTCTCGGGAACCTCGTCAACCGGGTCGTGACCATGGCGCACCGCTTCCGCGACGGCCGCATCACCCGTACGCGGGGCGCCGTCGCGGGCACGGAGCGGCTCGACTCGGCTTGTCGCCACGTACAGGAGGAGGTCGACGCGGCCCTGGCGGACTTCGACTTCCGACGGGCGACGGCGGCGGTGTGGCGGATCGTGGAGGAGGCCAACCGCTGCGTCGACGCGACGCGCCCCTGGGAGCTGGCCAAGGCCGAGCGCGCCGGCGACGAGCAGGCGGGCGCCGATCTCGACGCGGTCCTGGCCGCCCTCCTCCGCGCCTGCCGTGCGCTCTGCGACCAGCTCGCCCCCTTCGTCCCGGACGCGGCGGCCCGCGTCGCGGCCCAGCTGACGGAGACCGACGGCCGCATCCCGACGGCACGCCCCCTGTTCGCACGGATCGGCGGCCCTGCGGACTGAGGCCCCGCAGACCGCCGGGCAGTGACGCCTCCCCCGAGTTGATCGTGACCCTCGCGCCCATTCCGTAGCCGAGCGGAAACTGAACGTGACATTCAGCGACTCGGGGGGCGTCAACGTCCTCCCACGGGCGACCAGTTCACCCCTACGCGCCCACGGTTGAGACCCGCGGCCAACCCATGGAACCCTCAACGTCCGTAAGGCGTCGAGAGATTCATGCCCCCTACGCGTCGGACTCTTCGAGCACAGGATCGACTCGCCTTCTTACAGCCCGTGACCAGCGAAACCCACTCGCGCCGCTCCGATAGCATGATCCGACTCACGACCACCTCCTGCCCGCCCCCGACCGCGAACCCGTGCCGTCAAGGACACCGGGCTCACCGTTTAGCTAACGTCTAACAAATCGGCCAGACAATTGATATCCAAAGCATCGCGGCTGCTCTCGCGAATTAACTGCAGAATTTCATTCGCCACGCTGCGCCAACCACGGGTGATCCTGTGGGCCACCGCGGGTGTGGTGACCCTTGGATTCCTCATCGTGCTTGAGATCGCCGCGCGCCGCTACGGGCTGCCGGGGCCGATCACCAACCAGGTGCAGGAGGTGATTCTCCCGCCCGCTTCGGGGCCGCTGCTCTATGCGGGCATGGCCTTGATGATGGTGGTGCTCACCTGGCGGGAAAGGTTCGTCGCGCTCGGCATCGCGGTCGCGATCGACATTCCCTTCTTTCTGGTCCGGTGGGCGCTCGGCGAGAAGCTGACGTTCGGCAACGGCGCGCTGTGGGTGGTTCTGGGCTACGCGGTCATCGCCGTCACGCGCCGCACCGGCAAGGAGCGGATGCTGCTCCTGAAGGGCGTCGGTCTCGGCCTGCTGCTCGTGGCCGGCCGCAAGACCGGTGACGCCTGGCTGCTCATCACGTCGAAGACCCGGCCGACGGTGCTCGACCAGTACGTGGCGACCGCCGATCACGCGCTCGGCAATCCGTCGTGGCTGGCGGGCCGGATCGTCAGGGCGGCCGGTCCGTTCGGCGAGCACTTCCTCGACTTCGTCTATGTGCAGCTCGCGGTGGCCGCGGTCGTCGTCGCCGCGTACCAGCTGCGGAACGTGGCGGGCGAGCGCCGCTTCCCCCGCCACCACCTGGTGCGCACGTTCCTGGTGATCGGCCTGCTCGGGCCGAGCATCTACATGATCTTCCCGGTGGTCGGGCCGGTCTTCGCCTACGGCACGGGCGCCTTCGGCACCGGCGGCGAGCAGTGGGCGGTGGCCAACATCTGGCCGGACACGCTGCCGGGCATGACGCCGGGCCCGATGACGTACGACGGGATCACCCCGCGCAACTGCATGCCCAGCCTGCACACCGCGTGGGCCACGATCATCTTCATCCACTCCCGCAAGGGCCCGCGAGCGCTGCGCTACGCGGGCACGTTCTGGCTGGTCGCCACGCTCTCCGCGACGCTGGGCTTCGGTTACCACTACGGCGTGGACCTCATCGCCGGCGTGGTCTTCGCGCTCACGGTCGAAGTGGCCGTGCGTTCCCTGGCCCTCGGCTGGGACCGGTCCGCCATCCAGCTGGTCGCCCACGGGGCGGCGGTCTTCGCCGCGCTCCTGGTGTCCTACCGGTACCTGGCCGTGGACATGGCGACGTACCCGTGGATATTCGGACCGCTCCTCCTGCTCGCGATGACCTCCGTGATCTACGGCTACGTACGCACCACCAAACGCTCGGCCCCGAAGCCCACCCCGTCCCTGCACCCGGAACCGCAGCCGGAAATGGTGTGATTCCTTCATAGTCGGGACAGACCGAGCCCCTCCGCGCGTGGCCGTGCGCGGAGGGGCTCGGTCATGCGCCCACCGGCCCTGCCCTGCCTCCCTTCCCGGGGAAGCCGTTGAGCGCATGGCAGCATAGGTGGGCTTTTCGTCATTGCTGACATCGCTGAACCGCTGAAGAATTTCCCGCATGACGCGAGAGAACACACAAGCAGTGAAGACAGCGGATTCGGGCGACACCGCATGGGGGGAGTTCGGCCTTCCCGAGAGTGAGGTGGCGCGGGAGGCGCTGCGGTACACGCGGGGCATCGAGACGCCGGCGATGTTCCACCACAGCATTCGCACGTACCTGTACGGCCGTTGCGTCGGCGAGCGGCGCGGGGTGGTTCCCGGGCGCGACTACGACGACGAGCTGCTCTTTCTCGGATGCGTGCTGCACGACCTCGGCCTCACCGAGGAAGGCAACGGCGAGCAGCGGTTCGAGGTCGACGGCGCGGACCTGGCCGCCGAGTTCCTCACCCGGCAGGGGGTGCCGTCGGAGCGGGTGGAGGTCGTCTGGGACGCGATCGCCCTGCACACGTCCGAGGGCATCGCCTCGCGCAAGCGGCCCGAGATCGCACTGGTGTCCGCGGGGGCGCGGACGGACATCGCGGGCCATGCCGGTCAGCTGCCGCCCGGGTACGCCGACCGCGTGCACGCCGCGCTCCCCCGGCTGCACGCGGCCGCGGTCCTCCACGACGTGATCGTCGCCCAGGCCCTCGCCGAGCCGCGCAAGGCCCCGCCGTTCAGCCTGCCCGGCGAGCTCCTGATGCTGCGGACGGAAGCCCCGCGGCCCACGTGGAAGCAGATCACTCAGTCACCGGGCTGGAACGACTACGCCGGTTACGAGGGCTAGGCTTCCTTCGCCTTGCGGTGGTTCGCCACGCGCTCCCGGGTGGCGCAGCGGCGCGAGCAGTAGCGCCGTGCCGCGCCCCCGCCGACCGCGAGGTACACGTTCGCGCAGCGCGGCGAGGCGCACAGGCCGCCCGGAGGGCGCTGACGGTCCCACACGAGCACGGTCAGGGCCATGCACGACGAGGCGAGGAGCCACTCCGCCCAGGGCGCCTCGTCGTCGCTGTCCAGGTGCGGGTGCCACGGCGCGCCGCCGCCGTGCGCGGTGAGGCGGACCGGGCCGCAGCTCTCGGCGAGGATGCGGTTCAGGCGGTGGGCGGCGGTGTCCACGTCGGGCGCGGCGAAGACCTCGCGCAGGGACGCGGCGGCGGCGCGCATCGCCCGTACGTCCTCGGCGGACAGGTCGAGCGGGTCGTCCTCGCCGTACTCGCGCAGCACCGCCCGGACCGCCGCGGCGTCCGGTGCCGCGTCCGGTGTCCCGCCGAGGACGTTGACGAGCGCGGCGGCGCGCCGCGCGCTGCGCACCACGGAGTGCCGGGTCGACCAGTCGCCGTCCGGGCCGCCGCCGGTCTCGCCCACGCCGCCCGGACCGTTCGCCGACTCCCGCATCATCTCTCCCATCACCTGTCCCCGCGCGCCTGTCCCCGCGCCTGTCCCGCCTAGGGATCTCGCCGGGGTGTAACGCTCTTTCCTTGGATTTACGTTACTGCGTAACGTGCTGAGCATGATCAGACGTTACAGACTCTCGTCCTACTTGGCAGGCGCCATGGCGGCCCGTACCGGTGACGAGATGTCGGGGCCCGCCCTCCTGCTCGTCGGGCTCGCCGTCACCGGGTCCGCGTCCGCCGCGTCCGCGCTCCTTGCCGGGATCACCGTGTCGGCGGCGGTGGGCGGCCCCGTCATCGGGGCCATGCTCGACCGCGCGGCACGGCCGGGGCGGCTGCTCGCGGGCGCGCTCGCCGCGTACGCGATGACGCTGCTGCTCATCCTGCTGGGCCTGGGGCGGATCCCGCTGCCGGTGGTGGTCGCCACCGCCGTGATCGGCGGGCTGCTCGGTCCCGCGCTCGCCGGTGGCTGGACCGCCCAGCTGCCCCGCGTGGCCGCCCCGGACGGGTTGCCGCGCGCCACCGCCCTCGACGCGCTGACCTACAACGTCGCGGGCCTGGCCGGACCAGTCCTGGCCGGGCTCGTGGCCCTGCTGGCCGGGGCCCCTGCGGGCGTCGTCGTGTCCCTCGCGCTGATCCTGCTGGCGCTGCCCGCGGCCTGGGCCCTGCCCGCCCGCTCTTCGCCTGAGGGCGGCTCGGTGGGGGCTTCCCGGGGCGCCCCCGCGACGTCGATCGCCGACGATCTGGTCTCCGGGTTCGTGGCCATCGCCCGCACCCGGCCGCTCGCCCGCGCGACGCTGACGTCCGTCGTGTCGTACGTCGGTCTCGGCGTGCTCGTCACCTGCACGCCCCTGCTGGGCGACGCGGCGTTCGGCTCGCCGCACTCCGGGACGTTCCTGCTGACCGTTCTGGCGGCCGCGGCCCTCGCCGCCAACGCCCTGCTGGCCAAGCGCCCGGGGCTGCTGCGGCCCGACGCCACCGTCCTGGCGAGCACGCTCGTCCTCGGCGCCGCCTTCGCCCTCGCCGCGACCGCGTCGCCGGTGCCCCTCGTCGCCGCGATGGTCGTCGCGGGGGCAGCCGAAGGCCCCCAGCTCACCGCGCTGTTCGCGGTCCGGCACCGGGAGGCGCCGGAGCGGCTGCGCGGCCAGATCTTCACCACCGGCGCCAGCCTGAAGATCACCGGTTACGCGGTCGGAGCGGGCCTCGGCGGGCCGCTCGCCACCTGGTCGCTGCCCGGCGCCCCGCTCGTGGCCGCGGCCTGCGAACTCCTCGCGGCGGCGGGCTACCTGGCCTGCGGTGCACCGTCGCGGCGCGTCGGCGGGCGGCCGCCCCGCTCGTGGACGAGGGCCGGATCGGGCACGTGACCAGAGTGGTACGTCACCCTGACGCGCAGCCGCCATGCCCCGGCAACCGGCGCGCGTCGCCGTAACGTCCGCAACGCCCTTCACTGCTGCCCCACCGGAAAGGCCTCCGATGTCTCCCAGAGCGGCGAGCGATGCCGTGGTGCTCCAGGACTACGACCAGCACGGCCGGGTGTGGGCACTGGCCCCGGCCACGGGGTTGCTCACCCCCGCGTCCGGGCGCTGTCACGGCTTCCTCCACCTCGACACCGGGACCGGCGGCACGGGCGAACTCCCCGTCGCCGCCGCCCTGTACGCGGAGGGACCGGGCACCGGAGCGCTGTGGCTGCAGTACGGGCCGCGCCGGTGGGACTGCGCCACGGTCGCCGTACGGCAGGCGTGCGAGGCGGACGGGCACCGCCTGTTCACGGTCTTCGGACAGCGCGGGCCGGAGCTCGAACTCCGCTACCCGGCACCGGATCCGGGCCCCGCGGAGCCCGCTGACGACTGGATCGACACGGTCGCCGACGACTTCTTCCTCTGGACCGCCGAGCGCCTCACCGACGACACGGAGGGCGCACGGCGCGCACTGCTGAGGCACTTCGGCACGGGGTTCCTGCCCGTGTGACTCAACATGCCCTAGTAAGCCCCCGAAGCGATGACTCCGTGAGCGAGCCGGAGTCATTACACGTACTAGAGGGTGCCACGCGAAGCGGCACCGACGTACTGCGACCCGGAGGTGTGCCATGTGCGCCCATCAGCCGCCGTGCCCGTCAGCGCAGGGTTCCGACCGGGACGCCGCGCTGGTCGTCAGCGCCCACCCCGAACAGGGCTGGAGTCTGCTGTGCAACGGCACCATCGTCTTCGACGACACCGGTGAACTCCTGCCCGACGGACGCGTGGTGCCACCACTGCCCCCGCTCTCACCAGAGCCCCCGACCCTGGCGATAGCGGCCTGAGCGGCGCGCCTCCCCCGGCATGACGGGCCGCGCTCACGGCAGGATCGCGCCGAGCAGCGCCCGCGCGCACAGGTCCCGCACCTGATCGCGGCCCAGCTCCCCGTCGTCGAGCGTGTCGAGCCACTCCAGGCACACGGCGACCATGAAGGCCAGCCAGCCGCGCACGGCGAGGCGCACGGCGGGCAGGTCGTCGGCCAGGTGCGCGGTGCCGGGGTCGGCGGCGAGGGCCGCGAGGATCTGCCGCTCCTGGGCGGCGAGACCCTCGCGGTAGACCTCGCGCACCACCGGGTCCCCGGCCGCCTCCGCGCTGTGGAAGGCGCGGAAGCCCTGGGCGTTCCGCTCGACGTACGCGAGGAACACGTCGAGCCCTGTGCCGATCTGCTCCCGGAACGGCAGGCCCGGCTCGGCCGTCGTCAGGCGCAGCATGCGCGCGCTCTCCCGCTGGACGACGGCGGCGAAGAAGTCCCGCTTGGTCGGGAAGTAGTGGTAGAGCAGGCCGCGCGAGACGCCCGCGATCTCGGCGACCTGCTCGATCCAGACCTCGTCGTAGGGGTTTCGCGCGAAGAGGCGGGCGCCCACGGTGAGCAGCTGTTCCCTGCGCTCCTCCGTGCTGAGTCTGCGGCGGGTGCGCTCCTGGGCGTTCGCGGCCATGCGAGCACCTTACTTGACGTCGGTTCAACAGCGGGCAGAGACTGGCCCCGACTATTGAATCCACGTACAAGAAGGCC
Source organism: Streptomyces spectabilis (assembly GCF_008704795.1). NCBI lineage: Bacteria > Bacillati > Actinomycetota > Actinomycetes > Kitasatosporales > Streptomycetaceae > Streptomyces > Streptomyces spectabilis. The sequence continues at coordinate 9,375,465 of NZ_CP023690.1, read as the reverse complement.
GAACTCGGCTGGCTGGCAAGGGAGATGGTGGTCGTGGCGCAGACGACGCGACAGCCGGGCGGTGCCACCGCGCTGCCCAAGGGGTTTCGGGGCGCGGAGCTCGGCTGGCCGCAGCTGCGCCGGATCCCGCATCCGCCGCGCCGCGTGCCGCTGCTCGGGGACGTGCTCGGTGTCCGTCCGCGCACGCCCATCCAGGACTCCATGCGGATCGGGGCAGGGCTCGGGCCGATCTTCCGGCGCAAGGCCTTCGGCAAGGAGATCGTGTTCGTGTGGGGCGCGCGGCTCGCGGGCGAGCTGGCCGACGAGGCGCGGTTCGCCAAGCACGTGGGGCTCGGCGTCGCCAATCTGCGGCCCATGGCGGGCGACGGCCTGTTCACCGCGTACAACCACGAACCGAACTGGCAGCTCGCGCACGACATCCTCGCCCCCGGCTTCAGCCGGGACGCCATGGCGGGCTACCACCCCCTGATGCTGGACGCGGCCGGACAGCTGACGGACCGCTGGGACGCCGAAGCGGCGGCGGGGCGGGCCGTCGACGTGCCCGGCGACATGACCAAGCTGACGCTGGAGACGATCGCCCGCACGGGCTTCGGGCACGACTTCGGCTCCTTCGAGCGCACCAGGCCGCACCCGTTCGTGACCGCGATGGTCGGCACGCTGTCGTACGCCCAGCGCCGCAACGTCGTGCCGCCCGCGCTGGCGCCCGTACTGCTGCGCGGCGCCGAGCGGCGCAACGCCGCCGACATGGCGTACTTGAACCGGACCGTGGACGAGGTGGTGGCGGCCCGCCGCGCGGCGGACGCCTCGGGCGCCCACGGGGACCTCCTGGACCGGATGCTGGAGGTCGCGCACCCGGAGACCGGCGAGCGCCTGTCGGCCGAGAACATCCGGCGCCAGGTCATCACGTTCCTGGTGGCCGGGCACGAGACGACGTCCGGCGCCCTGTCGTTCGCCCTGCACTATCTGGCGCGCGACCCCGGGGTGCTCGCCCGCGCGCGGGACGAGGTGGACCAGGTGTGGGGTGACGCGGCGCCACCGGCGTACGAGCAGGTGGCGAAGTTGCGGTACGTGCGCCGCGTGCTCGACGAGTCGCTGCGGCTGTGGCCGACGGCACCCGCCTTCTCGCGGGAGGCCCGCGACGACACCGTGCTCGGCGGCGTGCATCCGATGCGCCGCGGCGCCTGGGCGGTGGTCCTGGCGGCGCTGCTGCACCGGGATCCGGAGGTGTGGGGCGAGCGGCCCGAGGAGTTCGACCCGGACCGGTTCGCGCCCGCCGCCGTGCGGTCGCGGCCCGCGCACGTCTTCAAGCCGTTCGGCACGGGCGCGCGGGCCTGCATCGGCCGTCAGTTCGCGCTGCACGAGGCGACGCTGGTACTCGCCCTGCTGCTGCGCCGCTACGACCTGCGGCCCGAGCCCGACTACCGGCTGCGGGTCGGCGAACGCCTCACTCTGATGCCCCGGGGGCTGCGCCTCCGGCTCACCCGCAGAGGCGTTCCGGGACCTTCGGACGGGTACGCGCGGGGCGCTTGAGGGGCAATTGTCAGACCCGTGCGCAAGAGTGGAGGTTGCACTTTCACACAGTGGACCCGCGGGTTAAGGAGCCAAGCGACATGACCGGCACGACGTATCCCGAACTGGCCGCGGCCCAGGCCTGCTTGCGGCTGCTGCACACCGCGCGCGCCGCGCTGTCCGACCCCGTGACACCGCAGACCGCGGCGCTGCTCGCCGTGCCGATCGCGGACGCCGACGAGGCCCTGCGCAGGGCGGGCCTCGCGGGCAACGAGGCGGCTCTGCTGAACCGCATCTACGATCTCGCGCCCCTGCCCGCCCCCGCCCGTGAGGGGAGCGTGCGGTGAGCGGCGACGACAGCGACTCCCAGGCGGCGAAGAGCAACGCCGCGTACGGCAAGAAGCCCTTCAAGCGCTCCAAGAGCCACTTCGCCGACCGCGTCACGGCTGACGGCCGCGACGGCTGGCCGGTCGAGGCGGGGCGCTACCGCCTGGTGATCAGCCGCGCCTGCCCCTGGGCCAGTCGCGCGGCCATCTCCCGGCGACTGCTCGGTCTGGAGTCCGCGCTGTCCCTGGCGGTCGTCGACCCCATCCAGGACGACCGAAGCTGGCGCTTCACCCTCGACCCCGACGGCCGTGACCCGGTCCTGGGCATCCGCTATCTGAGTGAGGCGTACGACGCGCGGGAGACCGGCTATCCGGGCGGCGTGAGCGTTCCGGCCCTGGTGGACGAAGTCAGCGGCAAGCTGGTGACGAACGACTACCAGCAGCTGACCCTCGACCTCGCCACCGAGTGGCGGGACCTGCACCGGCCGGGCGCGCCCGACCTGTATCCGCAGCCCCTGCGGGACGAGATCAACGACGTCATGGACGGCATCTACCGCGACGTCAACAACGGCGTGTACCGCGCGGGGTTCGCCGCGAGCCAGAGCGAGTACGAGGCCGCGTGCCGGGACGTGTTCCGCCGCCTGGAGGAGACCTCGCGGCGGCTCGCCGACCGCCGCTATCTGGTCGGCGACAGCATCACGGAAGCCGACATCCGCCTGTTCACGACCCTGGTGCGCTTCGACGCCGTGTACCACGGCCACTTCAAGTGCAACCGCTGGAAGCTGTCGGAGGACCCGGTGCTGTGGGCGTACGCCCGCGATCTCTATCAGACGCCCGGCTTCGGCGACACCGTCGACTTCGACCACATCAAGCGGCACTACTACGAGGTGCACACGGGCATCAATCCGACGGGCATCGTGCCGCTCGGACCCGACCTCGACGGGTGGCTGACGCCGCATCACCGCGAGGGGTTCGGCGGTCGCCCGTTCGGCGACGGGACGGCGCCGGGGCCGGTGCCCGACGGCGAGGAGGTGCCGGTGACGGGGCAGCCGTGACGGAGGGCGTCCGCCCAGGGCGGCGGGGCGCGGGCTCGCTCCTCAGGGGCGCCCCGGGCGTGGGGTGCGCCCGGCACGCCGGGTGCGCCCGATGCGCGGGGCTCGCCCGATGCCTTCGACGGCCTTGAGGACCTGCCCCGCTCCGTCCTCCGTCGCCATGACGCGGGCGACGGCCTTCGCGGCGGCCGTGTGCGCGCCCTCGCGCACGGCACGGGTGAGGGCGTCGGCCAGGCGTTCCGCCGTGAGCTGCTTGTACGGGATGACGGTGGGCGCGGCACCCAGCGCGGCGAGACGGCCCGCCCAGAAGGGCTGATCGGCGGCGACGGGCACCGGCACCGCGGGGACCCCGGCCCGCAGCCCCGCCGCCGTGGTGCCCGCGCCCGCGTGATGCACCACGGCGGCCGTGCGCGGGAAGAGCAGGGCGTGCGGCACCTCACCGACCGTCAGGATTCCTTCGCCCGTGGCCTGCAGACCGGCCCGGCCGGTCTGCAGGACGCCGCGCAGCCCGGCGCGGCGCAGGGCCGCGACGGCCAGGTCGCTCAGCCGCTCGCCCTCGCCCGCCGCCATGCTGCCGAAGCCGATGAACACCGGGGGCGGGCCGTCGTCCAGGAAGTCCTCGACGACGGACGGCAGCCGGGCGCCGGGGGCGTGGTGCGGCCACCAGTTCCCCACGACGTCCAGCCCCGTGCGCCAGTCGGCCGGGCGCCGCACGACGGCCGGGGAGAAGCCGTGGAGGACGGGCCAGCCCGCCGCTTCCTGCCGGGCGCGGACGGCGGCGGGTGCGACGGCGGGCAGGTCGAGCCGGGCGCGCAGCTCCCGGACCGCGTCGGCGTAGACGCGGTCGACCATGCGCAGCGAGAAGCGGCCCGCCGCGCGGTTGCCCACGGCGCCGAGGGAGCGCCCGCCGCTCACCACGGGCGCGAAGTCCCGGGTCGGGTGGACGGGCTGGAGGTAGGCACCCAGGGTCGGCACGCCCATTGCCTCCGCGAGCTGCCAGCCGAGCGGCGCCGTGGTGGCGGACAGGACGAGCAGGTCGGCCCCGTCCTCGGCGGCATCGGCGACTCCGGCGCCGAGTTCCCGGACGAAGGCGCTCGCGGTTCTGATGAGGTCCTTGCGGCGCGTGGCGGGCCCGCTCCCTCCCGGATCGCCGGGCAGGGGGCGAAAGCGCAGGCCGGAACCGCGCACAAGGCGTTCGAAGGTGGCGTGGGCGGCGAGCGTGACGTCGTGGCCCGCCCCGGCCGCGTGGGCGCCGAGGCCCGTGTACGGGGCGATGTCGCCGTACGAACCGGCCGCGGTGATCAGGATCTTCATCGGCTTCCTTCGGCTGAGGAGCGGGACGACAGGGCACTCTCACCCTCAGGTTTAGGGTGAGGTTGAGCGTTGGCGGGGTCGTGCGCGGCGGCGTTCGCGTGGACGGCCTGCCACAGATAGCGCGCGAGTCCGGGCCGCTGCTCCGCGGGCGGCACGAGCAGGGCGAACGCCCGCGGGTCGGCCACGAAGTCGTCGGCGATGCGCAGGTGCATGGCGGGCGGGCAGTCCGTGAACCAGCGGCCGATGTACTGCCGGTGCCGCTCGGCGAGCGCCCTGACCACGGGTCCATCGGGAGGCCGCTCGACATCGAAGGCCGCGAGGACCTCGGCGCGCCAGGCCGCCGCCTCGCTCATGATGCGGGCCCAGTCCTCCTTGGAGTGCTCGGCGGCGCGGGCCATGGCCTGCCGGTACCCGGCGCCGCCCTGCCACTTCAGCTCGGCATCGGTGGCGTAGCTGAGGTCGAAGCCGATCTCGCCGAACACCTCGAACCGCTCGCGCGGAGTGAGCCGCACGCCGGTCCGCTGCACCTCCATGGCCCGCTCGGCGACCTCCACGAGCCGCTCCAGTTTCCCGATCTGCTCCCGCAGCGCCTGGTGCCGGGCCCGTAGCCGGTCGAGCGCGTTGGCCTGCGGGTCCGCCAGGATCTCCGCGATCTCGTCGAGCGCGAAGCCCAGCTCCCGGTAGAACAGGACCTGCTGGAGGCGGGCGAGGTCGGTGTCGCTGTAGAGGCGGTAGCCACCCGGGCTGCGCTCGCTGGGCGTCAGCAATCCGGCCCGGTCGTAGTGGTGCAGGGTACGGACGGTGACCCCGGCGAACCCGGCGACCTGTCCGACGGTGTAGCTCATGGCGCTTGCCCTTTCGTCGGCGTACAGCGTGCGGCCTGACGCGACGTGAGGGTCAACAGGACGTCGCCGGTGGCAGCCGCTTCAGCGACGCCGCCACCAGGCAGCCGGACCGTACCCCTTTATTACCGCACCCCTTTGTTAATGGAAGCCATTTTCATGTACGGTCGACAGGCCCCGCCCACCCCACCCCCAGGAGGTTCCCGATGGCCGTCCCCAAGCGGAAGATGTCCCGCAGCAACACCCGTCACCGCCGCGCCCAGTGGAAGGCCAGCACGGCCCAGCTCGTCCCGGTCACGGTCGACGGCGTCACCGTGCACGTGCCGCAGCGCCTGGTCAAGGCGTACGAACGCGGGCTCATCCCCGTCGAACGCTGACCCGGCGGCCCCGCTCCCCCGGCGCTGAGGGATCATGCCGGAATGACTGATCATCTGTCTGAACCGGCGACGGCCCTGCGGCTCGCGGAGTACACGCGTGCCGACCAGAACGAAATCCTCGGCGACGGCCCCGACCCCTTCGGCGTCGCGGACACCGGCCTCACCTGGCTGCCCAAGGAGGAGCACTTCGGTGTCCGGCTCGACGGCCGCCTGGTGGCCCACACCGGTCTGCTGCGGGCGCCCATAGCGATCGGCGGCACCACGACCGAGGTCGTGGGCATCGGCGGAGTGGCCGTCGCGGCGGACGTACGAGGACGCGGCCTCGCCCGCACCGCCATGGCCGCCGCCCTTGACCACGCCCGGACGATGGGGCCGCGCCACGGGCTCCTCTTCTGCCGTCCGCCGCTCGTCGCCCTGTACGAGCGGCTCGGCTGGCGGGCGCTCGACCAGGACGTGTACGTCGAGCAGGCCGACGGACCCGTGGTGATGCCGCTGCGGACCATGTGGACGCCGCTGCGGGACGGGGCGGACTGGCCCGCGGGAGAGGTCCGGCTCCTGTCGTTCCCCATGTGACAGGTGACCGCGGGCGCGTCCTCAGGCCTCCGCTCTCGGCTCTCGGCTGTCGGCTCTCGGCTCTCGGCTCTCGACGCTCAGGTCAAGAGCCGCAGCATCCGCCGGCACGCCTCGGCCTCGTCCAGGCCCCGCGCCAGCGGCTGCCACGCGCCCCTTTCGTACGTCCCGACCTCCCACGCCCCCTGACCGTCACCGCGCAGGTACACGAAGTCCGGGGGTGTGGGCACCGGTTCGTGGACGCCCTCGATCCAGTGGTAGCCGTCGGGCACGCCCGACGCGCGCAGCGCGGACCGCAGTGCGTGGACGTCCACGGTGCGCCCGCGCCGTCAGGCCTTGGCGGGCTTCAGGTAGCCGTGCTCCAGGAGCCACTTGACGTTCAGGCGCTGCCCTTCGCCCGGGTTGAGGAAGCCGGGGTCGAGCTTGATCTGCTCGCCGCCGCCGGGCTGCTCGAACCAGGGCGCTATGCCGCCCTGCCAGACGTCGAACGGCTTGGCCACCTTGTACACGCGGTAGTCGCAGGCGTACGCGGCTTCGCGGGTGTTGAGGTTCTGCGGCGGCAGGGAGCGCTCCGCGTAGGAGTCGCCCGCGGGCGCGAGGAAGGAACCGTACTCCGAGCCGAAGCGGTCGAGCCGCTCCCCCGGCTCCAGGGTCTCGCGGTGCTTGTCGACCTGGCCGTTGACCGTCTCGAAGCCGTCGTTCGGCGGGTACTTCCAGCTGCCCGTGGAGGCCGGGCCCTCCCAGTACTTCTTCAGGAACGCGGACGGCGTGAGCTTTCCGGTGCGCTTCCAGCCCTTGAGGAGGGGGCCGACCGGCCGCTGCCACTTCTTCGGCAGCCACGCGGGGCCGAGGCGCGCGTCGTCCTGGTAGGTCCCGGTGCACGGCTCGTGCGGCGTGCCGGTCGACGTCGGCGGCTTCGGAGCCGGGGCCGCGGTCGCGGCGGGGGCGGCCGCCACGGCCGTCGCGAGCGTGGCCGTCACTCCCATCGCGGCCAGGGTCGTACGGATCCGGATCACACGGCTGTGGTCCACTCAGTGGCTCCTCGTCTGCGCTCATGGCTGTTCCCGCGCGGTGGCGCGGGAACAAAGATTCACCCGCACAGACGGTCGATCCGTGGTTCTGGAGGGTCGACTGACCGATATGACATGCCTGGTGACGCCTATTCGGCCAAAACGCATCGGGGCCCGGTCCGGGCGGCGTACGAGCGCGCGCCGATGAGCAGGGCCCAGCCGAGCCCGGCGAAGGCGAGGCCGCCGAACGCCACCATCCATGTGAGCCCGGAAGCGGTGGTGAAGACGCCCTCCGGCTCCGGGCTCGGCAGGACACCGGCCGCCATCAGCGCGGCACCGAGCGTCAGGAGCGTTCCGTAGCAGGCGAGTCCGGCGCCGGTGAGCCAGGCCGGAGCCAGTGGCAGCAGCCGCGGCACGCGGCGCCCGGACAGGAAGGGCGCCCAGCGCGGGAAGACCTGCCCCCAGCGGTGCAGCAGGCCCAGGAGCAGGAAGACGCCGAGGAGCGCGGCGAGGACCGTGACGTCGATGCCCACCGACGCGAGGGCCCTGGGGGCGCCGGACGACTCCGTCTCGACCTCCCGCCGCCAGGCTTCCGCGCGCACGCCGATCGCGTCGCCGCCGCACAGCCAGACGGTCTTCACCCCGGCCCAGGGCAGCAGGCCGCACAGCAGGGCGTACGCCGTCGCTCTCGTCCGGCGCGGCGCGGACGACGGCGCCGGATGCGCCAGGGGCCCGTCGTTCGGGCCGGCGTGCGCCTGCCCGCAGCGGGGGCAACGGCCCTTGAGGCGACGGCGGTAGGCCACGGCGACCGCGGTGAGCAGGACCGTGCTCCCCGTCGTCAGCAGGAGCTGCACCAGGCCGGTGACGCTGTCCACGCCCGAGCCGGAGGCCAGCGTCACGAAGGTCGGCGGAACGCCCGGCACCGTCCAGCCGAGCGCGGGGATCAGGACGACCAACGACACCCCGACCACGGTCCGGCCCCGTCGGGTGAGCGCCCGCGTGGAGGCCAGGCTCACCCCCGCGGCGAGGATTCCCGCGACGGCCGTGGCGAGCAGCGCGGCGGGCGGGTAGTACCGCTCCCCCGCCAGCGGTACGCCGGTGCCGGACACCGCCCAGGCCGCCTGCACGGCGGCGCTCGTGACGGCCCACAGGGCGGCGGCCCGCGGCGCCAGGGCGGGCCAGCGCCGCCACCACGGCGCCCTGGGCGCGTCACTGCTCGGGCCCGAACCGGCGGGCGCCGCCGGGGAGTCGGGAAGGGGGGTCGGGAGTGTCACGGTGTCCTCCGGATCGGCAAGGGCGGTACGCGACCTGGCGTCCGCGCTCCCGAGCCTCCCGGCGCCGGGCACCCGGCACATCGCTCCGTCGGCGCACCCGCCTCCGCCGCGCGGGGGAGACCGTGTGCGCCCGGTGGTGACGATGGGACCGCGCCGCGGACGGTGGCCGCGAGGGCCTCGGCGCCACCGCATGGCCCGCACTCCTGTCGCGTGAGACGACAAGACATCTTTTGGAGCGTGCAGGATATTCAGCGGCTCGTTCGATCTTCCTAGGGTTGAGCACATCAACACGCCGGGCGGGGCCGCGGATCGCCTCCGCGGCCCGAGCCCCCAGCCACGAGGAGATCCCGTCATGCGCGCAGTCATCCAGCAGTCCTTCGGCGGTCCCGAGGTCCTGGAGACCGTCGAGACCGAACGGCCCACGCCGCTGGGCGGTGAGGTGCTCGTCCGGGTGCGCGCCAGCAGCGTGAACCCGGTCGACGTGGCGGTCCGGTCGGGTGTCTACCCGCTGCTCGGCGAGCCGCCGTACGGCGTCGGCTGGGACATCTCCGGCGTCGTCGAGGAGGCGGCGCCCGGCGCCCGGTTCACGCCCGGTGACGAGGTGTTCGGCATGCCGTTCTTCCCGCGTGCGGCCACCGCGTACGCGGACTACGTAGCCGTGCCGTCGCGCCAGGTGGCCCGCAAGCCCGCCGCCGTCGACCACGTGCACGCGGCTTCGGTGCCGCTCGCCGGGCTCACCGCGTGGCAGGGCCTGGTCGACGCGGCCCGGCTCGGCGAGGGCCAGCGCGTGCTGATCCACCGGGCCGCGGGCGGCGTAGGGCACTTCGCCGTGCAGATCGCGAAGGCGCGCGGCGCGCATGTGACCGCCCTGGCGAGCGCCGCCAAGCACGAGTTCGTCCGCGGCCTGGGGGCCGACGAGGTCATCGACTACCGCACGACCGACTACGCGGAGGCGGTCAAGGACCTCGACGTGGTCTTCGACTCCTCGTCGGACGGCATGCGTGCGCTGTCGGTCCTCCGCCCCGGCGGGACCCTGGTGAGCATCATGGAGCACGGGAACCAGGAGCTGGCCACGGCCGTCGAGAAGGCGGGCCGCCGTTTCGCGGGTGTCTCCGTGGAGCCTGACTACGCGTCCCTGGAAGCGATCGCCCAGCTCATCGACGCGGGGCGGATCCAGCCGCACGTCTCCGCGACGTTCGACCTCACCGAAGCCGCGCAGGCGCACGAGCTGGTCGCGTCCGGTCGCACTCAGGGCAAGGTCGTGTTGACCGTCTCTTGATCAACGGGCCGTATCGTGGGCGGCCCGATCGTGAACGACGACGAAGGGGCGGGGCGTTGGACATCCTGACCGAGGCGCTGAGCTCGATGCGGACCGGGCATCCCACATCCGTGCGCACCGAGGGGCGCGCCCCCTGGGGCCTGCGTCTCCCCTCCGTCGCCGGTGCCGGTTTCCACGTGGTGCTGCACGGCACCTGCTGGCTGATCCCCATGGGCGCCCCCCCTCTCCAGCCGATCGCCCTCAACCCCGGCGACGTGGTCTTCCTGCGGGACGGCACCGCGCACGTCCTCGCCGACCACCCCTCGACACCGGCCGAGGAGGAGCGGGCCGAGCAGTTCAGCCCGGGTTCGCCCATCGGCACGGTCACGCTGGGCGGCGAAGGGCCGCGCACCAGCCTGCTGTGCGGCAACTACCACCTGGACCAGGGGCGTCCGCATCCGCTGGTGGGGCAGCTGCCCGAGGTGGTCCATCTGTCCACCGGGCGCGGCCGCCACCCGGAGCTGAGCGCCGCCGTCCAGCTCCTCGGCACCGAACTGGAGCACCCGCGCATCGGCTCGGCCGGGATCGTCCCCGCCCTGATCGACTCGCTCCTGCTCTACATCCTGCGGGCCTGGCTGGAGGACCAGCCGCCCGCCACCGCCAAGGGCTGGGCCGCCGCGCTCAGCGACTCCGCGGTCGCCCCGGCCCTGGCCGCGATCCACACGGACCCGGCGACCCAGTGGACCGTCGAGTCCCTCGCCGATCGCGCGGGCCTGTCCCGCGCGGCCTTCGCCCGCCGCTTCGCGACGCTGGTCGGGGAGCCGCCGATGGCGTACGTGACGCGCTGGCGGATGACGACCGCCGCCCAGCTCCTGCGGGAGTCCCAGGTCCCCCTGACCACGGTCGCCGCCCGTACGGGCTACGGCTCCGAGTACGCCTTCGCCAAGGCCTTCAAGCGCGAGTACGGCCAGGCTCCCGGCGGCTACCGCCGCCGCTCGCGCGCCGGCGCGTGAGCCTTCCACCGAGCGCCGCACCCCGCGCACCGGCCGCGCCTCACCCCTCCGGGACCTCGAGGTCCCGGACGAAGTGGCGTTGCCCGGTGAGGAATCCGGAGGCGTAGACCGACCGGGGGGCGAACACCGCGGTGAGGGTGATCTTGATCTCGGAGCGCTCGAGGTCGTACGGCACCAGGGAGTGGGTGGCGTCCGGGTAGCGCTCCACGCGCAGGCCCGTGGCGGGCAGGAGCGCCCGGTAGGCGGACTCCGTCTCGGCGACGTCGACGTTGTCGTCGTGGCCCGCCAGGACGAGCAGGACCGGTGTGCCGGACATCGCGCGCAGGTCCGCGGTGGCGTCGGCGGTGTGGTTCCGCGAGACGAAGCGCCATCGGTCGGCGGTCATGCCGCGCGGGTCGTGGACGGCGGAGCGGTACGCGTCGTACGACGCGCCCTCGCGCAGCAGCCGCAGCGTCACCTCGCGTCTGCGCAGCTCGGCGGCCTTCCGCGCCGGGGACGCGCCGTCGCGGCGCAGCTCGGCGAGGAGGTTGTAGCGGCCCTGGCGCTGCCAGTTGACAGCGGGCGAGACCGCGATGACGAACTGGAGGTTCCGGTCGCGGGCGGCGACCTTGGGCAGCACCCAGCCCGCCTGGCTCGCGCCCCACAGCCCTACGCGCCGCCGGTCGACGTCCGGCCGGGCGCGGGCCCAGGCGACCGCGGCCAGGGTCTCCTCCGCCCGGTCGGCCATGCTCTGCTCAAGCCAGTCGCCGCCCGAGCCGTCGACGCCGGGCTTGCTGAAGGACAGCGAGGCGTATCCGGCCTTGGCGAAGGACTCCCACAGGGGCCGGTAGAACGAGTCGTGGGTCGCGTCGACGGGCCCGTCACCGTGGACGAACACGACCACGCCGAACGGCCCTTCGCCCTTCGCCGGGCGGGCGAGGACGCCGTCGAGCGTGTGCCCGTCGTGCCGCAGGCGCACCCGCTCCTCGCGCAGCGCGTACGTGTTCTGCCAGAGCACGACGCCGCCGAGCCCCGCGGCCACGAGCACGGCGCCGACCAGGCACCACACCACTACGCGGCGCCGTCTGCTCGCCTGCCGTCTGCTCGCCTGCCGCCTCCTCAGTACCCCCCACACGCCGCGCAGGTGCCCTCGCATACCCCACCCCGAATCTATTGTTTGAGAAACGCCCGTTCTGAGCATGAACGTAATACACTCGAACGCACAAGGGGCGGATCGACGGGGAGGAGCGGTACGCATGAGCACGACGGAGCACGGGCGCACGGCGGCGGCAGACGGAGCACCCGACGTGCGGCGAGGCGTCCCCGAAGGCGCGGAGGACCAGGTCGCCGCGCTCTACTGGGAGGCCTTCGGGCGGAAGCTGGGTCCGGGTCTCGGCCCGGCCGACGCCGGGCAGGCCTTCCTCGCCCGGCACCTCCACCACGACCGGGGTGTCGTCGCCACGCGCGGCGAGCGGGTGGTGGGCGTCGCCGGATTCCAGCTGGACGGGCGCGCGCTGACCGGCGGGGGCATACGCGACGTCCTGTCCGCGTACGGCCCGCTGCGCGGCCTGCCCCGGCTCGCGGTGCTCGCCCTCTTCGAGCGGACCGCCGCCGCCGGGGAGCTGGTCATGGACGGCATCGCCGTGGCAGCGGACCAGCGTGGTCACGGCATCGGCAGCCTGTTGCTGCGGGAGGTCGCCGCCGTCGCGGCCGAGGCGGGCTGCCGCCGCGTCCGCCTGGAGGTCATCGACGTCAATCCGCGAGCCCGCGCCCTGTACGAGCGGCACGGCTTCACCGCGACCCGGACCCGGCGCACGCCGTATCTGCGTTCCCTGATGGGCTTCGACGCGGTGACGCCCATGCACCGCGCGGTCACGCCCGCGCCCACCCCCACAGCCCGGGAGACACGATGAGCACCACCGCACGCGAGATCGCCGACGCGTCCGCCGACCGGCCGGAGATCCCGACGCGCCTGCTGGTCCACGCCCTCGTCCGCGAGGACGGCACGGTCGACGCGGGCGAGCTGTACACGGTCGCGAACGTCCTCGGCATGAGCGACCAGCAGGTCCGGCTCTGCGTCAAACGGCTCGTCGGCGAGGGCCGGTTCACCCACGAGGGCCGGGGCCGCAAGGCCGTGCTGCGCGCCGTCGCCGACGTCACCGGCTCCCTCGCCCCGGACGCCGCGTATGTGCGGCACGCGTACCGCCAGGATCAGGGCCTCGCGCCCTGGGACGGCACCTGGCACCTGTTCGCCTTCGCCGTGCCCGAGTCGAGCCGCGCCGCCCGCGACACGCTGCGCGACACCCTGCTGCACCTCGGCGCCGCCCCCGTCCAGGGCGGTCTGTACGTGTGCGCCAACGCCGTCGAGGACCTCGTGGAGGCGCAGGCCCGCCATCTCGGCGTCCTGCCCTCGGTCACCTTCCTCACCAGCAGGGATCTGCGTATAGGCGGCCTGGACGCGCCCCGCGAACTGGCCGCGTCCCTGTGGCCGCTCCCGGAGATCGCCGAGCGCCACGACCGGCTCGCGGCATTCGCCGCGTCCTGTCTCGCGGTACTGGACAGCGCCACGGGGCCGACGGACGTCGAGCGGCTCACGCTGGCCGTCACGCTCGCCTCCGCGTTCTCCGCGGCGATGGAGCCGGACCCGCTCCTTCCCCCCGAGCTGCTGCCCGAGCCCTGGCCGGGAAGCAGGGCCAGGGCTCTCACCGCGCGCTGCTGGGCGCGCCTCCTGCACACGCGGTCGACCGAGGGGCGGTCCACGCCACGCCTGTTCCGCCTCTACGAGGACGCGTTGGCAGATGCACACGAGCAGGAGGACGGAGAGCGAGTCGACGCCTGACGTCCTCGCCTGACGCCCTCGTGACGGGGAGGGCGGTGGAGCGGAGCGCGCGGTTCGGGTCCGCCAGACACCCCCTTGTCCGCGTTGCACATGATGCAACCCATGTTGCGACTATTGCCTGTTCAACCGCCCAGGGTCCAAGGTGTCTGCCACACCGCCACTACCGTCACTTCTGACACACGAGGTGCAGCATGGACAGACGCCGGTTCATCGCTACGACGCTCGCCGCGGCTGCCGCCGGAGCCGTCACCACCACGTCCGCGGGGGCCGCGCCGCTCCCCGCCAGCGGGCGCCCCCTCTTCCTCGGCACCTACACCTCCGAGCCGGGCGGCGGCACCGGCATCGGCCTCGCCACGTACGACGAGACGACCGGCCGCGTCACCGGTGCCGGGACGCTCGCCGGAGTCCTCGATCCGTCCTATCTGACGGCGCACCCCTCGGGGCGGACGCTGTACTGCGTCAACGAACGGTCGCCGGGCGGTGTGACCGCCGTCGCGCTCTCCCCCGACGGCGCCCACCGGGTGCTCGGCACGCGCGACACCGGAGGCGCGGGGCCCTGCCACCTGTCCGTGCACCCGAGCGGCCGCTGGCTGCTCAGCGCCAACTACAGCTCCGGCAGCGTGGCCGTGCACCCCATCGAGGAGTCGGGCGCGCTCGGCGAGCGCACCGACCTCGTCACGCACTCCGAGCCCGCGCCCGGTCCCGGGCAGCAGGGCCCGCACGCCCACCAGATCGTGACGTCGCCGGACGGCCGCCACGTCCTGGCCGTCGACCTCGGGACCGACACGGTGTACACGTACCGTCTCGACACGGAGGCGGGCAGGCTGCGCCCGGTCACGCGCGTGACGCTGCGGGCGGGCGCCGGGCCGCGCCATCTCGCGTTCCACCCCTCGGGCTGCTTCGCTTACGTGGCCAACGAGTTGGACAACACGGTCGTGGCCTGCGCCTACGACGCCACGACCGGGCGTCTGACGCCCGGTGAGCCGCAGTCCACGGGCACCCCGCCCGGCATCACGAACTACCCGGCGCAACCCCTCGTGACCCGCGACGGCCGCTTCGCGTACGTCGCCAACCGGGGGCACAACTCCCTGGCGCGGTACGCCGTCGAGCGCGACGGAGCCCAACTCCGCCTCCTCGGCACGACGTCATCGGGCGGGGACTTCCCGCGGCACCTGGCCTTCTCCCCCGCGCAGCGGCTGCTGTTCGCCAGCAACCAGCGGTCCGGTTCGGTCAGCGTCTTCCGCGTCGACGAGGGCACGGGCGAACTCACCCTGACCGGCGAGCCGTTCAAGGCACCGGTCGCGGTGTGCGCGCTGCCCTTGTAGTCGTAGGGCGCCGCGCGGTCCCGGCATAGTCTGACCCGATCCGGGCCGCGGGCGCCCGGCGCGACGACCGGGAATCAAGGGGAGGTTCTCCATGGCGGGGAAAGCAGGGGCGAGGCAGGTCCGCGTCGCGGTGATCGGCACCGGCGGGATCGGCGGGTACTTCGGCGGACGGCTCGCCGCCGCCGGGCACGACGTGCGCTTCGTCGCGCGGGGCGCCCATCTGGAGGCCCTGCGGCGCGACGGTCTGCGCGTGGACAGCACGGCAGGGGACTTCGCCGTGGCCCCGGTGCGCGCGACCGACGACACCCGGGACATCGGGGAGGTCGACTACGCCCTGCTGTGCGTCAAGACCTGGCAACTCCCGGCCGCCGTCGCCGCGTTGAAGCCGCTCGTCGGTGCCGACACGGCGGTCGTGACGTTCCAGAACGGCGTGGAGGCTCCCGAGCAGGTGGCGCGGGCGGTCGGCCGCGGCGCGGTCCTGCCCGGCACCGCGAAGATCATCGCGCGGTTGGACGGGCCGGGGCGCGTGCGGCATGCCGGCGGCCCGGCCGCGCTGGCGTTCGCGGAGTGGGACAGCAGCGCGTCCGAGCGCGTGGAGCGCCTCGCGTCCGCCCTCACGGGCGCGTCCGTGGCCGCCTCTGTGCCGGACGACATCTGGGCGGAGCTGTGGTCCAAGTTCCTGTTCGTGGTGCCCTTCGGCGGGCTCGGCACGGTGACGGACGCGCCGTTCGGCGTGCTGCGCTCGCGGCCGGGGACACGGAAGCTCCTCGTCGAGGGCATGACCGAGATCCAGCACCTGGCCGCGGCGCACGACGTGGCGCTGCCGGAGGACATCGTGGCGCGGACGCTCGCCTTCCTCGACCAGCAGCCCGCCGAGGGCACGTCGTCGCTCCAGCGCGACATCCTGTCCGGCCGCCCGTCCGAACTCGACGCGTGGAACGGCTCGGTCGTCCGGCTCGGCGAGCGCACCGGGACGCCGACCCCGGTCAACCGCTATCTGTACGAAGTGGCGAGCGTCCTCGCGACACGGTCGGCGGACGCCTGATCACGCGTCCCGCCGACGTCTGTGGCCGCCCACCGCGCGGGCGGCCACAGGCGTCCCGCGCCCGGGCGCGCCTCAGGAGGCGGTGAAGCTCACGTCGTCGGCGCTCGGCACGATCTCGACCTCGTCGCCGAGGGCCCACTCCGCGACGCGCGAGACCGTCGCCGCGGGTACGGCGTCGCTGATGCCCTCGGCCGCCGGGATGTCGTACGTCCCATGAGCGTCGTGCGGCATGACCACGCGGAAGTCCAGATCGAGGGCGGTGCGCGCGGTGGCGCTCACACACATCTCCGACATGACGCCGCAGACCGCCAGCGACGTGACGCCTTCCTCGCGCAGCAGCTCCTCCAGTTCGGTCTCCTCGAAGCCGTCGTCGTACTCCTTGCGGATCACGACCTCGCCGCGGTCGGGGTCCACGGGCAGGTGGAGGCGCCAGCCGGGCGTGCCCGGCTCGTCGGTGGCGCCTTCCGGGCCGTCGTTCTGGAGCTGGACGACGAGGGCGTCGGCCGCGCGGGCCTTGGCGATGAGCTGTTCGGTGCGCTGGAGCACACGCTCGACGTGAGGAATGGCATCGTCGCCGGAGACGAAGGCGGACTGCATGTCGACGACGATCAGGGCCTGAACCGGTTCCACCGGATCGTTGGGCAAAGACTTACTCTGCGCGCTCATGGTGCCCATCATGCCTGGATCACTCCGGTGACCGGTAACCGGCCCATCGATCAGCGCGGCCCCATCTCCCCCACGGGGAAAAGCGGTTCGGCCGGAAGGGTCCTCAGGACTCCGGCGGAGCCGGACGCAGCGCGGGGCGGCGCAGCAGTCGCGCCTTGGTGAGCAGGGCGTGCATGCACTCGGTGACCTGGCCCAGGTCCTCGACGGGCGCGTGGAAGGGCAGACGCACATCGGCCTGACTGCTGACGCGTTCGAGGCGCAGGGTGAGGCCGTGCCGGTCGATGGCGAACGGTTTGACGTTCACGACACCGCTCAGGCTCTCCGCGGCGATGAGCCGGGTGAGCTGCTCGACGGCGTCGGGATGGGAGTCGGCGAGGTGGGTGAGCAGCCGGGACTCCGCGTGGGCGAGCGGGTCGGGGTCCGCGAGCGCGAACTCCTCGAGGTCGACGCCGGTGCGGCCGTGGGTGTCGTGCAGGACGACCGCGGTCGGCTCGAAGACGAGTTCGTCGCGGGTGGCCGTGAGCGAGCCCGAAAGCCACAGGCGGCTGCGCACCCGGTCCCGCACCGGCACCGGCGAGACGTCCGCGAACTCCACGAGGGTGGACGGCTCGCCGCGCGGCGCGCAGATGAGGGCGGCCGCGAGGGCGCTGTCCTCCGGCGGGTCCAGGCGTACGGCACCCCGCTCGCTGACGCTGTGGGCACCGAGGAGTTCGTCCCTGCCGATCTCCGTGGTCACCGCGCAGGACCAGGCGGTGGCGAGCACGGAGCGGGCGCGCGCCGCCGCTGCGGGCATGGTCGTGCTGATGTGTCGGACACCCATCCTCAACCTCCATAAGGTAAGCCTTGCCTAACTTATCGGAGATCGAGGAGCGCTGCCAGCACGCGCGACCTGCGGCGCACCCCTCTCGACGGATCGACCGGATCAGCAGGCCCGCCCCCTCGCCGGGTCGACAGAGCCGTCACCCGACGCGGATCGGCGGGGCCGTCACTCGATGCCGATCGGCAGGGCGCCGGACGGCGTCAGACGCAGCGCTGCATCCCGATCGACACGGGAGCCGTGTCGCGGAAGCCGAACTTCTCGTACAGGAAGCGCGCGTCGCCGTCCGCGATGAGGGAGACGTACGCCCCCTTCGGCGCCCGGCGCTCCAGTTCGTCGACGAGCGCGGCCATGATCTGCTTGCCGAGCCCCTGCCCCTGATGCGCGGGCAGGACGGCCATGTCGACGATCTGGAAGACACACCCGCCGTCGCCGACGACGCGGCCCATGCCGAC
This sequence comes from Streptomyces spectabilis, assembly GCF_008704795.1. Lineage (NCBI taxonomy): Bacteria > Bacillati > Actinomycetota > Actinomycetes > Kitasatosporales > Streptomycetaceae > Streptomyces > Streptomyces spectabilis. The sequence goes on along the minus strand of NZ_CP023690.1, from coordinate 9,357,794 downwards.
GGGCTCGTCCCCGGCGTGGACGGTGACGGCGTACCAGGTGCGGGGCAGTCCGGCCGCGGCCTGCTCGACCGTCCGCGGGCTCAGCCCCGAGGCGGCGCGAAGGTGGAGGTAGGTCTCGACGGAGGGCGTCTCGGCGCGGACTTCGTAAGGGCCAGTATGCGTATTCACCCGCTACAGGCTAGCAGTGCGGAAAGGCCACCCGCGGGGCATTTCCGCAGGTGGCCTTCCAGGGGGTGACGCCGGACTCAGTGGCCGCGCGCGATCCACTCCCGCACGTGACCGGACTCCGAGCCGATCGTGGTGTCGTCGCCGTGGCCGGTGCGCACGACCGTCTCCGGCGGCAGCGTCAGGAGCCGCTCACGGATCGACTCGACGATCGTCGGGAAGTCACTGAAGGACCGGCCGGTGGCGCCCGGTCCGCCCGCGAACAGCGTGTCGCCGGTGAACACGGTGCCCAGACCCGGTGCGTACAGGCTGATGGCACCCCGACAGTGGCCCGGGGTGTGCAAGACCGTCAGGGTCGTCCCCGCGACGTCCAGTTCCTGGCCGTCGGCCAGCTCGCCGTCCGGCGCGCGGTCCGGGTGGGTGAGCTTCCACAGCTCCAGGTCGTCCGGGTGCAGCAGGACGGGAGCGCCGGTGCGGTCGGCAAGCGCGGGGGCGGCGTCGACGTGGTCGTCGTGGGCGTGGGTGCACACGATGGCGACGAGGCGCCGGTCGCCCACGGCCGCGGCGATGGCGTCGGCGTCGTGCGCGGCGTCGATGACCAGGACCTCGCGGTCGTCACCGACGAGCCACACGTTGTTGTCGACGTCCCAGGTACCGCCGTCGAGGGAGAACGTGCCGGAAGTGACGAGGTGTTCGACGCGGACGGGGCCCTCCGTCGCGGGGGCCATCAGAAGACCACCACCGAGCGCAGCACGTCGCCGTGGTGCATCCGCTCGAAGGCCTTCTCCACCTCGTCGAGCGCGATCGTCTCGGTCACGAACGCGTCGAGGTCGAGCCGCCCCTGCCGGTAGAGATCGATGAGCATGGGGAAGTCCCGCGCGGGCAGGCAGTCGCCGTACCAGCTCGACTTGAGCGCGCCGCCGCGCCCGAAGACGTCGAGCAGCGGCAGGTCGAGACGCATCTCCGGGGTGGGCACGCCCACCAGGACGACCGTGCCCGCCAGGTCGCGGGCGTAGAAGGCCTGCTCGTACGTCTCCGGGCGGCCGACGGCGTCGATGACGACGTCGGCGCCGAAGCCGCCGGTCAGCTCCCGGACGGCCTCGACCGGGTCGGTCGAGCGGGAGTTGACGGAGTGGGTCGCGCCGAGGCCGCGGGCGGTCTCCAGCTTCCGGTCGTCGATGTCGACGGCGATGATCTTCGCGGCTCCGGCGAGCCGGGCCCCGACGACGGCCGCGTTGCCGACCCCGCCGCAGCCGATGACGGCCACCGAATCGCCGCGGGTGACCCCGCCGGTGTTGATGGCGGCGCCGAGACCGGCCATCACACCGCAGCCGAGCAGACCGGCGGCGGCCGGGGACGCGGCCGGGTCGACCTTGGTGCACTGCCCGGCCGCGACGAGGGTCTTCTCGGCGAACGCGCCGATGCCGAGCGCGGGCGCCAGCTCGGTGCCGTCGGCGAGGGTCATCTTCTGCCGCGCGTTGTGCGTGTTGAAGCAGTACTGGGAGCGGCCCCGCCGACAGGCGCGGCACTGGCCGCACACGGCACGCCAGTTGAGGATCACGAAGTCGCCCGGCGCGACCTCGCTGACGCCGTCGCCCACCGACTCTACGACGCCCGCCGCCTCATGGCCGAGCAGGAACGGGAATTCGTCGTTGATGCCGCCTTCGCGATAGTGCAGGTCGGTGTGGCAGACACCGCACGCCTGGACCTTCACCACGGCTTCCCCAGGCCCCGGATCCGGCACGGTGATCGTCTCGATCCGTACCGGCTCGCCCTTCGCGCGTGCGATCACGCCCCGCACTTGCTGCGCCATGACTGGTCGCCCTTCTGTCGCTGCGTACGTCCGTCCGGCGCAATCGCCTCACCAGAGGACGAACGCGCCGGTAGGAAGGAGCCTACGGCCCCCGCGCCTAGGGTGTGCCTGTGCGTGTACTCGCTGCTCAGACGCTGCTGCCCGTGAACGTGACACTGGGTGTCGTCCTGCTGGTCCTGCTCCTGGCGGCGGCCTCGGCGGCGGCGGTGTTCCGGCTCTCGCCGGACGGGTCGCGCGGCAGGGCCCGGGAGATCGCCGTGGCCGGCGCACGGGCGACGGCGCAACTGGCCGTGGTCTCCTCGCTCATCGGCTGGGTGGTGCACCACACGGCGGCCCTGTTCGCGTTTCTGCTGCTCATGCTGGGCGTGGCCGCGCGCACAGCGGGGCGCCGCATCACGCCGAACGACACCTGGTGGTGGGCGGCGGTGCCCATCGCGACGCCCGTCGTGCCGGTGGTCGCCGTGCTCACCCTGACCGGGCTCGTCCCGGTGCGCGGCATCGCCATGGTCCCGGTGACCGGCATCCTCATCGGCGGCGCGCTCACCGCGACGGTGCTCGCAGGGCGCCGCGCCCTGGACGAACTTCACACCCGCTTCGGCGAGTTCGAGGCGGGCCTTGCCCTCGGTCTGCTCCCGCACGACGCCCGTCTGGAGGTCAGTCGTCCGGCCGCGTCCGACGCACTCCTTCCCGGGCTCGACCAGACCCGCACCGTCGGCCTGGTCACACTTCCCGGCGCGTTCGTCGGCATGCTGCTCGGCGGCGCCTCGCCCGTGCAGGCGGGCGCGGTGCAGCTGTTCGTCCTCATCGCCCTGATGGCGGTGCAGGCGATCGCCACGGCCGTCACCGTCGAGCTGGTCGCCCGTGGCAGGCTGCACCGCGACGGGCCGCCGGAGCCCGCCCGGCCCGGCTCCGCGCCCGGCCGGGCCTGAGCGTAGGCTCCGCAGCATGTCTGTCTACGACGCAGTAGAGATCGAGAGCCTCCAGGGCGGCCCCGCGAACCTGTCCCAGTACCTGGGCAAGGCCGTCCTGATCGTCAACGTCGCCTCCAAGTGCGGCCTCACCCCGCAGTACGCCGGCCTGGAGCGCCTCCAGGAGACGTACGCCGCCCGTGGCTTCACCGTCCTCGGGGTGCCGTGCAACCAGTTCATGGGCCAGGAGCCCGGCACGTCCGAGGAGATCGCCGAATTCTGCTCGGCGACGTACGGCGTGACGTTCCCCCTGACGGAGAAGGTGGACGTCAACGGCGCGGGGCGGCACCCGCTGTACCAGCACCTGGTGACGGAGGCGGACGCCGAGGGCCACACCGGCGACATCCGCTGGAACTTCGAGAAGTTCCTGGTCTCCGCCGACGGGACGGTCGCCGCCCGCTTCGCCCCGCAGACCGAGCCCGAGTCGGCCGAGGTCGTGGCGGCAGTCGAGGCGGCGCTGCCCGCCTGACGTCCGGGCCGCCGCGGCCGGTGGACACCTGCCGGGAGGCGGGTGTCCACCGGTCGCGGCGCGGGGACGGCGTCACGCGGTCACTGTCCGACCCTTCCGTCCACGCACTCCCGCAGCAGGTCGGCGTGCCCGCAGTGGCGGGCGTACTCCTCCACGCGGTGCACCAGCAGCTCCCGTATCGAGATGTTGTTTTTCCCCACGCGCGCGCCCAGGTCCGGGTACCGGGCAAGCGCCGCGTCGGTCTCCGCCTGCTCCCGCTCCAGGTCCGCGTACGCGGCGTCGACCACGGCCTGGTCGGCGACGGCCCCGTCGAAGTCCCCGTCACGCACGCCGTACAGCTTCGGCAGCGGATCGCCGAGCCAGCCGCGCCAGTCCCGCTCGACTTCGGCGAGGTGCCGCACCAGGCCGAGCAGCGACATCGTCGACGGCGGCACCGACCGGCGGGCCAGCTGCTCCGCGTCAAGACCCTCGCACTTCATCCGCAGAGTGATGCGGTAGTTCGTCAGGTAGTCCTGGAGGGTCGGGAGCTCGCCGTCCGGCGTGCCCCCGTTGTCGCGGGGGTCGTCGCCCGGGTCCGCCCACATGTCGGGGTAGACGGTCGCCTGGGTCCATCGGGAGGGTTGATCATTCATGGCCCCATGGTCGTCCGCGAGGTCCCGGACCCGCCAGTGAGTTTTGGCCGGGACTGGCCTTCCCCGGGCTCCGGCCGGGCAGGACGCGGTGCGGGGACGGCGGAGTGCGCCCTGGCCGTCGACGGTCCGACAGCCACCCGCCGAAGGACCTCAGCCGTCACACGAGCCTGCCGCACCACAAAGGGCATGCATTCCCTCACGGGGAATGGAAATGCCGCCACATTTCCATTGTTCGGGAAAGCGCGAGGCGATGCCGTAATCGCTTTCTGGCAGTAGCATCTCGGCTACACAATCGGCCGGTACGTTCAACTCGACGCTGGGGGGCGAACGGTTGAACGAATCAGGGTCTTGGGGGCCCTGAATGCGCTACGGCTGCCTGTCCGGGGGGACTCATGGGCGACATGATCGGCGCGGGAGACATCGTGAGCGCTGTCAGCAATGTGCTGGTGGCGGGGTTGCAGTACCGGCAGGCGGCCGACGATCGACGAGCCACCGCCGATGAACGCCGGGAAACGCAGGCGCACGAGGCGGAACTCGAACGCCTGCGCACGGAGAATCTCCGCGAGGAGGCTCAGCTCAATCAGCGATTGGCCCGGGAGGAGGCAGCGCACCAGGAAGCCGTACGCCGCAGCCGGGTCCAGGAGGAAATCGACCGGGACCACTACCCGTTCCACGGCCTTCCGGGAAGTTTCCGGGCCGACCTCGAACTCGAGTACCGAGATCTCTCACAGAAGCCGGTACTGGCCCTCCTGATGCCGGACACACGTCAGGATGGAACCCCCTGGCACGGGCTCCGCGCACGGGTGATGGGGGACCTTGGATCGTACGAGCGGCTGAATCTGCTCCGTGTGCGGCTCACCGACCGGCACTTCGCCTGGCCGCACGCCCGGCTCTACGCCAACGACCTCAAGGACCTTCCGGCGCTCGTCGTCGAGACCTCGCACGACCTGTACCGACTCCATGTGCGCATCGGCGGCTGTCACCTCAGCGGAGACCGGGGCGGCAGCCGCATCCAGGCCAGCCAGCAGGTCTACGTACTGCGGTTCCCCACCCTCTCCGCCTGGACGCCGGAGCGGATGGAGGTCCTCAACAGGACGGCGAGCGCGCGCCTGGCGTTCCCGCTGCCGACCCCGACCGACGACCAGCAGCTGATGGAGGTCAACCGCGAGCTGGCCAGCCGCATCGTGGCGCTCTGCGTCGTGGCTGCCATGGACGGCTTCCACCTGCTGCGCCAGCCCGTCTACGACGAACAGTTCGACCGGGCCGCCGAGGCCACCGGCCTGTGCGACGACGACTGGCCCGTCGACCTCGGCGTACCCGCGGACATCGCGGCCGACCCCGCGTACCACCTGCTGCACATCGCGGAGCGGCACCTCGTCCGGGGCGCGTCCCGGACGGCGCTCGACACCGTCACCGAGGTCATCGAGGTGTCCCGCTCGGCGCCCCTGGCCGACAAGCACCGGGACAAGGCACGCGAGTTGCTCGGGCGGTTGCCCGACTCCGGCGACACCCGAGCGCTGCTCGCCCGCCTGGACGCCCCGCCGCGGCCCGAGCCCGCTCCCCCGCGCCTTCCCGCCGATGCGCCGACCGTCTTGCGGCCGACGCGCCCCACGCCCGGTACGTACTCCCACGACCTGCACGACGAGCACGGGTACGACCCCAGCGGCGACCCCCTCGGCACGGGTGGCGGGACGGCGTCGTGAACATAGTGATGCTGGGGCACAGCCAGGCCGGCAAGACGACGTACATGGCGCTGATGTACAGCACGATGAACAACGGCCCGTACGGCTTCGAAGTGCTCTGCCAGGACCGGGCGCAGCACCAGCAGCTGCTCCTCGCGGCCCGGGCCGTACTGCGCGGGGACTATCCGCCGCCGACCGACCACCGGCAGGTCTACGAGCTGAAGTTGCGGCACGGCCCGAGCGACCTGGTCGACTTCCGCTGGCGCGACCACCGCGGCGGCGCGCTCACCGAACGGTCCACCTCCGGGCAGTCAGCCGAGCTGCGCCGCGACCTGCTCGCGGCGGACGCGCTCGTCGTCTTCGTCGACGCGTACGAACTGCTCACCTCGCCCAGGGGAGCCCGCAAGGTCAGGTCCCTCATGGCGCCGATCACGGCGGCCCTCGCCGACCGGACCACGTTCGCCCCCTTGGTCATCGCCCTGACCAAGTGCGATCTGCTCGGCGATGACGACGACGTCCGACGCTTCAACCAGGCCTTCGACCCGCTCATCAACGCCGTACAGCAGAGCCGCCACGTCTACGGCACGCTCATCGAGCTGGCCTGCGGACCACAGCCGCAGAACGTCGTCGGCCCGGTGCTCTTCTGCCTCTACTGGGCCATCGCGAAGCGCGCCGAGGAGCTCAACGGCCACATCGAGTCCGCCATGCGGCAGGCCGCCGCGTACCAGGCGCAGAACCACCTGGTGGGGCGCTGGCGTGCGGCCTGGCGCGGCGAGCCGCACCCGGGGTGGAGCGCCGCCGAGATGCTCAACCGGGCGCAGGCCCAGTACGCGCAGCTGCAACCGCTCATCGAGCCGGGCAAGCGGCTCGAGAACCTCCTGGGCGAACTACCACTGTTCTGAAGTCGAAACCCACGCGGCAGGACCGGGGGCCTCGCTATGAGTACCGACGACACCCACCAGATCACCGTCACCATGCTCGGGCCCAGCCTCTCGGGCAAGACGACCTTCCTGCTCGGGATGTACTCCGTCCTGTCGGCGGGCCTCAACAACTACTTCCTGCACGCCTGCGATCCGGATCAGGACCTCGACCTCTCCGAGGCCTGGGACGCGCTCATCGACGACGGGCTGCTGCCGCCGCCCAACGAGGCGGACCGGCTCAAGCCGTACTCGTTCGTGTTCCGGGAGCACTTCAACCCGCTGCTCTCCATCGACTGGCTGGACTACCGCGGCGGCGCCCTGGACGACCGGGTGCGCGGCGAGGACAGCGACACCTCGGCGCTCATCGCGCGGCTCGACCTGTCGGACGCGGTCTACCTGGTGCTCGACGGCAGGTATCTGCGGGATCCCGTGACGCCCCACACCGTGCGGCGGGTGCAGCGCGCCTCCAAGGCCCAGCGCATGACGTACCTCCTCCAGGAGTCGATGCGGAACAGGAGGAAGGCCGACCAGCCGCCGCCCGCCGTCGTCGTTCTGGTGACCAAGGCGGACCTGGTGGCGGAGGCGCGGTCCCCGGCCGAGCGCGCGGTCATCTGGGACCAACTGGTGGAGGACGTCACGAAGGTGCTGCCGGTCTGCTTCCAGCAGGGCGTCACCACCCTCGTCTGCCCGGTGATGCTGGGGCACTTCGGAGCCGAGGAGACCCAGCAGGTGGATCCGCAGACCGTCCGCCCCATGGGGCTGCACAAGCCGATCCTCTTCTCGCTCCTTCGGTATCTGGAGGAGATCCGTCTCGGCCTGCACCAGACGGAGTCGGACTTCCGCCAGGAGGTGAGTCGGCGCGAGCTGGCCGTCGCGAACCACCGTCCCACCTTCTGGCGCAAGGGCCGCCACCTTGAATACGTCGAGGCGGTGGTGGACGCTCGACAGCGGGTGGAGGAAGTCGCCCAGATGGCACGGCTGGCCCTCGAGTTCCACACGCGCGTCGCACGCGAGCTCAGGGGCCTTCCCGTCTTCAAGGACGGAGTGAAGATCAGCGATGTCTGAACCAGACGAGGCGCACCGGCCGAGGGAGTCCGGGGGGCGCCCGGACGCGGACGAGACCTCCCCGCGGGAAGAGGCCCGTCCCGGTGAAGGGGGTCCGTGGACTCCCGTGGTCTACGGCCGCACCAGGCGGGCCGACCGCTGGTGGCGGGCAGTCCCGAGGGACGTGGACCGGGAGTGGCTGGCCGCCGTGGTCACGGGGCTCACGGCGGGCGGCCGGGACCTGGACCAAGGGCCGCGGTTCCTGCTCGCGCAGAACCGCCGCAACAGGCTGGTCGGCGTCGCCTGTCGCGCCGCCGAGATCAGCACCTCCATGAACTCCGACGGCTCGCGCCCGCTGTACTGCTTCGTCGGCTGGTGCGCGCCGCTGGCCGGGGCCGCGGGCGGCGGTCCCGTCCTCGCCGAGCTCCAGGACCGCTACGTGCCCTGGGCCTCCCCGGTGTACGAGAAGTGGATGAGGGCGGACTGGGAGACCCACCCGAGCCGACTCCACCAGCCACACGAGCCGCCGCCGGGCCCGCCGCCGTGGGGGACGGCCCCGGCGAGGACAGCTCCCCTGCGTCCCGAGCCGGAGCACCCCCTGCACTGGCCGGCCGCGGACGCCGACATTCCCTGGCGCATCGCGAGGGACAGCGGGTCGCCCTGTGCGGTATCCCTCGGCTGGCGCCGGGCCCGGGACGCGCAGGCCTTGACGGGGGTCCGGTCCGACATCGCCGCCGACGACGTACGCGAGGTGGTGAAGGCCGGGCGTCCGGCCCCACCTCCCGCTCCGCCGTCGCGGCCGCCGCCCGCCTCTGCGTCGCCCGCCAAGCAGGCCGGCCCCCGCACGGGTGATGGCCCGTCAGGCGGCTCGTCCCCGGGTCGTCCCGGGAATCCTCCTGTCGTGCCCCGCGCCCTCCGGCCGTCGGCGGACGGCTCCGGGAAGCCGCCGGCCGTTCCACAGGATCCGCGGGTTCCGCGGAAGGAGGCGTCACCGGGCTGGTCTCCGCTGTCCAAGACCTGGGAATGGGGGCGGCGCAAGATGAAGCGCCTGGTCTCGCCCTCGGACGGGCAGGACACGGCCCAGGGACGACGCGGCGAAGGGCGGTCCGGACGGGGGCAGGGCGGCTGAGTCGGGTCTCACGGTGAAGGCGCAGGCCTCAGAGCTCCGCGCGGGCCTCGGCGATCGCCTGGTCGAGGATCGTCAGGCCGAGGGACAGCTCGTCCTCGGTGGCGGTCAGCGGCGGTGCCATCCGCAGGACCCCGCCCATGCCCGGCAGTTGGACGATGTTCATGTGCAGGCCCAGTTCGAGGCAGCGCCGGGTGACGTGCGCGCCCAGCTCGCTGGAGCTCCGCTTGCTCTCCCGGTCGACGACGAGTTCGAGCCCGGCCAGCAGGCCCCGGCCGCGGATGTCGCCGACGACCTCGTGCCGCTCGGCGATGTCCGTGAGGCCCTGGCGGAGGAACGCGCCGAGGCTCCGCGCCCGCTCGTCGAGCCTGTCGCGGACCAGGACGTCGAGGACGGTGTTGCCGACCGCGGCCACCAGCGGGTCGGCCACGTGCGTGGTGAAGAACAGATACCCGCGGTCGTACGCCTCCTGCTCGATCTCGGCGCTGGTGACCACGGCCGCGAGGGGGAGCCCGGCGCCGAGCGTCTTGGACAGCGTGAGGATGTCGGGCACGACGCCGTCGCGCTCGAACGCGTACCAGGTCCCCGTGCGGCACAGGCCGGTCTGGGCCTCGTCGAGGATCAGCAGCATGCCGCGTTCCCGGCACCTGTCGCGCAGGGCCGCGAAGTAGCCGGGCGGCGGCTCGATGATGCCGCCGGAGCTGAGGATCGGCTCGACGAGGCACGCGGCGAGGCTGCCGGTCGACTGGGCGTCGATCAGGTCGAAGGCGAAGTCCAGCTGGCGGCGCCAGTCGAGCGCGCCGTCGGCCGTGGTGAAGTCGGGGCGGTAGGCGTTCGGCACGGGAATGGCGAAGTTGCCCGGAGCGCCCGGGCCGTAGCCCTTGCGGCCCGCGCTGTACGTGGCGGAGGCGGCGGCCTGCGTCATGCCGTGCCAGGACCGCGCGAACGAGACGATCTCGTGCTTGCCGGTGACGAGCTTGGCCATCCGGACGGCGGCCTCGTTCGACTCGGCGCCGGTCGTCAGCAGGAGCGCCTTCTCCAGCGGCGCGGGCAGGCTCTCGGCGAGGCGCCGGGCGAGGTCGACGACCGGGCGGCTGAGCATGCCGCTGAAGAGGTGGTCGAGCGTCGCGATGCCCTGCTGGACGGTCGCGACGATCTCCGGGTGCGAGTGGCCGAGGATCGCGCTCATCTGCCCGGAGGTGAAGTCGAGGATCTTCCGGCCGTCCGCGGTGTACACGAAGCTGCCGGCGGCGCGGTCGATGATCTCGCGCGTGAACGTGCCGCCGTACCGGACCAGATGCCGGTCGGCATCGGCCCAGAAGGCCTCCGGCGACGACGGTGACGCCCGCCCGGGGACGGGGGCCAACGGAGCGGTGAGGGGCGGAGGGGTGTGCGAATCAGCCATGCGGCCGACGGTAGGCCGCCCCCGAGCGACACGTCCATCTCACAATTCCGGCTTTCCTGTTCGGCGGAACCGAACAACAATCGTGGGGTGATGAACCCCTGGAGACTGCGTCTGCTCACCCAGCTGGACACACTCGGCACCGTCCGGGCGGTCGCCCAAGCCGCCAATCTGAGCCCGTCGAGCGTGTCGCAGCAGCTCGCCGTGCTCGAATCCGAGACGCGCACGCAGCTCATCGAACGCACGGGGCGCCGGGTGCGCCTGACCTCCGCCGGGCTGATCCTGGCCCGGCGGGCCCGGGCGATCCTCGACCACATGGACAGCGTCGAGGCCGAGCTGCGCGGGTTCGGCGAGGAACCGGCCGGGCTCGTGCGCCTCGGGGTGTTCCAGAGCGCGATCCACACCATGGCCGTACCGGCGGTGACCCGGCTCGCTCGGGAGCATCCGCATCTGGACGTCGAGGTGCTCCAGCTGGAGCCGCACGAGAGCATGCCCGCGCTGCGGGGCGGCGACGCGGACCTCATCATCACGACCACGGACTTCGACGAACTGCCGCTGGGGCCCGACCTCGACCTCGTACCGCTGGCCACGGACTCGATCCTGCTCGTGGTGGATCCCGGGCATCCGGCGGCCGGGCGCGGCGCCGTGGACCTCGCGTCCCTCGCGGACGAGGCGTGGGCGTTCGACATGCCGCAGTCGTACATGGCGAACCTCGCGCTGCGCCTGTGCCGACAGGCACGGTTCGAGCCGCGGGTGGTGTGCCGGTTCAGCAACTACATGATGGCGCTCCAGCACGTCGAGGCGGGTCTGTCGATCGCGCTCCTTCCGGGCCTGGCGGTGGACCGCCGCTATCGCGTCGCCACCAGCGAACTCGCGACCCCCGTGACGCGTACCATCACGGCGGCGGTCCGCCGCGGCGCTCCGCCGCGCGCGGGGGTGCGCGCCGTTCTGGACGCGCTGCGACAGCCTCCGGACGCGTCCCTGCCCGCGGGCACCCGACCGCATCGGGCACAGGATGTCGGGTCGGGCGGGGTCGGTCCTTCCTAACGTGAGTGATCGAAAGGGAAGGAGATCCGCGTGCTGGAGCGGCTGAACCAGGCGATGGAGCACATCGAGGCGCACCTCGGCGAGCCGATCGAGGTGCGCGACCTCGCGCGCATCGCCATGACGTCGGAGTACCACTTCCGGCGGCTGTTCTCGGCGCTCGCGGGGGTCCCGTTGTCGGAGTACATCCGGCTGCGGCGGCTGTCCACGGCGGGTGCCGAGGTGCTCGCCGGTGAGCGGACGCTGCTCGACATCGCGGTGCGCCACGGCTACGGATCGGGCGAGGCGTTCGCGCGTGCGTTCCGCGCCGTCCACGGCGTGGGGCCGAGCGAGGCCCGCCGCACCGGAGCGGCGCTGCGCTCGCAGCCCCGGATGTCCTTCCGACTCATCGTCGAAGGGAGCAGCAGCATGCGCTATCGGATCGTGGACAAGGACGAGTTCCGCGTGGTGGGCAGGAAGGCCCGCGTCCCGCTCGTCCACGAAGGGGCCAATCCGGCGATCGCCGAGTTCATCCGGAGCATCGACGCCGAGACGCTGCGACGCGTCGCCGCACTGTCCGACCAGGAGCCGAAGGGGATCGTCGGGGTCAGCGACCAGCTCGACCCCGGCCGTGCCGAGGGGACCCAACTCGACTACTACCACGGGGTGGTGACGGGCGCGGAGGCGCCGGAGGACCTGGACGCCCTCGCCGTTCCCGCGGGAGCGTGGGCCGTCTTCGAGAACTCCGGTCCGTTCCCGCAGGCGCTCCAGCACCTGTGGCGGGACGTGTTCACGCAGTGGTTCCCGTCGAACCCGTACCGGAGCAGGCCAGGGCCGGAGATCCTGCGGGTGAACGTCTCCGAGGACCGGGCACGGGCGGACGCCAGGCTCTGGATTCCCGTGGAGCGGTCCGCTTCCGGCTGACGGGGCGCCTCGTGGTGGTGCGGGCGGGACCCGCCCGCACCACCACGAGTGATCACATCGGCGACCGATTCCCGCCGGACGCAAGGTCATCGGCGAGCCAGGCTGAGCACATGAACGACACGGACGACGCACTGCTCGGCTACTTCGACACCGCGGCCGACGGTTTCGGCGCCCGGCTCCGAGCGGTGCCGGACGCCTCCTGGGAGAACTCCACGCCCTGCTCCGCCTGGAACGTACGGCAGTTGGTCAAGCACATGATCCAGGGCAGCCGCGTCTACTCCGCGCTGCTGCGCGGCGGCGGCAGCGCGGAGTTCATGGCGAACCTGGACCAGGAGGACGCGCCCGGCGACGACCTGGTGGCCGTGTACCGGGAGGCGGTGGCCGAGTGCCGGGCCGCGTTCCACGCCACCGGCGCGCTGGACCGGGTCGTCGACTACCCGTTCGGTCCCGTGCCGGGCAGGCAGTTGCTCGGCCTGTACGTGGTGGACGCCGTCACGCACACCTGGGACCTCGCCCGCGCGGTACGGCTCGACGAACGACTCGACACCCGCGCGGTGCGCTGGGTCCTCGGCAACGTCGAGTGGATCTATCAGGACGTCAGCGAAAGCCCACTCGTGGACGGCGACCGCTACTACGGGCGGCCGCAGCGGACACCGACGCCGGACGCCGCGCCCGCACAGGACCGTCTCCTGCGCCTGATGGGGCGAACCCCGTAGGCCGCGTACCGGCTGCGAGCCGAGCGTGAACCGGCCGCGAACCGGCCGTGATCACCGACCCTTCCCGGTCACGGCCGGTAGATGCACGCCGCCAGTGGAGCGCTCTGCTTCCAGCCCAGCGTCCCGTACAGGGCGTGGCCGTCGTCGGTCGCGCCGAGGACGCCGAGGCCCGCGCCGCGCGCCAGCGCCTCGTCGGCGAGGACGCGCATCACGTGGCTGCCGAGGCCCCGTCGCCGGTGCGCCTCGTCCGTGACGACGCGGTCCACGACGGCGGCCTCACCGAGGACGGCCATCTGCCCCTGGGCGGCCGGTGCGCCCGTCTCGTCGCGCACGCGCACGAAGGTGACGCCGTCGCGCGTCTCCACCGAGGCGGTGTAGCCGTCCGGTACGGCCGGGTCCGTGGCCCGGAAGGACACGGACATCAGATGGCCGCACTCCTCCTTGTCGACCGTCCAGCCCTCGGGCAGCCAGGGCTCGACCTCCTCCGGCTCCCCGGGCACCTTGAGCCAGGTGTCCGGCACACGCACCGAGGCCGCCGCCGCGCGCACGACGGACTCGGTGGCGTACGGCAGTACATGGCGCCCCACTTGACCGGCGGTGCCCACGTCGAGGTAGATCCCCCACGGCCGCTCCACCGGCGGCGGCGTGCGCCGCGACACGGCCCAGCCGGCCGCCCAGGTCCTGACAAGTTCCGGAACCACACGGTCCTCCCGAAGTCGTCGCTCCTTGGCCTCGCCTGTGCGTCACACACGAGGATCGTACGATAAACAGTACGCCAGAGCAGAATATCGCTCAGCACGGAAGACTTGAAGTCCCTTGTGCAGCACGGAGGTTCCGCGGAGTCGGCCGTACATGGTCTTGTTCCTGGGGGTGGGGTGGCCCAAGAATGCGCATGACAAAGCTGGGGGGTCGGTCGACCCTCCGGTCACAGAGCCATCAGAGGGGACCCCCACATGAACAAGCCTCTCGTCGGTGCCGTCTTCACCACGCTGCTCCTCGGCGCGACGGCGATACCCGCGGCCGCCATCACCAACGAGGCGCCGACGGCCGACAAGCGCACGACAGCGACCAAGCCCGTGGCCGCGACCAAGGCCAAGGTCAACGCCAAGGCCGTCACCTACGCGGGCACCGTGGCGCTCAGCAACTGCTCCGGCTCCGTCGTGCGCGTGCCCAATTCCCAGCCCACCGACAAGGCGCTCGTCCTGTCCAACGGCCACTGCCTGGAGACCGGCTTCCCCGGCCCCGGCCAGGTCATCGTCAACCGTGCGTCCACCCGCAGCTTCACCCTCCTGAACGCCAGCGGCGGCAACGCGGGCACCGTGCGCGCCAGCAAGATCGCGTACGGCACGATGACCGACACCGACGTCTCGCTGTACGAACTCACCAGCACCTACCGCGACATCGAGACGCGCTACGGCATCAAGGCCCTCGACCTCGACGCCGCGCACCCGCAGGCGGGCCGGGCCATCACGGTCGCCTCCGGCTACTGGAAGCGCATGTACAAGTGCAACATCGACGGCTTCGCCTACCGGCTCAAGGAAGGCCGGTGGACCTGGAAGGACTCGGTCCGCTACACCCAGCCCTGCCAGGTCATCGGCGGGACCTCCGGCTCACCGGTGATCGACGACCAGACCGGCAAGGTCGTGGCCGTGAACAACACCATCAACGAGAGCGGCCAGCGCTGCACCGACAACAACCCGTGTGAAGTCGACGAGAACGGCAACGTCACCGTCCGCAACAGCATCGGGTACGCCCAGCAGACCTACATCGTGGTCCCCTGTGTCGGCGCCGGCAACAAGATCGACCTGAACCGTCCGGGCTGCACCCTGCCCAAGCCCGCGGCGGCCGCGAAGCACCGCACGCCCGCCGGCCGCAACTAGCAACCGGTAACCGGCAACCAGCAACCAGCAACCGGTCGAGACGGCGGGGCCGCGGCGGCAGTCGCTCCGTGGCCCCGCCTCAGACCAGAGGCCGAGGCTCAGTAGAGGCTGGAGAACAGCACGACGACCATCTGCGCGGGCTCGTCGCCGTCGTTGCGGAAGGTGTGCGGATGGCCTGCCGCCCACTGGATGCGGTCCCCCGCGCGCAGTTCGTGGTCGACGCCGTTGTAGCGGGCCACGAGCGTGCCGCGGGTGACCATCACCAGGTCGGTGCCCTCGTGCTGGAGGTCCTCGACCAGGCCGCTGTGCGGCGCGAAGTCCCCGGTGACGACCTGGTATCCGAGCTCGGGGGCGCGCAGCACTCGGTAGACGACTCCCGGGGCACGGTTCAGGGTCTCCTGTTCCTCCCTGGGGTACACCGAGGGCGTGGCGCGGCCCCGGGAGAAGCCGAGGAACGAGCCGACGTCGTGCCCGAAGACCTTGGCGAGGCGCCCGAGCCGCTCCAGGGCGATGTCGGTCTCGCCGCGCTCCAGGGAGGCGAGGAACGACACGGACAGGCCGCACTCCGCGGCCACCTGACGCAGCGACATGCCCCGCTGGGCGCGCAGCCGGTGCAGGACCTCGCCCGGGGGCGGAAAGCCCAGCTCGGGGTCCCTGGAGGACGTTCGGGTCGAGGGGTCCTGAGCAGCCATGACCGCATCCTAAGACCGCGGTCCCCCGCCGGGCCCGGGGGCCTGCGACCGAAGGCTCAGCCGTCCTCGCCGGGCGGCGTCCCGCAGCTCGGGCCGCCGGGCCCGTTGAACTGCACCGAGCTGAAGAAGTCCCGGTAGGTGGGGAAGAAGTTGCCCTTGCCGGTCGGCCCCGACGAGGTCACGGCCGTGCAGCCGGAGTAGGCCGTTTCCGACCAGAGGTAGATGGTCGACGGCGTCCGGTTCCAGTCCGACTTGGCGCGGTTGTCCATCTCTCCGAGGTCCGCGGTGTTCCCGTTGAGCTTGATCATGTCGCCGGTCCCGTCGAGACCCGAGAACATGCAGTAGAAGCCGTCGGGGCACCGGTCGTACCCGTCGGCCGCGTGGGCCGTGGACACCGGAGCCGCCGCGACGGCTGTGGCGGCCACCGCCACGCACAGCGCGGAGAGCCTCTTCCTCATCGCCTTCACCCTGGGCATGCCGATCCTCCGTCCTCGGGGCCCGCGCGTTCGCGGACTGCGGCCACCGGAACGGTGGCACGCGGGCCGTGGTGCCCCCAGGTTTGTTGATCTGCTCGGTGTGTCGCGATCCCCCACACGTGGGGCGTACGGAAGTCGGTACGGCGCGGGGAGCGCGCAGGGAAGCCGGTGCGCCCGGCTCAGGCACGCCGTTGGTGCGTGCCCGGCGTATAGCCGAACGACCGCCGGAAGACGTCGATGAACGCGCTCGTCGAGGACCAGCCGCAGCGGTGCGCCACCGCGGTGACGGGGACGCCGTCGCCGAGCATCCGCAGGGCGTGGTACAGCCGTGACTGGGTGCGCCACTGCGGGAAGGTCATGCCGAGCTCGGAGCGGAAGAGACGGCTGAGGGTGCGCTCGCCGACCCCGGTCGCGGCACCGAGCCGGGCGAGCGTGCGGGGGTCGGCGGGGTTGTCGTGGACGAGCGCGCAGACCGCCGCGAGGCGCGGGTCCGCGGGCGTGGGCAGCCGCACCGGCTGCTGCGGGGACGCGCGCAACTGGTCGCGCAGGACCGCGCGCAGCCGGTGGCGCTCCGGGCTTCCGCTCTTGGGGCCGCGGGCGTATTCGATGATCAGCTCGCGCAGCAGCGGGCTGACGGCGAGGACGGTCGGCTCGTCGAGGTGCAGCGGGTTGTCGTCGGCGGGCAGACCGACGAAGTACATCTCCAGGTGTCCGTACGCCCGGTGGGAGTGGACGGTGCCCGCGGGCACCCAGATGGCGCGGGTGCCGGGCGCGTACCACGTACCGGCGTCCGTGGTGACCGCGACGACCCCGGAGCCCGCGTAGGCGATCTGGTGGTCGTCGTGCCGGTGCGCGTCGATGCGGTCCCCCGGGGCGAGGACCCGGACGTGGGTCGGGGCCACGGGGGTGTAGCGGATGGGCTCCGGTTCCGGCGGGGGCGCGGCTTGCGGCATGGGCTCCACGGCTTCCCCGTATGGTGTGCGTCACGCTGGCGGGTAATCGTCAGACCTTGGCATTTTATCGGAAGCCCGACAGGGTGGGGCGGGGCGACGATCGGTCCGTGTCCAAGCCCTCGCCCCGCAACAGGCCCCTGACCCTGATGTCCCTCGGCCACACCTGTGTGGACGTCTACCAGGGAGCCGTGGCCGCCCTGGTCCCGTACTTCGTGTCCGAGCGGGCGTATACCTACGCCGCCGCCTCCGGCATCGTCCTCGCCGCGTCGCTGCTCTCGTCGGTGGTGCAACCGCTGTTCGGGGCGCTCACCGACCGGTGGGCGATGCCGTGGCTGCTTCCGGTGAGCACAGTGGTCGGCGGCGTCGGTGTCGCGCTCAGCGGCGTCTTCGACTCGTACGCCCTGACCTTGGTGGTGGTCGCCGTGTCCGGCATCGGTGTCGCCGCCTACCACCCGGAGGCCGCGCGCGTGGCGCGCGTCGCCAGCCGCGGCAGCCACACGGCGATGGGGTGGTTCTCCCTCGGCGGCAACATCGGTTTCGCCACGGCCCCGTTGCTCGTCGCGGCCGTCATCGCGACCGGCGGTCTGCGGGCCTCTCCGCTCCTCGTCGTGCCCGCCCTGGCCGGAGCGGCGCTGTGCGCGGCGGCGCTGCGCGAGGTCAAGGCGCCGCTCGCGGCCACGGCGGCGGCCGCCCGTGCGGCCAAGGGCACCGGCGCCGACGACTGGGCCTCGTTCCTGCGGCTCTCCGGCGCGATCGTGTGCCGCTCGATCGTGTTCGTCTGCCTGAGCGCGTTCATCGCGCTGTACGTGCGCGAGCGCGTCGGCGGCGGCGAAGTCGCCGGTACGGCCGGCCTGTTCGTGCTCTACATCGGCGGCGCCGTGGGCACGGTGATCGGCGGGCGGCTCGCCACCCGCTACAGCCGGGTCGCCGTCGTGCGGTGGTCGTACGCCTTGAGCGTGCTCGCCGTCGCCGGTGTCGTGTTCGTCCCCGGACCGCTGCTCTATGGGTGCGTGGCGCTCACATCGGCGGGTCTGTACGTGCCCTTCTCCCTGCACGTCACCCTCGGCCAGGACTACCTGCCGAGCCGCGTCGGCACCGCCAGCGGGGTCACGCTCGGCCTGACCGTCAGCGTCGGCGGCGTGGCCAGCCCCCTCATCGGCTCCCTCGCCGACGCCACCTCGCTGCGCACCGCCCTGGCCCCGCTGATCGTCCTTCCCGCCATCGGCTGGCTCCTGCTGCGGCCACTGCGCGAACCGGCCGAGCCCGAACGCCCCGCTCCGGTACCGGTCGAGGAGCCCCCTCGTGCTGACACGGTTCGAGGACGCCGGTGAGGTACTGGCCGGGGCCTTCAAGACGCACGGCGTAATTGGCGATATTCCGTCAGATCCGGATTTTCCTCCGGGTGTCACCATGGCCCCTATGGGAAACCCCGGGGACACGGCAGGGTCGGCGGCGACCGTCACGGTGGGGGTCGAGGAGGAGTATCTGCTGGTCGACCCGGTCACCCGGGAGCTGAGCCCCAGCGCCGACAAGGTCGTGGCGGAGGCCGCCGGTGAACTCAAGGACCGGGTCACCACCGAAATCACGCGCTACCAGGTCGAAGGACGCACCGACCCGCACACCGACCTGGCCGAGCTCGCCGTCCAGATCCGGTCCACGCGCGGAGGCATCGCGCGGGCCGCGGCCCGGCAGGGGCTGCGCGTCATCTCCAGCGGCACACCGGTCCTCGGGCACCCCGTGCCACCGGCCTTCACCAGCACGCCGCGCTATGTGAAGAGCCTCGCGCAGTTCCGCGCCCTCGACTACGAGCAGAGCACCTGCGCCTGCCACATCCACGTCGGGATCCCCGATCTGCCGACCGCGTTGCGTGTGAGCAACCACCTGCGGCCGTGGCTGCCCGCGCTCGTGTCCCTGGCGGCCAACTCGCCCTACTGGTACGGCGAGGACACCGGGTACGCGAGCTGGCGCACCTTGGTCTGGGGGCGCTGGCCGGTCTCGGGGCCGCCGCCGTACTTCGAGTCCCAGAGCCACTTCGAGGACCTCGTGGAGGACCTGATCGCCACCGACACCCTCCTGGACCGGGGCGGCTTGTACTGGGACATCCGGCCCTCGCACCACGTGCCCACGGTGGAGGTCCGGGTCGCGGACGCGGCCTCCACCGTGAGCGACGTGGTGCTGCTGGCCGGGGTCGTCAGGGCCCTGGCCTGCGCCGCGCTCCAGGCCATCGAGGCCGGGGTGCCCCCGCTGCGCCCGCCGCCGGAGATGCTGCGGGCCGCCTGCTGGCGGGCCGCGCGCGACGGGCTCGGCGGGGACGGCATCGACCTGTCCACCAGGCGCCTCTCGCCCGCGGCCACACAGGCCGCGCGCCTCCTGAGCCGGGCACGGCCCGCCCTCGAACACCACGGCGACCTCCCACTGGTGCGCGCCGCCTGGTCCCGCCTGCGGGCCGACGGCGGCGGCGCCGAACGCCAGCGGGCGGCGTACCGGCGGCGCGGCAGCCCCGTGGACGTCATCGACCACCTCATCTCCAGCGTCGAGACCTGACCCCGCCCGCGGCGCCCGGTGCTGTCCGCCCGCCGCGACTTCGGTCGTCCCACCGTCGGCTTCCGGCCGCGGCATGAGGGCTGGGGCGCGCGCGACACGTGTGCGGCACGTGTGCGGCGCCCTCGCCCTCACCGGCCTCGCGCGGGCCGTGCGCACCGCCCGACTGGCGGAGTTCGAGCGCCCGACGACCCCGGCCGGGCCAAGCCGATCTGCGTGGTCCCGAGGCCGCTCCTACGGTGGCTGAATGACCATCAGATTTCTGTCGCCCGCCCTGCGCCGCTCTCTTTTCCGCACGTCGGCCCTCACCACCGGGGCGTTGGTCTGCCTCACGGGCACCGCCGCGTGCGCGGAGCCCACGCCGCCCGTGCGGCAGCCCGCCTACACCTCGTCGCTGCTCGACCGGCCCGGCACCCAGGTGCGGCCCGGGTCCGCCGCCCCGCCGCTGCCCGGCGTCTCGGCCCTGTCCTGGGTGGTGGCCGACGCGCGCACGGGCGAAGTGCTCGCCGCCCGCGACGCGCACCGCAGGCTGCCGCCCGCCTCCACGCTCAAGTCGCTGTTCGCCCTGGCGGCCCTTCCCCGGCTGCACCCGGACACACGGCACACGGTCACCGACGCCGAACTCGCCCGCGTCGGCGGCGGCAGCAGCCTGGTGGGGGTCTCGGCGGGCCGCAGCTACCGCGTGTCCGACCTGTGGCGCGGCGTGTTCCTCAGCTCCGGCAACGACGCCGTGCACGTGCTCACCGCCATGAACGGCGGCATGGACCGCACCGTCAGGCAGATGCGCGCCAAGGCCCGGGCGCTCGGCGCCCGCGACACGCACGTCGTCTCGCCGGACGGCTACGACGCCGCGGGCCAGGTCTCCTCCGCCTACGACCTGGCGGTGTTCGGCAGGGCGGGCCTCGCGGACCCGCAGTTCGCGCGCTACTGCTCGACGACGGTCGCCTCCTTCCCCGCGGGCGGCTGGTCGTATCCGATCCAGAACACCAACCGGCTGCTCACCGGCGCGGGCGGCGTCGCCCGCTACCCCGGTCTGATCGGCGTCAAGAACGGTTACACCAGCAGGGCCGGGAACACCCTCATCGCCGCCGCCCACCGGGGCGCGCGCACGCTCGTGGTGACGGTGATGAACCCCCAGAACGGCGGCTACGCCGTGTACGAGGAGGCCAGACGGCTGCTCGACTGGGGCTTCGCGGCGGCGGGCCGGGTGCGCCCCGTCGGCTCGCTGGTGCCCGCGAAGCCCCGCACGGCGCCCGACAGGGCCCGGCACGCCGCCGCGGCGGCCCCCGCGTTCGCGCCGTCCACGGAGTCCGACGACGACTCCGCCTGGCCCGCCCTCGTCCTGGTCGGGGCGGGTGCGGCGGTGCTGCTCGCCGGGTGCGTGGTGATCGTGCGGCGGCGTGCGGCTACGGTGACCCGACGGTCGGGCGCGGGAGGGGAGTTCGTGGAGTGAGTGAGCCGCTGGGGGTGGCCGTTCTGGGCGCGGGCCACATGGGTGCCGATCATGTGCGCCGTCTCGCGCGGACGGCCGGGGCGCGGGTGGCGGCCGTCGCGGATCCGGACACGGGGCGGGCCGAGCAGGCGGCGGCCGGGCTCGACGGCGTGCGCGTGCACGCCGAGGCCCTCGCCGCCCTCCACCAGCCCGACGTGCGGGCCGTGTTGGTGGCGTCCCCGGACGCCACCCACGAGGAGGCGCTGCTCGCGGCCGTCGCGCGCGGCCTGCCCGTCCTGTGCGAGAAGCCCCTCGCGCCGGATCCCGGGGCGGCGCTGCGGGTTGTCGAGGCGGAGGCACGGGCCGGGCGCGCCCTGATCCAGGTGGGGTTCATGCGCCGCTACGACACCGCGTACCGGCGGCTGAAGGCGCTGCTCGACGCCGATGAGCTGGGCAGGTCGCTGATGCTGCACTGCCGGCACCGCAATGTGTCCTCTCCCCCGCACTTCACCTCTTCGATGCTCATCAGCAGTTCGGTGTCCCATGAGATCGACGCGGCGCGCTGGCTGCTCGGCCAGGAGATCACGGCGGTGACCGTGGCCCGGCCCCGGCCGTCGTCCGGGGCGCCCGCCGGGCTGCTCGACCCGCAGCTCGTGCTGTTCGAGACGGACGGCGGCGTGCTGGTCGACGTCGAGGTCTTCGTCAACTGCGGCTTCGGCTACGAGGTGACGTGCGAGGCGGTCTGCGAGCGGGGCACCGCCCGCGTCGGCGACGAGCCCGCGATGGTCGTGCGCTCCAAGGGCGGCGCGCGCCGGGAGATCGCCCAGGACTACCTGGTGCGTTTCGCCGACGCCTACGACCGTGAGGTCCGGGCCTGGGTGCGGGCGGCGCGCGCGGGGCGGACGGCGGGCCCCGGCGCCTGGGACGGATACGCGGCTGCGGCCGTCGCCGAGGCCGGGGTGCGGGCGCTGGACTCCGGGGAGCGGGTCACCGTGGAGCTGGCCGAGCGGCCCTGAGCCCGCCCTCGGGTCGGATGCCCCGCACTCACCGCGCCGCCGTGTGCCGTCGCCGTCAGCCGCGCCCCGGCCGCCAGTAGCCGAGCGCGTGGACCCGGTCCTTGGGCAGCCCCAGTTCCTTGCGTACGTACGCGGTCAGGGCGCGGGTGGTCGTCGTGTCACAGGTGATCCAGGCGTAGGCGTCGGGCGCGTCCTCGACGGCGGCGGCGAGACCCGCCTTGGCCTGCTTCACCAGTTCCGCGCCGGAGGCCTGCCGGTCGATCCAGTGCACCTCGTGCAGCGCCGGGTCGACGCCCAGCGGCAGTTCGCGGTCCGAGGCGTGCTGCGTCTCGAACCAGATCGTCGCGGGGATGCCCGGCATCGACTCCAGGAGGGAGTTCACCGCGGGCAGCGCGGCCGTGTCGCCCACGACGAGCAGCCGCGACGGCTCCGGCTGCGGCAGGTCGAAGCCGGTGCCCTGCACGGTCGCCTCGATCGTGTCACCCGGTCCCGCCTTGCGCGCCCACTCGCTCGCGCAGCCGTCGTGCAGCGCGAACTCCAGGCTGAACGTGCCCTTTTCGGGGTCCGGGTCGACGAGGGTGTAGGCGCGCTGATGCGGTTTGCCCGCGTTGTCGAACCACAGCCGCACCCACATCGTGGGGTGCACACCGGTCTGCGCGAGCATGCCGCCGTCGGTGACGTGCAGACGACGGTAGTGATCCGTCACGTCCTCGGCACCGGTCACCGTGAACCGGAAGTCCTTGCCTCGGAACAGCTTGAGGACGACGCCTTCCCAGCCGTGGCCCACCCCGGTCTCCTCCCCTGAGATCCTGAAACGCCCGTTTCACGTGGAACATGCGAAACCTACGGACGCACGTGATCGAGTTAGGCTAGCCTAACCTATATTCAAGGGGCGGGTGCGCCGGTTCAGACTCCGCCGAGGAGCTCCGTCAGACCGCGGTCCAGATCGAGCCCCACCTCCTCGCCCTCCGCGGCCACGACGGCGTACGTACGCATCAGGAAGCGCCGCAGCGCACCCCGGTCGAACTGCACGAGCGCGAGGCCGTGCGGCGCGTGGAACTCCAGGACGGTACGCGCGCGGCCGCATGGCCAGACGTGCACGTCACCCGTGCCCGCCGGGGCGTCCAGCCCCTCCTCCAGCAGGCGGCGGGCGAAGACCCAGGTGACCTCTGCGCCGTCCAGGGACACCTCGGGCGGGAAGGCGACCTGCACCGCGAGCGGATCGCTCGCGGCGTAGCTCAGCGCCACGGGGATCGGACGCTCACGGCCCTCGGGGGTGATCAGGCGGGCACGGGCGGACTGCTCAAGCGTGACGGCCATGGTCGGGCTCCACTTCTGCCGGTTCCTTACCCCTACGACCCAGTGACAGGTGCCCGCATTACGGAAGTGCATGAAGAGCCCGCTGTGACCTGCGTCACCTATCCCTGATATGTCCGACATTTCTCACCTAGTCTTTCGACCTCATCCACACCTCCGCAGTGGGACAGGAGTGTCCTGTCATGTCCGACGTCCCTGCCGACGTCCCCTCTGACGTCCCCGCCGTCGTTCCGTCCGAGCCCGCCACGGACGCGTCCGGAGCCGTCACCGCCGCTTACGCGCGCGTCTACGAGGCCGAGCACCCGCGTCTGGTGGCGTACGCCCGCTCCCTGACCGGCAACGCCTGGGTCGCCGACGACCTGGTCGCCGAGGCGCACTTCCGTGTCTGGCGGCGCCTGGCCGCGGGGCACGAGATCGAGAACGTGGCGGCGTACCTCATGACGACCGTGCGGCACCTCGCGGTGTCGGTGGGGCAGGCCGCCGCGAAGGAGACCCCGCACGATCCGCAGGCCCTCTGGGCGCCCGAGGTCATCGACGTCACCACTGTGGCCGACGGCGTGGGCGACCCGGCGGCGCGGGTGTCGTCCGTCGACCTGCTGACGCGCGTCCTCGGCCAGCTGCCCGAGCGCTGGGTGAAGGCGCTGTGGCTCGCCGAGGCCGAGGGGCAGCCGCTCGACGCGATCGGCCGGAGCATCGGCGCGGGCCGCGGCGCCACGGCGGTGCTGCTGCACCGGGCCCGCGAGGGCATGCGCCAGGCCTTCCTGCGCGCGCACCCCGGTACGCCCGAGAGCCCGGCCTGCGAGACCCACTGGGACCGCATGCCCGCGCACATACGCGGCGAGGCCTCGCCGCGGCAGTCCGAGACGCTGGTCGCCCATCTCGGCGGCTGCTCCGACTGCCGGGCCCGTCTCGCCCTCCTGACCAGCGCCAACCACCGGCTGCCCGCGCTCGTCGGGCCCGCTCTGCTCGTGTTCGTCCTCGGCGGCGCGGGCAAGTTCCTGGTGCCGCTCGCGGCCGGAGCAGGCGCCGGGGCCGCCGCCTCCACCGGCGGGGGCACGTCCGGCTCCGGCGGGCTGCTGCACGGCCTGCGGCACGCCCTCACCGCGGGTGGGAAGCTTCCCGCGGCCGTGGTCGGGGCCGTCGGCACCACGGTGGCCGGAGCGGCCGTCGCGGCGGGCCTCGTCCTGAGCGGCACGGGTCACTCAGCGGACCCCGCCCGCGCCGTGACGGCGGAGAGCGGCGTGGCCTCCCGTCCGGTGGAGGCGCCGGGTGAGGCACCGGAGTCAGCGCCGGACGTCGCCGCGCCGGAGCCGCGGCCGGGCACGGCGGCGGAGCCGCGGCCCGAGGCTCCGGCGGTTCCCCCGGCTCCCGAGGCTCCGGTGGTTCCGGTGGCGCCCCCGGCTCCCCCCGCCCCCGTGGCTCCCGTGGCTCCCGTGGCTCCCGTGGCTCCTCAGCCTCAGGCCGAGCAGCCCGCTGAGCAGCCTGCCGACCCGCCTGTCGAGCAGCCGCAGAACCCGGCCCCCGTACAGCCCGAGCAGACACAACCTGCCCCGCCCATCTCACCAGTCCCGCCCGTGACGCCACCGGAACCGCCTCGCCCGCCGGAGCCGACGCCCACGCCCACGCTCCCACCCACCCCCACGCCGAGCCCGGCACCGACGGAACCCCCGGCACCGTCCCCCACACCGACCCCGACGCCCACCCCGCCTCCGGAACCCACGCCCACCCCGACGCCGGTGGAGCCCACCCTTCCCCCCGACCCGACGCCGACGCCGACCCCGCCGCCCACCACGGGCCCGGTCTGCGACCACTGGGTCGGTCCCCTCTTCATCTGCCGCGGCTCCTGACGGAGCCGACAGCACGGACGGGCGGACACACGCCGGCGGGAGCCGGTCGTGGTCCGCCCGTCCTCAGGTCAGGCGCCGGGCGTCAGGCGCGTGGCGTCACCAGTTGTAGACGATGTCCCCGTTGCTGTTGACCATCTTGAACGTCCCGTCCCCCTGGTCGATCACGCACCCGAAGCCACCGTCCCCGGTCGCCCCGCAGAACGTGTCGGCGCTGGCCGGGCCCGCCACGGCGATCCCACCGCCCACGAGGGCCCCCACGGCGGCCACGGCGACGGCGAACCTCTTGACCCGCCTGCGACCGGGCGTGCTGCTGTTCCGCTGTATGTGCATTGCTGACTCCCTACTGCCAATGGGCTGTCGGTCACAGGGGGTTCGGAGCAGCCACCCGGCCGGATTGCCGCCTTCGTACCGAAGCCCTGTGCCGGTCGGGCGTACAAGTCGGTCCTCGACGGAACGCGGCAGAGCGGGTAGGAGTACGAGGCGTGTCCTCACCTCATACGCATCGCGCCGCCGACAGCGCCGCCGCCCGTGTCTCCGCGCGCCAGGCCATCGCCGCCGTCACCTCCGACTTCACCGAGCTTCCTGAGCCAGTGGGGGCGGGGCGGCCCGACGGCCCGCTCGCCTGGTCCGGGTACGACGACGCGCGCGCCGCGGCGTACGAGCGCACCGGCGAGACGGAGTCCGTCGTGTGCGGCACGGCCGTCGTCGAGGGTGTCCGCGCCGTCCTGGTCTCCTTCGAGTTCCGGTATCTGGGCGGCTCGCTCGGGGAGCGGACCGGCGACCGTCTGGAGGCGGCGTACGCGGCGGCCCGCGCACACCGACTGCCGCTCGTCTCGCTCGTCGCGACCGGCGGCAGCCGGATGCAGGAGGGCATGCGGGCCCTGTCCCAGCTCCAGCGCGTGGCGGCCCAGTCGGCGCTCAACCGCGCGGCCGGGCTGCCGCAGATCGCCGTGGTGCGCGACCCGACGACCGGGGGCGGCTGGGCGACCTTGGGGGCGGGGGCCGACGTCGTGCTCGCCCTGCCCGGCGCGCAGGTGGGGTTCGCGGGCTCGCGGGTCCGGCCGCCGGACGCGGACCCGTCGGCGTACACCGCCGAGGGCCAGCTGGCGGCGGGCGCCGTCGACGCGGTCGTCCCGGCGGACCGGCTGCGTACGCGCCTCGGCCGCTGGCTGCGGCTGCTCGGCTCGCCCGCGCGGGGGCCCGTCGCGCCGCCGCGCGCGCTCGGGGACGCGCGGCCGCCCGGTACGGGCTGGGAGGCGGTGCTCCGGGCCCGCTCGCCCGAACGCCCGCGCGCGGCGGCCTACCTCGACGCGTACTTCTCCTGGCGGGAGCAGATCAGCGGGGACCGGTGCGGGGGCACGGACGCGGGCCTGCTGTGCGGGTTCGGGCTGCGGGAGGGCCGGTCGGTCGCGTACGCGGCCCAGTGCGGCACCGCGACGCGCCCCGCCGGGTACCGCACGGCGGCCCGGCTCATCCGGCTCGCCGACCGCCTCTCCGTCCCCGTGCTCACCCTGATCGACACTCCGGGGGCAGCGAACGACGCCGAGGCCGAGCGCGCGGGGGCGGGCGCCGCGATCGCGGACGTCTTCGCCGCGGTGGCCGCCGCGCGCACCCCCGTCACCAGCCTGGTCATCGGCGAGGGCGGCTCCGGCGGCGCGCTCGCCCTCGCCGCTCCCGGCCGCACCTGGGCGGCGCCGGACAGCTACTTCTCGGTGATCGCCCCCGAGGCGGCGGCCGCCATCCTCAAGCGTCCGCGCGCGGACGCTCCCGGCCTGGCCGAAGAACTGCGGCTGCGCCCGCGGGACTTGGTGGACCTGGGCGTGGTGCGCGGCATCGTCGGGCACTGAGCGGACCGCCGGGCCGGGCATCGATCCGGACGGCGGCCCGCCGTGCGGGATCGGGCCCCGCGTTGCAGGATGGCGGCATGTTGTTCGCCAGGGTCGCCGAGGTGTCCAAGGAGGTGGCGGCGACGGCGGCGCGGTCGCGCAAGGTCGCCCTGCTGTCCGACCTGTTCCGGGCCGCCGGGCCCGCCGACGTCCCGCTGGTCATCCCGTATCTGGCGGGACGGCTTCCGCAGGGGCGGATCGGGGTGGGCTGGAACGCGCTCAAGGAGCCCGTCGCCCCGGCGCCGGAGCCGACCCTCGCGGTGGCGGACGTGGACGCGGCGCTCACCGCCCTCGCCGCGGTCGCGGGCGCCGGAGCGCAGGCGGAACGGCGGCGGCTCGTCCAGGAGTTGCTGGGCGCGGCCACGGCGGACGAGCAGAGGTTCCTGTTCGGCCTGCTGACCGGTGAGGTGCGCCAGGGCGCCCTCGACGCGGTGGCCGTGGAGGGGCTCGCGCGGGCCACCGGGGCTCCGGCGCCGGAGGTGCGGCGGGCCGTGATGCTGGCGGGCGGCCTCACACCGGTGGCGCGGGCCCTGCTCGAACGAGGGGCGGACGCGCTGGCCGACTTCCGGCTGACCGTGGGCCGCCCCGCCCAGCCCATGCTCGCGCACAGCGCTCCGACCGTCGGTGAGGGGATCGACAAGCTGGGGCCGTGCGCGGTCGAGGAGAAGCTGGACGGCATCCGCGTCCAGGTGCACCGCGACGCCGACGACGTGCGTGTCTATACGCGCACCCTGGACGACATAACGGATCGCCTTCCCGAACTGACGGCCCTCGCGGGCGAACTGGCGGGTTCACGGTTCATCCTCGACGGCGAGGTCATCGCGCTCGACGCCGACGGGCGGCCCCGCACGTTCCAGGAGATCGCCGGGCGCGTCGGCTCGCGCCTCGACGTGGCCGCCGCGGCGGCCGAACTGCCCCTGTCCCCCGTCTTCTTCGACGCGCTGTCCGTCGACGGCCAGGACCTCCTCGAACTGCCGCTGCGCGAGCGGCACGCGGTGCTCGCGCGGCTCGTGCCCGAACCGATGCGCGTACGCCGCCTGACCGTCGAGGACCCGGCCGACGACGCGGCCCGCCGCGCCGCCGACGACTTCTTCGCCGCGACCCTCGCGCGCGGGCACGAGGGCATCGTCCTCAAGGGCCTCGACGCCCCCTACAGCGCGGGCCGCCGCGGCGCGTCATGGCTGAAGGTCAAGCCCGTGCACACCCTCGACCTGGTGGTCCTGGCCGCCGAATGGGGCCACGGGCGGCGCACCGGCAAGCTCTCCAACCTCCATCTGGGCGCCCGCCGCCCCGACGGCACCTTCGCCATGCTCGGCAAGACCTTCAAGGGCATGACGGACGCGATGCTCACCTGGCAGACCGAGCGCCTGCGCGAACTGGCCGTCAGCGAGGACGGTTTCGTCGTGACCGTGCGCCCCGAACTGGTGGTGGAGATCGCCTACGACGGTCTGCAGAAGTCCTCGCGGTACCCGGCGGGCGTCACGCTCCGCTTCGCCCGGGTCGTCCGCTACCGCGAGGACAAGCGGGCGGCGGACGCGGACACCGTGGCCACGGTCCTGGAGCAGCACCAGGCCTGAGCCCGGCCGCGGATCATTCCGGGTGCGCGGCCCCGCCGGCGCGCCGATGCGGGCGGCCGTGCTCCAGCCAGGCACGTTCCCACTGGCGGGTCAGCGCCGGATAGACGATGAGGTAGCGGAACGGAAGGACGCCCGCCATGTAGAGGCGTCCGAAGAGGCCGTTGGGTTTGACCAGCGCCGCCATGCGCAGTTCGTACGCGCCGTCGCCGGTCCGCACCCAGCCCACGTGCATGATCGTGTGGACGGTCTTGTTGCCCAGCTCGCGGGCCGCTTCGTCGTCGAGCTGGTACACCTCGGAGAACGGGTCGGTGCAGGGGACCGCGTCGTTCGCGGTCCGGGCGAGGTCGGGCGGGAGGCGGTCGCGCAGCGAGGCGACCCGCCCGCCCAGGCCCGCCCGCGGGGTGTCCCAGCCGAGCAGCGCGCCGAGCTTCCAGCGCACCGCGAACAGGAACCGGACCGCGACGGGGTCCTTCTGGTTGTCGTACGCCGTCTTGAGCGCCTTGACCATCACGGGGAAGTCGTCGGGCCCGGCGTCGGGCGCGCGGAACGACCACACGTCCTCGATCCGGAAGTCGCGGGTGAACTCGTGTATCCGCCACGGCTGTGCGGTGTGGGCGGCTTTCGGGATGCGCATAGGTCATTCCTTCCGAGCCGGCGTGCCGGAACCCTTGGTTATGGAACCATTGGTTTCGTTACCACTGGTTCCGTATGATGCACCCATGTCTGCTCGGAAGCAAGCGCGCAACCAAGGGGGCCGCCCCCGGGACGGCCGCGTCGA
Organism: Streptomyces spectabilis; assembly: GCF_008704795.1. Classification (NCBI taxonomy): domain Bacteria; kingdom Bacillati; phylum Actinomycetota; class Actinomycetes; order Kitasatosporales; family Streptomycetaceae; genus Streptomyces; species Streptomyces spectabilis. Next base: position 9,328,515 of record NZ_CP023690.1, on the reverse strand, counting down.
CGACGCCATCGCCTCAGCCGTCCGAGAGCTGCTGACCGACGTGGGGTACGCGCGCCTGACGATGGCCGAGGTGGCCGCGCGGGCGGGCGTGGGCAAGGCGGCGATCTACCGCCGCCACGCCACCAAACAAGAGATGATCTTCGACGTGCTGCTGCCGGACCGGTTCCTGGCCGTGGCGCCCGACCTCGGATCGCTCCGCGCCGATCTGGCCGCCGTGCTCGCCGAGGTCGCGGACGCCATGAGCCTGCCGCCGCAGGGGACGGTCCCCGGCCTGCTGGCCGATGTCCACGCCGACCCCGCGCTCCGGGACCGGTTCGACGAGCGGTACGTGGGCGCGCAGCGCCAGACCCTCACCGAGATCCTGGACCGCGCCGCCGCCCGCGGCGAACTCGCCGCCCGCCCCGACCCGGCCGCCCTCAACGCCCTGCTCGTCGGCCCCGTCTTCGCCTGGCTGTTCCTCCTGTCCGAATCCCCCGCCGGCCTCCCCGTCCTCACCTCCGCCGTCCTCGACGCGATCCTCGCCCTCGTGGGCCCGGGGCCGTCCGCCGCCCCGGTCGCATCCGGCGCCAAGTCCGCGCCTCCGCACCGCCTTTGAACGTGTCGGCATCCCGACAAGACGGGGCTTCTCCGACCTTTGCGCGGGGTCGAAGGGCCGCTCCGGAAAAATTCTCAGCCCTGGGGCTGCTGTTGCGCGCGTTCGGCGCTGTACCGTCTCGCACGAGCGTCGGTGGTGTGGAATGGAGCGACGCATGCCCAGCCCCCTGACCCGAGTCGGCACCGCTGCGGCGGGCGCGCTCGGGTGCTCGCGCACCTCTCGGGCGTACGTCCTCGTCCTCTCCCACGCGCGTCTTCCACCGCTCGGACGGCGGTCGGCGCGGGGCCTTGCTGATCACGCCACCCTTCCTTCCATTTTCTCGGTTCCCGGTGGAACCGAGCCCCCACAGAACGAAGGGACAGACGACCATGCTGCACCCCATACGGCTGGGATTAGCCGGTACCGCCGTGGCGGTCCTCCTCACCGCGGTCCCGGCGGCGAACGCCGTGGCCGCGCCGGAGCCCGCCGCCGCGAAGAGCGACGCCGCCGCGGTGACGCTCCGCTACGACTCCAGCCGGGCCAGCGGCTGGGAGGCCGCCATCACGGCCGGAGTCGCCTCGTGGAACGGGAACGTTGACAACGTCAAGCTGGTCAAGGCCGCGCCCGGCACCCGGGCCGAGATCCAGATCGTGGCCACCAGCGGCTGGCCGCAGGCCACCCTCGGCCCGGTCCGCCCCGGCGGCCGCGCGGTCGTCCAACTCGGCCAGCAGGCCGTCACCGACGGCCACGACAAGACCCGTATCGCGGCTCACGAGATCGGCCACAACCTGGGCCTGCCGGACACCAAGCCCGGCCCGTGCTCCCAGTTGATGTCGGGCTCCAGCGCCGGTACCAGCTGCAAGAACGCGGTGCCCGACGCGGCCGAGCAGGCACGGGTCGAAGCCGCGTACCGCAACGGCGCCGCGGCGCACACGCCCACCGACGGCCGCGTCCTGGTCGACGCGCGGTAGCCGCGAGTCCTGAGCACGACCTCGGCACGACGATGCCCGACCGTGTTCCCCACGGTCGGGCATCAAGCCGAGTGTTCCGTCCCCGTCAGTGCCCCCGTGGCATGTGTCCTTCCCTCATGCCGCCAGCCTGGCGGGCCCGTGTGCTGGAGCCATGACGTCCGCGTACGGGCTGTGCATCGGATGCCCGGTCGCCCTCCGGCGGGGGCGCGGCCGCTCCCGCCCGTCGGCCCTTACGACAGGCCGATGACCCGCAACGCCAAGCCGATCGCCGGTTTCGGCCCGAACGACGTGGACTTGCGGGGCAGCAGCACCCCGGCCCGGGCCAGCTCCCGCACCTGCTCCTCCCCGAGCGCGGGCAGCAGCACGGCGCTGCCACTGCCGGGCGCGGCGACCGCCGCGACCGCCCGGTCCGCGTCGTGCAGATGACGTACCGCGCCGGGCAGTTCCGGCACCGACCACGCGGCGCCGAGCAGGAGGTGGTCGGCCACGGCGGAGGGAAGCGCCGCCCACTGCGGCGGCCGGCCGGTGAGGGCGTCGCGCAGGGCGCCGGGGTCCGGATCGCTGACGGCCCAGGCCCGTCCCCCGCCGACGAGGACCACCTCGTCCGGCGCGGGCGGGCGCGGCCCCCGCGGCAGCCGCCGGACGCGCGCGACCTCGACGGCCGCCGACGCCGCCTTCTCCGGGTCGAGGCCGGGGAGCACCCGATGGATCGCGGAGAGCCGCGGCGGATGGGCGACCGTGTCCACGAACAGGGCCAGGCTGCTCGTCCAGGGACCGCTCCCCTCCGCGCCCAGGCTCAGACAGGCGGCGTGGCGGTGGTGGCCGTCGGCTATGAGGGCCTGGTCGGTCTCCACGCCCGCGCTCAGCAGGGCCGTTTCGGCTTCGTCGTGGCACGCCCACATCAGGTGGGTCGTGTCGCCGACGCGGGCCACGGCCGTCGGAGTGCGCCGGGTGATGTGGTGCGTGATCTGCGTGGCCGTGGACCGCGTGCCGCGGTACGCCAGGAGCAGCGGCTCCAGTTGGGCCCGCAGGCCCGCCATGTGCGCGGCGCGCTGGCGTACGACGTGGGCGGAGACACCCTCGTGCGGCAGCAGGGGCCACTCCGTGCCCCGCGCGCGCGGAATCGGCAGTTCGCCGATCACTCCGCGCTGCAGGATCCGCGCGCCGCGCTGCTGCTGGTACACGTACAGGGCGGGCCGTTCGTCGCGCCGCAGTACGCCGCGCCGCAGCCAGCGCTGCAACTGGCCCGCAGCGGCCTGCGGGTCGGCGGCGTAGAGGAGGCGCGCGATGTGGTGCGGGCGCACGCGCTGGGCGCGCGCGTGCGCCGGGTCGAGGTCGTCGTGGGGCGGGGCCACGAGGGCGGACAGGTCGCCGGCGCGGTCCTCGTCGTAGCGCACGGCCCGGAAGGGGCGCAGGCGCGGCGGAGTCGGGCCGGACACGGTCGGGTCGGAGGTGGGCATGGGGCACTCCTGTGGGATGACGCGGCCTGCCGGGGGCAGGCGTCAGACGACGCCTGCCCCCTTCTGCCACGGGTCAGTGGGTCAGGCGGCCGCGGGCCGCGGCGCGGGCGGCGCCAATCGGCCAGTGCGGTGCAGGCCGTACAGCGCGCTCGCGCAGGCGAGGCCGAGCGCGAACAGCGCGGCCCAGGGCAGCGCGGGAAGCCCCGCCTCACGTGCGGCGTCGAGGGCGGCGCCGGTGAGGAGGTTCCCGACCGTGATGCCGACTCCGCACACGGTGTTGTAGAGGCCGTAGTGGGTGGCGACGAGACGATCGCCGGAGAGCCTGACGATGGTGTCCATCTCGAAGGGGTAGGCGATCATCGTGCCGAGGGCCAGGAGCAGCGCGGCGAGCGCCGGCGGCACGGCGGCGAGCGCCCACAGGCCGATGCCGGACCCGGGCACGGGCACGGCGGTGGCCAGGAGCAGCGGCACGAAGGCGACCCCCATCACGGCGAGGCCCCTGACCAGGGCTTCGCCTGGTTCGTAGCGGGCCTTGCACCAGGCGGTGACCTTGGTCTGGCCGACGATGGTGCTCAGTCCGCTGACGGCGAAGAGCGCCGCCACCGCCACGGTGCCGAACTGCCCGTCCCCGCCGACCCTGCGCACGTCCAGGGGCAGGGCCAGATAGACCTGGAAGGACAGGACGTACGAGCCGATCATGGCGGTGGAGAACAGCAGGAACGGCCGGTTGGTGAGGATGCCCCGCCACTGGGTCAGCACGCCCTCGCCCGCGCCCTGGGCGCGCTGTCCGCCGCGGACGGGCAGCGCGCGGATCTGCACCACCGAGAGCAGGGCGAAGATCGCGGCCGCCACCAAGCAGGTGATGCGGAAGTCGACCCCGGTGAGGACCATGCCGACCAGCGGGCCCAGCAGGATCCCGGCCTGGTAGAAGACGTTGAAGAGGGCGAACGCCTCGACCCTGCGCTCCCCCGCGTCCACCGCGAGGTACGCGCGCACCGCCGGGTTGAACAGCGCGCCCGCGAGGCCGGTGGCGGCCGACGCGGCGAGCAGCGCGGGCAGCGAGTCGACCAGGCCGAGCGTCGCGAAGCCCACGGTCCGCAGCACGCAGCCGGCGACGATGAGGGGTTTGTAGCCGAACCGGTCGGCGAGCGTGCCGCCGACCAGGAACATGCCCTGCTGGCTGAAGTTGCGCACGCCGAGGACGAGTCCGACGAGCCAGCCCGCCAGGCCGAGCGTGCCGGAGAGGTGGGCGGCCAGATAGGGCATGAGCATGTAGAAGCCGAGGTTGATGGTGAACTGATTCACCATCAGCAGCTGGACGCTGCGCTCGTAGGACCGCAGCTGCGCGAGGGTGGCTTTCACCGGCCCGCCTCCCCGGCGGCGGTCAGGGTCAGCGGGTCGACGACATCGGCGCACCGGGTCCAGCGGTGCACCTCCTTCTCGTCGGCGCGGCCGATGACCTCCGGTTCGGCGGGCGGCGGTCCTTCGAGCAGCCCGTGCCGCGCGCAGTACTCGTCGTCGTACACGGTGCCGAGGTAGCGCTGCGGTCCGTCCGGAAAGATCGCGGCGATGCGGGTGTCGGCGGGCAGGGTGCGGGCGAGCCAGCCCGCGACGAGCGCGACGGCGCCGACGCTCCAGCCGCCGGTGGCGTAGTGGGACGCGGCGAGGCGCCGGCAGGTCCACACCGCCTCCTGCGGGGCCACCCAGTGGACCTCGCGGAAGGTGTCGTAGGCGACGTTGCGGGGGTAGATGCTGGAGCCGAGGCCGCGCATGAGGCGGGTCCGGGCGGGCTGGCCGAAGATGGTCGAGCCGATGGTGTCGACGCCGACGATGTCGATGTCCGGGTAGAGCTGGCGCAGGACGCGGCCGACGCCCGCGGAGTGACCGCCGGTGCCGACGCTGCACACGAGGACGTCGATGTGGCCGAGCTGGGCGGCCAGTTCGAGGCCCAGCGGGGTGTAGGCGCTGGTGTTGTCGGGGTTGTTGTACTGGTCGGGGCACCACGAGCCGGGGTGGGCACCCAGCAGTTCGGTGACGCGGTCGCGGCGGGCCTGCTGCCAGCCGCCGGTGGGGTGCGGCTCCGCGACGATGTCGACGCTCGCCCCGTAGGCGGTGAGCAGGCGCGTCATGGACGGTTCGAGGCCGGGGTCGGTGACAAGGGTGACGGGGTGGCCGTGGACCATGCCGGCCAGGGCGAGGCCCAGGCCGAGGGTGCCGCTGGTGGACTCGATGATCCGGCCGCCGGGGCGCAGTTCGCCCCGGGAGCGGGCCCGCTCCACCATGTGCAGGCCGGGCCGGTCCTTGATGCCACCCGGATTGAAGCCTTCCAGCTTGGCCCAGAAGCCGTGTCCTGCGGGCGCGAGGGGCTCGGACACGCGCAGCAGCGGCGTGTCCCCCACGAGGGCCGACAGGGCGGAACGGTCGGTCGTCCTGGCGATGTTCATCGGTGACTGCATCTCTTTCGCTCTCGCTCGACGAATGCGCGGTGCGTGTTCATCTCGCGTCGCGGCCTCGCGGCGGACGGGCGGTCCGTGTCTGCGGGGTCGCGAGCGCGGCAGCCGGGGTGTGGCTGCGGGCGAGCGGTCTAGATGCGCCACCGGGCCGTGCGGACGAGAGCCGTCCTGCCCGTACGTGTTCTTCGACGCCGCTGTGTCCTGCGCGGCTTCGGCCCTCTGAGCACCGCGAAGGCCGCGGCGGCCGTGAGGACTCCCGCGCCGGTGGGCGGCTGATCCGCGGCCGGGGCGACGGGGGTGCGCAGGGGGCCGTCGGGGGCGCACTCCTCCGACCCGTGGTGTCGGTGGGGGCTGTGGGGTGCGGCATCCTCTGTGGTGGGAACGGCGACCGCGACGGGCGGGCGCTCGGGCCCGTGGTTCTCGTCGAGCGGTCCGTGCACGAGGGCGCACAGCCCCATGACGGCGAGGAGGCTGCCGCGCACCAGCGCGGCGATCCTCCGCCGCCACGGTGTGCGCCGCCGCCGCGGGCGGACGGGCATGCGGGTGGGTACGGACACGGGTCCTCCGGTCGCGCCTCCTCGACGGCGGCAGCCGTGGGGAAGGCGCGACGGATGTGAGTGGGGGGTGGGGGGAGCGGACGACCTCCGGCCACAGCCGCTCCCCACCGTTCGGGGACGGGAGGGCGTGGCCGGGTGTCGCGGGCTAAACCTGTTGGACCACGGATGTCTTGAGGGCCACGGCGGGCGTGACCGCGTACTCAGCCGTGCCGGGGCTCCGTCCCGCGGCCGGGTGTCCGGGCGTGTCCGGCTGCCCGACGGAGGCCGCGAGGCAGGAGGGCGCGAAGGCCGGTCCCTGCGTGGGCTGTCCGGAAGCGCACTGTTCGTTGGAGTGGACGGGGCCGTGCTCTGCGTGCCCGTCGCCCGCCGCGCCCAGGGCGGTCGGCTCGGCCGTGGTGACGGGCAGGTCCTCGGCCGCGCTCTGCACGGACACGGCGCTGGTGGCCAGGTGCGCCCCGGTGGTGCCGGGACTCGCCCCGTGTGTGAGGGCGACGGCGAACAGCAGCACGGCGAGCGCGAGGAACCGCAGCAGCGGCCCCGGCGCGACGCTGGACTCCGCTACAGCACGGGCCCGCACGATGTGCCGGGGTGACCAAGCCGTAACCACGTCGTGATACTAACCACCGCCGGACGATGCTCAGCCAACTCTCCAGAAACAACAGCATCACGCCAGGCAAATGACCGAATCCCCTACGGAACCGCGCCGGAGTGCGTGGTCAGCGCAGGTCGAGCCGCATCAGGACGCGGGGGTGCCCGGACAGCACCGAGGTGGTGTCGGCGGCGTGGGTGAACCCGGCGCGTTCGAAGTTCTTGCGGATCCCTGCGTAGGCCATGGTGAGGTCCACCCGGGCGTCGCCGTTGTCGAGCGGGTACGCCTCGATCACCGGGGCGCCCTGGTCGCGGGCGAACTCCACCGCACCGGCGATCAGGGCGTGCGAGATGCCCTGCTTGCGGTGGCCGGGGCGGACGCGGACGCACCACACCGACCACACCGGCAGGTCGTCCAGGTGCGGGATCTTCCGGCTGCGTGCGAACGAGGTGTCCGCGCGCGGCGCCACGGCTGCCCAGCCGACCGGCTCGTCACCGTCGTAGGCGATGACTCCGGGAGGCGGGTCGGCGCGGCACAGCCCGGCGACGTACTCGCCCCGGGCGGGGCCGCGGAGTTCGTTGTTGAGTTTGGCCGGGATCCGGTAGCTGAGGCACCAGCAGACGTTCGCTCCCGGTGACTTCGGACCGAGCAGGGTGCGGACGTCGTCGTAGGCCGACGCCGGGCGGACCTCGATGACCATGGAGCCACGATGTCACGACGCACGCGCCGACGCCGCTCGATCGAGGGGCCTTCCGCGATCACGACGGGCCCCCGCGGGCACGAGACGGGCGGACTCGGCGTACGGAACGGGCATCTGTCCGCCCCGTGCGGGCGCGTGCCGCCCGGCTGAGCACCGGGAACCAAGGGGGCCGCTCAGTCACAACCGGTCAGAGAAAGGGTCCTCGCGGGCAGGGGTGACCTGTTGCCCAGCCGGTAGAAAGGTCTACGGCTGTCAGTTTCGAGTGGTTGCGGACGGCAGCACAGCCGCGCTGATGCGCCCGCGCGCCGCCACCTCGCTCACGCGTCCGGGGTCGCCTACAGGTGCTGGGGCCCCGGCCACGGGAACGATTGACGTCGGCGGCAGCGGACACGGCGTGCATGGCGGTGACCGGGCGGTATCCCGGTCACCGCCGTACGCGCGCGTCCACGGCGGCTTCCCTTCCCCCCTTCGAACGTTCCTGACCCCGGCGGCGTCATAGCGGTATCCGTCGTCGAAAGGGCCGACATGACCACCGCGCGCTCTCGTGTTCCCGTCCGCCTCCTGGCTTCCGCCGCTCTGGTCGCGGGGGTGGTGGGCGCGGCCTCCGCCTGTGGGGACGAACCCTCCGCGTACGTGCTGAAGGCGCAGCCCGCGCCCGCTTCCTCGGCGGGCGGGGCCGGATGGAAGGAGCCTTCCTCGTACGCGTACACGCTCAGGTCGGGTGAGGGCGAGCGGTCCTTGATCGGGACGTTCCGCGTGACGGTGCGCGACGGGAAGGTGAGCGAGGCGGTCGGCCTCGACGACAGCGGGCGCCGGGTCGTCAAGGAGCTGCCCGACCAAGTGCCGACCATCGGCGCGCTGTTGAAGGAGGCCGAGCGGGCCGAGCGCGAGAAGGCGCACAAGGCCGAGACCCGGTACGCGGCCGACGGGCACCCGGTGCGGATCACGCTGGACTGGGACAAGGCCGCGATCGACGACGAGGCCCTGTACGTCATCAGCGCCTACAAGCCGCTCGGCGGCACGGCACAGCCAAACGGGTGACGAACGGTCACCTTTCCGGCCGAGGCGCTGTTACGTGTTGCGGCAGGGCGAGATGAGTGTCCGACCCCGACGCTCCGACGGCATGGCCGTCGCGTTCCGCAGGCCGCCGCTGCCGGGAAGGAAGAACGATCGTGAAGATCGCCAAGGCCGCCTTCGGTGTCGTCGGCGTCGCGATGGCCCTGGGGGCCGCGACTCCCGCCGTCGCCGCCGAACCGCTGGGCGGCGGACAGCAGTTGCTGGACACCGCCGTCACCGGGAACAAGACCCCGCTCGACGCCGTCGACGTGAAGAAGGTCGTCGGCACCGTGGACGAGACCGCGGGGAAGCTGAAGAAGGCCGACGCCGCCACGGGCGCGGCCAAGGTGAGCGAGGTCGCGAACGGCGCGGGCGCCCTCTGACGTCCAGCGCGACGACGCGGCGCCCCGGGAGACCGGGGCGCCGCGTTTCGTTTGCCCCCGCACCCCGCCGCCTCACGCGCACGCCCCTTCGAGATGACCAGCGCCATGTCACAACTCCGCGCTACAGAGCCACTGTTGAGCGAGCGGCGCCGCGGTGGCGGCGCGGGAGACGAGAAGGGGCACGCGCGTGGATCCTGTGGTGGCCGGGGCAGTGGCGACGGTGCTCGTCAGTGTCGTCAGCGGCGTGGTGAAGACAGTCCGCCTGTGGATCGGCAGGGAGGTGGAGCTGGCGCGCATCACCCACGAGGCCCTGACCGAACGGGTGCGCTGCACCGCCCCGGTGGCGTCGCTTCGGGAGTCCCGCGACGGCCATCACGTCCAGGTCGTCGCCGCGTGGCACGGAGCGGAACGAGCGGCCGCGCGTCCGGATCCGTGGATCGGGGGTGGCTGTCGTGGAGGAGGCCGTGAGCGCTGAGCTGAGTCCGCCGCGGCCGCTGGAGGCCGATACGGTCGCCCTGCCGGGCCGGGAGCTGGCCGAGGAGCTGCACGAGTCGGAGTACCCGGCTCTGGTGCGGTTCCTGCTGTTCCACGGAGCTTCCTGGAGCGAGGCGCAGGACGCCGCGCAGGACGCGTTCACGCAGATGTGCGCGCCGGGCGTGTCCATCCGTTACCCCAAGGCCTGGCTGCGCACGGTGGCCTGGCGTTCGTGGGTGGCGCAGCAGGTCCGACTGGAGGACAGCTGCGCGGAGCCGCCGGAGCCCCGCGTGCTCGTGCGGTGGCAGACGCCCGCGCACGCGGCGGAGCTGGGCGAGGAGGCCCGGCACGTCACCGCCCTCCTGCTCGGGCTCCCCGCCAAGCAGCGGGCCGCGATGGCCTGGCACCTGGACGGGTTCACCACCCAGGAGAGCGCTCGCGCGATGGGGACGACACAGGCCGCGGTCCGGCAGAACCTGGCACGGGCCAGGGCCGCGCTGCGGGCCGGTCTCGGCCTGGCGGGCGGCGGAGTCGGCGACGTGCACGAGGGGTGGCGATGAACCGCGACGGGGGCACGACGGGTCACGACCGGGAGTCCCCGCCGGGCCCCGGCCCTCACGGCGCACGCGCGGCCGACCGCGCCCTTGACGGTCTGCTGGCCGCCGCGCACCGGCGCGTCGGCATCGCCGTGCACGACCGGATCATGGGGCAGGGCGGTCCGCCCGAACTCCGCGACCCCGACCTCGCCCTGGACCGGATGCTCGCCACCACGTACCGGCAGACCGAACTCGCCGTCACCACGCGGCTCGACCGGGAGACCCGGGCCGCGGCCGGGGAGCCGAGGGCGGCGCAGGAGCCCGGGGCGCCCGTGGACGGCGCGCTGATGCGGCGGCCCGCGGCGGTCCGCCTCAAGTACCGCCTGGAGGCGCTGCGCATCGCCCATTCCTTCGGCCCCGTGGGCCTGCTGGACTCGCTGCGGGCCGCGCTGCGCGCGGCGCGGCGCCTCGCGGAGCTCCTGGAGGCGGGCACGGCGCCCGCGGGGGCGCGCGACGCCGTCCGCCACCTCGACGCGCGCCTGGCCCAGGTACGCCTCCCGCCCGCGCCCCGGCGCCGCGCGTCGCCCGTGATCGGCAGCGACTACCTGGCCGCCGTGGAGGACCTCCTCGCGCCGGGCGCGGAACAGCTCGTGCGGGCCGTGCGGGACGTGCGGCTGCTGTTCGGCGAGGAGCTCGTGCCGTGCCTCGTGGGCGGGACGGACGGGGCGGACAGCGCGGGTGAGGCGGGCGGGGGGACCGCTGCTCCCCGCTACCCGCTGGGCGCCGACGTCGTGGCGCAGGACCTCGTGGACGACCTGGCCGACGCCCATGACCAGGCCGTGTCCCTGTGCCGCGCGATCAGCGACGTGGAGCGGGCCTGCACGGACTTCGTCGGGGCCGATCTGCGGGCCGCCCGCCTCGACGGCGTGCAGCTGGAGGGCATCAGGTGGGACGCGGCCACCGCGTGGCCCGCGGAGTGGGAGCCCCTGATCCGCCGGGCGTCGCTGCCCGTCGGCGGGGAGCGGGGCGTGCTCGTCGTCGCGGCGGAGCCGTACGACAGCGTCGTGTCGGCCGACGCGTAGACGGCCGCGCGCGGCGGAGGGGGAAGGGGCGGGCTCCCCCGGGACCCTGCCGGTGCCCCCGACCTCCCTCCGCGTACCACCAAGCACCGGCCAAGGAACGGCAAAATCCGGACCGATAGGGTGGCATGAACACGAAGCCACCCACCAGCACGAAATGACCCACCAGCACCAAGGGAGAGCTGTGTCCGCCTCACGTTTGAGCCGCACCCCGTTGCCCGGCATCGGCACGCGCTACGACCTCACCACGCGTGAACAGCGACGGCTTTCCGTCGTGGCGCACCGGGACGGCGGGCGCACGCTCAGCGCCTACCGCTCCGACGACCCGGACGCCTGCGCCCTCTCGCTCCGGCTCAGCTCCGGCGAGGCGGCGGCGCTCGGTGACGCGCTGCTGCCCGCGCCGCAGTGCTCCACGGTGCTGCACACCACCGACCTCGGCCTGGTCGCCGAGCGCGTCGAGATCGCCGGTGCCTCGCACTGGAACGGGCGGCTGCTCGGCGAGACGCGGCTGCGCACCGAGACCGGCACGTCGGTCGTGGCGGTGCTGCGCAGGGCGGAGGCCATTCCGTCGCCCGCGCCGGACTTCCGGCTCGCGGGCGGGGACACGCTCATCGTGATCGGCACCCGCGAGGGTGTGGAGAGCGCCGCGACGATACTCGGCCGGGAGTGAGCGCGTGCACTCTGCTGTCCTACTGATCGAGTTCGGCGCGATCATCCTCGCGCTCGGCCTGCTCGGGCGGGTCGCCGGGCGGTTCCAGTTCTCCCCCATCCCGCTGTACCTCCTCGCCGGTCTCGCGTTCGGCACCGGCGGTGTGCTGCCGCTCGGCGCCAGCGAGGAGTTCGTCGCCATAGGCGCGGAGATCGGCGTCATCCTGCTGCTCCTCATGCTCGGCCTGGAGTACACGGCCAGCGATCTGGTCAGCAACCTCAAGACGCAGTACCCGGCGGGGATCGTCGACTGCGCGCTCAACGCGGTGCCGGGCGCGGCCGCCGCCCTCCTGATGGGGTGGGGTCCGGTCGCGGCGGTCGTACTCGCCGGAGTCACCTGGATCTCGTCCTCCGGCGTCATCGCCAAGGTCCTCGGCGACCTGGGGCGGCTCGGCAACCGGGAGACCCCGGTGATCCTGAGCATCCTGGTCCTCGAAGACCTGGCCATGGCCGTCTACTTGCCCATCATCACGGCCCTGCTCGCCGGGGTTGGCTGGGCCGCGGGCGGTCTCACCCTCGCGATCGCGCTCGGCGCGGCGGGCCTCGTGCTCTTCGTCGCGGTGCGCTACGGGCGTCTCATCTCACGGTTCGTCTCCAGCGACGACCCGGAGAAGCTGCTCCTGGTCGTCCTCGGCCTGACCATCCTGGTCGCGGGCATCGCCCAGCAGCTGCAAGTGTCCGCCGCGGTGGGCGCGTTCCTCGTCGGGATCGCGCTGTCCGGCGAGGCCGCCGAGGGCGCGCACACCCTGCTCGCGCCGCTGCGCGATCTGTTCGCCGCCGTGTTCTTCGTCTTCTTCGGCCTGCACACCGATCCGGCGAGCATCCCGCCAGTGCTGCTTCCCGCCCTCGCGCTCGCCGTCGTCACCGCCTGCACGAAGATCGCCACCGGGTACTGGGCCGCGCGACGGGCCGGCATCTCCGTCAAGGGGCGCTGGCGGGCGGGCGGCGCGCTCGTGGCGCGCGGCGAGTTCTCCATCGTGATCGCGGGCCTCGCGGTCTCCGCGGGCATCGAGCCGTCGCTGGGGCCGCTGGCCACGGCGTACGTCCTGATCCTGGTGGTGGCGGGGCCGCTCACCGCACGCTTCGTGGAGCCCGTCGCCGCCTTCGTGAGCGGCCTGTCCCGGCACCGGGACGACCAGGGCCGCACGCAGGAGCGTCCTCCCGCGGACCGTCCCGAGGAGCGCGCTCCGGCAGCCGAGCCGCTTACCTCCGAGGTCATCGACGTGGACTGAGCCCTCCCCGACACTGTCGATCACGCCGCGCGCCATCGGGGCGCGCGGCGTGACCCGGGGAGGAGCCACATGAGCGAGAACACGTCCACGGCCACGCGCGCGGCCGTCCAGGAGCTGCTGCGCCGGATCGGCGAGGGTGCTCCGGAGCGGATCGCCGCCCTGTACGCGCCGCGCGTCGACTGGCTGCTCGACTGGCCCGACGCCGAGCACAGGCGCGCCGCCACGCCCTGGATCCGGCGCCGGTCCACGCGCGCCGACATCGCGGAGCACTACGGCCAGCTCGGCGCCTACCACGTGCCGGGCGAGGCCGCCACGCAGATCGAGCGGATCCTCGTCGACGGCCCGGACGCGGTCGTCCTCGGGGAGATCCGGCAGACCGCCAAGCCCACCGGGCGCGCCTACCGGGCCCGGTTCGCGCTGCACCTGACCGTCGAGGACGGCCTGGTCACCCGGCATCACGTGTACGAGGACTCGCTGGCCGTCGCCAAGGCGTTCGCCGGGCGGTGAGCGGCGCGGCGCGAGCGTTCCCGGCGCCGTCCCGCCCAGGTCGCGGCACCGTCCCCGCCCAGGTCGCGGCGTCTGGGCGGGGCGCTTAGCGTGTGACGGGGGTGTCTTTCGAGGCGGGGGGTCTGGAGGCCACCATGGACCACACGCCCGGCCCAGAGCCCGCGCCGCGGGACACCCCGGACCCGATCCCCCACGGGGCGGAACCGATCGCCCATACGGCGGACCCGAGGCCGCAGTCGGCCACCCCGCCGCCCGCGCACACCGCGCTCCACACGGGCGGGAAGCACGAGCACCGGTGGCTGATCCTCGCGGTCATCGCCGTCGCGCAGCTCATGGTGGTCCTGGACGCGACGATCGTGAACATCGCGCTGCCGTCCGCCCAGCGCGACCTGGGCTTCACCGACGGCAACCGGCAGTGGATCGTCACCGCCTACGCGCTCGCCTTCGGCAGCCTGCTGCTGCTCGGCGGGCGCATCGCGGACCTGGTGGGCCGCAAGGCCGTCTTCATCGCGGGGCTCGCCGGATTCGCGCTCGCCTCCGCGCTCGGCGGCGCCGCGACCAGCTTCACCATGCTGGTCGTCGCCCGCGCCCTGCAAGGCGTGTTCGGGGCGCTCCTCGCACCCGCCGCGCTCTCGCTGCTCACCACCACGTTCACGGATCCGCGCGAGCGCGCCAAGGCCTTCGGCATCTACGGCGCCGTCGCGGGATCGGGCGCGGCCGTGGGCCTGCTGCTCGGCGGCGTCCTGACGGAGTACCTGGACTGGCGCTGGTGCCTGTACGTCAACCTCGCCTTCGCCGCGGCCGCCATCATCGGCGGCGCCCGGCTGCTGCACCCGGGAGCCCCGCCGGACCGGCCGAAGCTGGACGTGCCGGGCACCCTCCTGGTCTCCGCGGGCCTGTTCTGCATCGTCTACGGCTTCTCCAACGCCGAGACCCACGCCTGGAGCGACTGGATGACATGGGGCTTCCTCGCCATCGGCGTGGTGCTCGTCGCCGCGTTCGCCTGGTGGCAGACGCGGGCCGCGCATCCCCTGCTGCCGCTGCGGGTGGTGCTCGACCGGGACCGCGGCGCGTCGTTCCTCGCCATGTTCATCTCCGGCGCGGGCATGTTCGGCGTGTTCCTGTTCCTGACGTACTACATGCAGCAGATCCTCGACTACACACCGGTCAAGACCGGTCTGGCGTTCCTGCCCATGGTCGCGGTCATGGTCGTGGTGTCCGTGCTCACCACCAACGTCTTCGTGCCGCGGTTCGGCGCCAAGCCCATCGTGCCGCTCGGCATGGGCCTCTCGGCGGCCAGCATGGTCTGGCTGACGACGCTCGGCACGAGCAGCGGCTACGCCGCCCACGTGCTGCCGCCGCTGCTGGTCATGGGACTCGGACTCGGCCTCGTCTTCGCCCCGGCGATGAGCATGGCCACCGCGGGCGTCGCCGCGCACGACGCGGGCGTCGCCTCCGCGATGGTCAACACCACCCAGCAGGTGGGCGGTTCGATCGGCACGGCGCTCCTGAACACCCTCGCCACCAGTGCCGCGTCGAACTACCTGGCGGGGAAGCGGCCGACGCCCGCCGTCCAGGCCGAGGCCCAGATGCAGAGCTACGAGACGGCGTACTGGTGGTCGGCCCTCTTCTTCGCGATCGGACTGCTCGTTACGTTCGTCCTGTACCGCAGGGGCCGTCCCGTGGGCGGGCACCTGAGCGAAGGCGCGGTCCACATGTGAACGCGCGCCGATGAACGCCGCCGAGCGGGGAGGAGGGTGAGCGATGACCACGTCCTCCTCCCCCGTGCCGTCCTCCGCCGACAACGCCGGTGTGGCCCTGGCGTCGCCGCGCGGCCGCTGGGTCCTCGCGTGCGCGGTCCTCGCGTCCGGCATGGCGATGCTGGACGGCACGGTCGTCAACGTCGCCCTGCCGACCCTCGGCCGCGACCTGGACGCCTCGATCTCCTCCCTCCAGTGGGTGGTCAACGCCTACATGCTCACGCTGTCCGCGCTGCTGCTCCTGGGCGGCGCGCTCGGCGACCGCATCGGGCGGCGGCGCACACTCGTCATCGGCGTGGTGTGGTTCGCGCTCGCCTCCGCGCTGTGCGGGCTCGCCCAGGACGCGGGCACACTGATCGCGGCGCGGGCTCTGCAAGGGGTCGGCGGCGCCCTGCTCACGCCCGGTTCCCTGGCCCTTGTGCGGTCCTCGTTCCGGTCCGAGGACCAGGCCAAGGCGGTGGGCGCCTGGTCGGGGCTCGGCGGCGTCGCCGGGGCGGTGGGGCCGTTCCTGGGCGGCTGGCTGATCGACGGACCGGGCTGGCGCTGGATCTTCCTCATCAACATCCCGCTGGCCGCGGTCGTGCTCCTCGCGGCCCGGCACGTGCCGGAGAGCCGCGACGAACGCACCGCCACCCAGCGGTTCGACGTCCTGGGCGCCGTGCTCGCGGCGCTGTTCCTCGCGGGCGTCAGCTTCGCGCTGATCGGCGCGTCCGGTGACTCGTCGGCCGCGGCCGGTCTCCTGCCGGGGCTCGGCGGTCTGCTCGCGGGCGCCGCCTTCCTGGCCGTCGAGCGACGGCGGCGCGACCCGATGCTGCCCCTCGGCCTGTTCCGCTCCGGCCTGTTCTCCGCGGCGAACGTCATGACGCTGTGCCTGTACGCCGCCATCGGCGGCATCCTGTTCCTGCTGCCCGTCCAACTGCAGACGACGCTCGGCTACGACGCGTTGCAGGCGGGCACGGCGACGCTGCCGATCACGGTCCTGATGCTGCTCCTCTCGGCGTCGGCGGGCGACCTGGCCCGGCGCGTCGGACCGCGCCTGCCCCTCACCCTGGGCCCGCTGATCGCGGCCGCCGGCGTCCTGCTGATGCTGCGGATCGGGCCCGGCTCCTCGTACGCCGCCGACGTGCTGCCCGCGGTCGTCGTCCTGGGCGTGGGCATGAGCGTGTTCGTGGCGCCCCTGACAGCGACGGTCCTGGCCTCCGTGGACGCCTCCCGTGCCGGGCTCGCCAGCGGCGTCAACAACACGGCCGCCCGCATCGCCCAACTCCTCGTGGTCGCCGCCCTGCCGCTGGCCGTGGGTCTGACCGGCACGGCGTACGCGGACCCCGACGCGCTGGACACGGCCTTCGGCAAGGCGGCGTGGGGCTGCGCGGGCCTCTTCGTCCTCGCGGCGCTCGCGGCGGTGGTCTTCATCCGGCCCCGCCCCGACGACTGGCACACCGAGTCGGGCAACGCACCGCACTGCAAGGCCAATGTAGCGGTGTCGGCACCGCCGTTGGAGCCAGGAGTGTGCGGCGGGGAGGGGGACGAGGGCGGCCGACGGGCGGTGTGAGCCCGCGGGTCGGCTCGGGCTGACCGGCCGGTAGGGCCGGGCCACGGGATCCGGACACAGATCGTGCGGGACGGAGAGCTCGAAGGGGAGGTCCCGGTGTTCCACGACAGCGCGCGGACGGACCGCGCGGACTTCGCACACGACGACGAGACGTGGCCCGCCGACCGCCGCGGGAGTGGCGCGGGCAGGGCTCCCACGACTCCGACAGCTCCCGGAACCGGCCGCCACCTGGAGGGTTGTCCGGCGTACGGGGCCGATCCCGGAGCGAGGGGGTCCGTACGCCGAGCGCGTCGGGCGCGTGGCGAAGGGCGGACGGTTCGCCTCCGTCAACCGCCAGGTTCCGTAGCCCAGTTAGATGACGCGCCGGTGCCGGGGCCTCGCCCGCGAGGGCCTAAGGTGTACGTCATGTCCGCTCCCGAGCTGATCCGCATCGTCTCCCGCTCCTCCCCCATGGCCCTGGCCCAGGTCGAGCGCGTACGCACCGAACTCGCCGCCCTGCACCCCGGAGTCCGTACCGAGGTCCTGCCCGTGACGACCTCCGGGGACCGCTGGATGGGCGACCTTGCGCAGCTCGGCGGGAAGGGCGCGTTCACCAAGGAGGTCGACGCGGCGCTGCTGGCCGGTGAGGCCGACCTCGCCGTGCACTGTGTGAAGGACGTGCCCGCGGACCGGCCGCTGCCGCAGGGCACGACGTTCGCCGCCTTCCTCAAGCGCGACGACATCCGCGACGCGCTGATCCACCCGGACGGCCTGACGCTCGACCAGCTCCCCGCGGGCAGCCGCATCGGCACGTCGTCGGTGCGCCGCATCGCCCAGCTCGCCGCGTCCCACCCGCATCTGACGTGCGTGCCGATGCGCGGCAACGCGGGCCGCCGACTGCAGAAGCTCGCGGCGGGCGAGGCCGACGCCCTGATGCTCGCCGTGTCCGGCCTGGAGCGGATCGACTCGATGCACCTGGTCTCCGAGGTGCTGTCCGTGGAGACGATGTGTCCGCCGATCGGCGCCGGGATCCTGGCGCTCCAGTGCCGCGAGGACGACGCCGACACCATCGACCTGGTGAGCGGGCTCGGGGACCGCGACGCCTGGCGCGAGGCCACGGCCGAGCGGATGTTCCTGCACGTGCTCCAGGGGCACTGCAACTCGCCGATCGCCGGGTACGCCCGCTGCGACGCGGGCGGCGACCTGTCACTGCGCGCCCGGGTCTTCACGCCCGACGGCAAGCGGGTCCTCAACGCCCACGAGTGGGCGGGCCCCCTCGACCCGGCGACGCTCGGCACCTCGGTGGCCGTGACCCTGCTGCGGCAGGGGGCACGTGAGCTGATCGACTCGATCGCGCACTGATCCGGTCGGCCCCGGTGGGCGGTGGTGCGGTGCGGCCATAGTCAGGCCGTCGTCCACGGCCGGAGCTTCTCGGGGTTGCGTACCGACCAGAAGCGGCTGATCCGGTCCCCCGCGAAGTCGAACGCGACCACGGACGCGATGGCGCCCTCGTGCTCGACCACCAGGCCGGGCTGACCGTTGACCGTCCGCTCCACGAGCATCAGGTCGGGCACCATGGTGATCACAGTGACGAGCTGGCGTGCGACCGCCTCGTTCCCCACGGTGAGCGGCACGGTGCTGACCATTCCCCCGCCGTCGGCGAGACCCACGGCATCGGGGTCGAGGAGGTCCACGAGGGCGGCGATGTCCTTGGCCTCCCACGCCTCCTTGAACCGCCTGACGACGGCGGCGCGCTGTGCCGCCGGGGTCGCCGCGGGCGCGTCCGACGCGCGCATGCGGCGGCGCGCCGACGAAGCCAGCTGACGGCACGCCGCCGGTGTCCTGCCGACGATCTCGGCCACCTCGGCGAAGGAGTAGCGGAAGACGTCGTGCAGGACGAACGCCACGCGCTCGGCCGGAGTCATCGACTCCAGCACCACGAGGAACGCCATGCTGACCGACTCGTCGAGGGTGACCCGGTCGGCCGGATCGGCCGCCCTGCCGCCCGACCGCGCGTCCGCCCACTCCCTGTGGTCCGGCACCGGCTCCGGAAGCCATGCGCCCACATAGCTCTCGCGCCGGGCCCGCGCCGAGCCGAGCAGATCGAGGCAGATGCGGCTCGCGACCTTCGTCAGCCAGCCCCCGGGCGAGGCGATGGCCTCCCGCCGCTCGCGGGACATGGCGTACCAACGGGCGTACGTCTCCTGTACGACGTCCTCGGCGTCGGCGAGGGAGCCGAGCAGCCGGTACGCGACGTTGATCAGCTGACGCCGCTCGCTCATGATCGCGCTCAAGCCCGGGTCCAGGCCGTCGTCCTCGGATTCGTACGGGGTCCTCATGGTGTCGCTGCTCCTTTGGCCGTGTCCGCCGTCACCAGTACGACGAAGCAGCCCGCCGAAATGTGAGATCGGCGCGGGGCCTCACATTCCGCGAGGCTGCCTCGTCGGAGGTGCGCAGCGAGCACGGCTCGTGACTGCGGCGCGCACGCGGTCCCACGAGCGGCGCTCCGTCCACTCGGCGCGGCCTGGTGGTCGCGCGTACCAAGGAGATCATCATGGAACCCCGTCTCAACTTCCTCGCCCACCCGGCCTCGGGCAAGGCCCTCAAGCACCTCGCATCGGCGGGCAAGGCGCTCGCGGAGTCCACCCTGCCCGACGCGACCCGGGAGTTGGTGGCGCTGCGGGCCAGCCAGATCAACGGCTGCGGCTTCTGCGTCGACATCCACACCAAGGAGGCCACGCACGCGGGAGAGACCCTCACCCGGCTCCACCTGCTCGCGACGTGGCGGGAGGCCTCGGTGTACACCGAGGCCGAGCGGGCCGCCCTGGAGCTCACGGAGCAGGGCACCCGCATCGCCGACGCGGCCGGCGGGGTCACCGAGGAGACCTGGGCCAACGCCGCCAAGCACTTCGACGAGGACCAACTCGCCGCGCTGGTGGCGGAGATAGCCGTCATGAACGCCTTCAACCGCCTGAACGTCATCACCGCGAACCCCGGAGGTGACTACCAGGTGGGCCAGTTCGCCTAGGACGGGCCGAGCGCGGGACCGCGGTGTCCATCGCGGTCCCGCGCCCGTCCGATTCCGCTGTCGGCTACCAGCCGCCGGCTGTCAGCCGCCAGCTGTCAGCGGATCGGCCGGAACGAGTAGTAGTGGTGGGACGGGTCGTTCCACGAGAAGCCCGGGGAGACCAGTGCGGTCGCGCTGCCGGAGCAGTTGCTGGTGGGCCACAGGTGGACCGTGCGGTTGGTCTTGTTGGTCCCTCGGACGGCGCCGCCCGAGGACGTGTTGTAGCAGCGGCCGACCTCGGGGTCGAACTCGATGGTGCGCGCGCCGCTGCTCTCGTAGTACTCGAAGTAGCAGCTGCCACCGCCGGGCGGCGGGCACGCGGGTTCTCGGGCCTCGGCTGCCGCTCTGGACCCGGTCGCGCCGCCCGTCTGGGCCAGGCCGGTGAGGCCCAGGGCGAGCACGCAGGTCAGGGCGATGCGCAGGGTGGTCTTGGGGTACGTCATGGTTCCGCTCCTCGGTGTCGCGAGCACGCTCTGGTGCTTGCCCAGCTGATGTTTGACGGCTGATGTTTGACGGCTAGGGCTGTCGGCGGGTGTTTGTCCCGACACTTCCGGATCGTGAGGTCCACGCGGCACGGTCGTCCATCACCCACACGAGCGGGAGCGGCGCGCAGGGGGGCTCGTTGGCTGGATCCTCGGGGTGCGGGCGGCGCCGTCGCCGTCGCCGTCGCCGTCCGGGGATCGTGATCGGTCGCTGCTGGCTCTCGTCGTCGGCTCTCGTCGTCGACTTTCGTCGTCGACTTTCGTCGCTTGCGGCCGATCGCCGCCTGGGGGAAAACCCCCAGGTCAGTCGGAGGAAATCACCGTTCCTGCGGTGCTGGTGGGCGGCCTAGCGTGAGGTGTGTTGACCACGCCGGGCGCGGGCCGGGCTTACCGCAGGAGTTGTGATGATCGAGGTCCAAGAGCTCACCAAACGGTACGGACCCACCACCGCCGTGGACGCCCTGAGTTTCGAGGTGCGTCCGGGGGCCGTGACGGGCTTCCTCGGGCCGAACGGCTCGGGCAAGTCGACCACGATGCGCATGGTCATGGGCCTGGACAAGCCCGACACCGGCTGGGCCCGGATATCCGGACGCCTGTACGGGGAGCTGAGCTGGCCCCTGCGTGAAGTGGGCGCACTCCTGGAAGCGCGCACATTCCATCCGGGCCGCAGCGCGCGGGCGCACTTGGCGGCGCTCGCCGCAGGCGGTGGCATCGCGAGGGCGCGGGTGGACGAGGTGTTGGGTGTCGTCGGCCTGAGTGACGTCGCCGGGCGGCGGGCGGGGACGTTCTCGCTGGGGATGGCCCAGCGACTCGGGATAGCGGCCGCGCTCCTGGGCGATCCGGAGGTACTCCTCTTCGACGAGCCGGTGAACAGCCTCGACCCGGAAGGCGTGCGCTGGATCCGCGAGTTGATGCGCTCCCTGGCCGCCGAGGGCCGCACCGTGCTGCTGTCGAGCCATCTCATCAGCGAGATGGCGCTCACCGCCGACCACTTGGTGGTGATCGGACAGGGGCGGCTCCTCGCCGACACCTCGGTGCGAGAGCTCACGGCGGACGGCCGCTCACTCGAAGAGGCGTTCTTCGAGCTGACCAGCGGATCCGCCGAGTACCGCGGCGTCACCACCCCTCCGTTCCCCAGTACTCCCCAGCGGGCCCGCGGCGTCACCAAGCCCGTCGGCGCCGAGAGGAATCCGCAATGACCACCCTCGCCACCACCGCCAGTGCCCCCGCCAGGTACGGCTTCCGTCAGGCCGCCCGCATGGAGTGGGTCAAGCTGCGCACCCTGCGCTCGACGTTCTACGCGCTGTTGCTCACCGTGGTGAGCATGGTCGCGATCGGCGTCGTCACCATGGCCAACACCAAGGCGCCGTCGCCGGACAAGGCAGCCACCTTCGATCCGACGAACAACGTCCTCGCGGGTGTCGCCCTCGGCCAGTTGCTCATCGGGGTCCTCGGCGTCCTCATCGTCACCGGGGAGTACTCCTCCGGGTCCATACGCTCGACACTCGCCGTCCTACCCGACCGCCGCCTCCTGCTGACCGCCAAAGCGTGCGTGTACGGCGGGGTGGTGCTCCTCGTGGGCGAGGTCGTCGCCTTCCTGACGTTCTTCGCGGGGCGTGCCGCCCTGGCCGCAGGGGTGCCGAGGCCGGACCTCGGGGACGCGGGAGTGCTGCGGGCCGTGCTGATGTCCGGCGCCTATCTGGGGATGATCGGCCTGATGGGCCTGGGGATCGGCGCGATCATCCGGCACACGGCGAGCGCCATCGCCTCGCTCGTCGGCGTCACTTTCGTCCTGCCCGCGCTCATCGGCGGCATATCGGGTCCCACCGTCGCCAAGTACTTCCCTACCATGATCGCTGGTAACTCCCTCGCGGTCACCAAGCCGGTCTCCGACATGCTCGCTCCATGGACCGGATTCGCCGTCCTGTGCCTGTACACCGCCGTTGTCCTCGGCGTGGGCGCACGGCTGCTGGCCCGACGCGACGCCTGACAGGAAAATGATCACTATGCACGACACCAGCGAGGCTCCCTCGCGCTCGCACTCCCCCACTGCCTCCGGGCGCTCCTTCCTCCGCGTGATGCTGCGAGCGCCCCTGACACGGCGCGCCTGGAGAGAGACGGCCTACTGCCTGCTCGCCCTTCCGCTCGGGCTTGTGGGCGGCGTCGTCCTGGCCGTATTGCTCGCCCTGGGCGCGGGCCTGGCGGTGTCGCTGCTCGGCGCGGTCGTCGGTGTCCTGATCCTGGTCGCTGGGGTGCGACTGGCGCGGGCCCTCGGCTCGGTGCACCGGCGCATGGCAGCGGGGCTCCTCGGCGAGCGGTTGCCGGCCCTGGAGCCGCCCTCCGCGGGCACGGGGCTCTTCGGACGGCTCGACGCGGGGCTGCGGGACGGCGTGGGCTGGCGAGCCGTGTCCTACGTCCTGGTGAAGCTGCCGGTGAGCGCACTCGGGATGTATGCGGTGCTGTGGTGGCTGACCGGTCTGGTCAATGTCACGGCGCCGCTGCGGTGGGCGGTCTTCGGGCAGCAGCCGAGCCCCGGTGACACGGACGGCATGCCCGTCCTCACGCCGATTCCGGCCGGTGACCTCGAAGTGGACACCTTCGCCGGGACGTTCGGGGCCCTTGCGCTGGGTGTGGCGCTGCTGCTGCTCGCACCGTGGCCGACACGGCTTGTGGTATCGGCCGACCGCTGGCTGCTGCGTGCCCTGCTCGGCCCGAGTCAGCTCGCCGACAGGGTGCGTGACCTGGAGGAGACCCGCGCCCTGGCGGTCGACGACTCGGTGGCGCTGCTGCGCCGCGTGGAGCGCGATCTGCACGATGGAGCGCAGGTCCGGCTCGTCGCGGTCGCCATGAGCCTGGACATGATCAAGGAGCGGCTCGGCACGGCGGACAGTGACGACCGGGCCGATCCCTCCGACGACCCCATCGACCTGACCCGTGTGCGACAACTCGTCGACGGTGCCCATCGGAACGCGACCGAGGCACTCACCGAACTGCGCGACCTCGCCCGGGGCCTGCACCCGCCGGTGCTCGACGACGGTCTGCCGGACGCCCTCGCCACGCTCGCCGCCCGCAGCAGCATCCCGGTCGAGCTGACCGCTGATGTGCCCCGGCGCCCCACCCCGGCGATCGAGACCATCGCGTACTTCTGCGCGGCCGAGCTGCTCACCAATGTGATCAAGCACAGCGGCGCGACGCAGGTGATCCTCACGGTGGACGAGTGCCACGACGGGATGCTGCGGCTCCAGGTCGTGGACGACGGCCGGGGCGGTGCGGCCGTCGGCGCGGGCAGCGGCCTGACCGGTCTCGTCCAGCGGGTGCGCCCGGTCGACGGCCGACTGGTGGTCCACAGCCCCGAGGGTGGACCGACGACAGCGGTCGTCGAGCTGCCGATGCACGCGTGAGAGCATTCCACCATGCGTGTCGTGATCGCCGAGGATGCCGCTGTACTGCGGGAATTGCTGGCCCAGATGCTTGTGGAGCGGGGGCATGAGGTGTGTGCAGCCGTCGGTGACGCGGACGCACTGCGCGTGGCGGTGGCCGAGCACCGACCCGACGTCACCGTCGTCGACATCCGGATGCCGCCGTCCCATACGGACGAGGGCCTACGGGCCGCCATCGACATCCGCCGTACGCACCCGGGCACGGGAGTGCTGCTGTTCTCGCAGTACGTGGAGACGAAGTACGCCACGCGGCTGCTCGCGGGCGGCTCGGCAGGGGTGGGCTATCTGCTGAAGGACCGGGTCGCCAACATCGCGGAGTTCGCGGACGCGCTGGAGCGGGTGGCGGCGGGCGGCACCGCGCTCGATCCCGAGGTCGTCACCCAGCTCGCGGGCGCGAGCCACCGCGCGGCGGAGCTGGCGCCGTTGACCGAGCGGGAGCGGGAGGTGCTGAAGCTGATGGCGGAGGGCCGTTCGAACGCGGCGATCGCACAGGCCCTCGTGGTGTCGGCGGGCACGGTGGAGAAGCATGTGGCGGCGGTCTTCGACAAACTGGGGCTGCCCGTGTCGCACGACCACAACCGACGGGTGCTCGCGGTGATCCGCTATCTGCGGGCCTGATGAGCCGCACAGGTCCCACGTCCGACGGCGCGACCGTGGAGTGCTGGTCAGTCGGAGGCGGTGAAACCGGGGGCGTCCGACAGGGCTGAGCCGTACAGCGCGCTCTTCGAGCGGTCCATGAGGTAGCAGAAGACGGGGCGGCGGCCCACGCTCCAGGAGGAGCGGCCGACGGTGCCCGCGGTCCAGTTCAGGTCGTCGGTGCCGAGGTAGGCGTCGGTGAAGGCGGTGAAGCGCTGTGCGCACTGTTGTCGGGCGTGCGCCTGGGCGACGGCGTCCCCGGGGTAGGTGGTGGCTCGATAGCGCGGGGCGGTGGCGAAGAGCTCGAAGTGGTGGGCGTCGTCGCAGTCGACGCGCAGCGCTGTGGTGCGGGCCTCGCGTGCGGCCACGCAGTCACCCACGTCGAGGTCGGCCCAGCTGACGGGCGTACCGGAGGGGGTGTCTGTGCCCGGATCGGTGTCGGTGGCCGTGGCAGCGTCCGTGGCTGTGGTTGTGGCTGTGTCCGTGGCCGAAGGAGAGTCCTCGCCTCCTGCCGCCGCCGTGGTCGTGTGCGTGTCCGTGGAGGTGTGCGGTGTGCGTGAGCGGTCGGGGAAGGGGCCTACGCCCCAGGCGGGCAGCCAGTCGTTCGGAAGGGTCTCCTGGCTGAGGGCGGCCGCCGCCGAGGTGCCCAGGGCGAGCACGGCCACGAGCACGAGGGCGCCGCGTCGTACCCGGCGGCGGCGCGGGGCGGTGGGGCGGCCGGGGCCCGGCCCGTCCACGTGTCGTCCGGTGGGCAGGTCGGGCTCGGGGACCCAGGAGTACGGGATCTGGAACTCCCCCGGGTCCCGCGCGTAGGGGTCCCCCTGATGTCCCTGGCGCGGCGTGGCCATATCCCGAGGGTGCCAGGCGCAGGTCGTACCGAGTACAACTCCGCGCGAATTCAGGGAAATTGGCACATCCTGTTGCCCAACGGGGGCGTTTCGCGGGACATTGCCCTGAGCGCCGACTGCGGCGGTTCGTCACGGTCCCGAGGGCCGGTGGCACCCTGCGCGGGGACGGCGCAGGGGGGAGGTCCGCTGTCATGGGCGCCAGTACGGACATGTACGCCCAGTGGGCGGTCGGCATGCTCGAAGCCCTGGAGCGCGCTCCGGCGCACGATCCGGACGAGGACGCGCTCGCGTCCCGGCGGGCGGAGTTCCGGTCGGGGGTCGCCCATCTCCTGGGGGAGGCGCGTGATCCGCTGTCGATCGGTGTGGTCGGCGAGTTCAGCGCGGGCAAGTCGCTGCTGATCGAGGCGCTGCTGGGGATGCCGGGTCTGCTGTCGGTGAGCCACGTGCCGACCACGGGGAACGTGACGGCCATCCGCATAGACCAGTCGAGCGACGGGGAGCCGGGGCCGTCGTTGCAGGAGCGCGCGGTCGTCTACTGCACGGCGCCCGAGACCGCCGAGCTGATGGCGCATCTGCACGGCAGGCTGAAGGAGTTGGCGGGCCTGGAGGGGCTTGGCGAGCGGGAGCTGGACGAGCTGGGTGCGGCGCGGCCGGGGCCCGAGGGGTGGCAGCCGCTGGTCGACTGGTGCCGCCGGTACGGCCTTTCCGCGCAGGGCTCCAAGATGAGTGCCGTCGCCGAGGAGACCCTGCTGCTGCACGGCGCGTACGAAGAGGGCGCGCCGCTGCTCGGGCGGCGCTACGACCTGTCCGACGCGCAGGCCAAGCAGGCCATGTCGCTGCCCAGCGTGCCGCGGGAACGGGACGGCGGCTGGGACCGGCGCGGCACGGCGGCGCCGGGCAGCCGGATCCCGGACGACGTGCTCGCCGCGTGCGTACCGCTGATCAGGAAGGTCGAGCTGCGGGTGCGGGTGCCGCGGACCGTGTGGGACCTGGGGGACGTGGGCGCGCTCACGCTGATGGACTTTCCCGGTCTGAACAGCCCCAAGTCGGGTGTGCGGGACCGGTTCCTGAGCCGGCGCGAGCTGCGTGACATCCACACCGTGCTGGTCCTGATGAACGCCCAGCGCGGACCCGTGGCCAGTGAGCAGGACTTCTTCGACATGCTGCGCGAACCCACGGCGGACGGGCGCGAGCGCAGGTCGGACGAGGAGCTGCGCGAGAGCATCCTGGTCGCGGGCGGCCGCTTCGACCAGCTGCCGGTCGACGACGCGGCCGGCCTCGAGGCCGCGCTCCTGGGCGCGCCCGAGCGCCTGACGGAGCGGCGGCTGCTCGGCCAGAAGGACACCGGGGTGCTCGACGACATCGTCGAGGCCTCGCAGTCACTGCTGCCCGCCGGGCAGCACAAGCAGCTCATCCTGGTTTCGCCCATGGTGGGTCTCGCCGCGCTGCGCGCCTCCGGCGTCCTCGGCGGCGAGGGGGCGGACGGGACGCGCGCCCGCGTGCGCGAGGCGGGCAGCGACACCGGCCAACCGGTGCTGACCGGCCTGTGGGCGCGCGTCGCCGACCGGCTCGAAGCGGACGCACCGGGCAGCGGGCTGATCCGGGCGCTGCGGGAGTACGCCCACGACGGCGGGCTGCGGCTGCTGCGCGGTGAACTCACCGCGCACGCCAGGGAGCACGGTGGCACCCTCAAGAGCAGCGCGGTGCGCCGTCGGGCCGGAGCGGTGGAACGGGCCCGGCTCGCGCTGATCACCGCGGAGCGCTCGGCGCACCCGGAGACGGAGTACCCGCCCGCGTACCAGGAGATCCAGCGGACCCTGCACTCCACACGGCAGGCGCTGGCCGCGCTGCGCGAGGTGCTCGTCCTGGAGCGGGCCACGGACGGGGCGCGCGGCGACGACGCGCTGCGCCGGCACTTGGTCGACGAGGCCGCCGTGGCGGTCGCCGCATGGCCGCAGTGGAAGGAGCTGTTCGCGGCGGTGGACCGGGAGCGGCACCTGGTCGTGGCGCCGCACGCCACCGAGGGCGACGCGGACTTCGCCCAGCACGTGCAGGACGAACTGGCGCTCCTCGGCCTCTTCACGCAGGAGCCCGCCGCCGCGGAGAGCGATCCGGCGCCGGGCATTCCGAGCGGCCCCGAGGAGCTCCTGGTGGCGTTCCGGGCGTCGCACGAGGCGCTGCTTGCCCTCGTTCACGACCGGATCCGGGCCGCGTACGAGGCGCGGCTCGACGACCACGCCGACTCCCTCGAGGACCTGCGCCGCGACTGGATCGAGATCACCGCGGAGGAGCAGCGGCGCGGCAAGCTGCCCCCGCCGCGCCGGGACCGGCTCGGCGCGCTGATCGCCACGACCAACCCGGAGTGGTACCGCGCGGAGCTGCGGCAGACGGTGCCCCCGCAGCCGGATCCGGTGGACGTGGACGCCGGCTTCCCGCTGCGGCTCGACCGCTGTTTCCCCTGGCATCCGGACCAGCCCGAGGACCGTGACCCGCTGGAGCGCCATGTCGCGCATGTGGTCCGGATGCGGCGCGAGCTGGTCGCCGCCCTCGTGGATCTGGTGCACGGGCATCTGGCTGCCCACCAGGCGGAGTTCGCGCGGCAGGCGGGCAAGGCCCTGGCACAGGGCGAGCGCTATGTGAACGCCACCGACACGCCCGAGCTGCTCCTGTCCGGCCTGCGCGGCGACGGCGCGGCCCAGGGCGGCGCCCCACTGGACCTGGCCGCGCGCCTGGAAGCGATGCCCCTGCCCCGGCCGTCCGCGCGCCCCGGCGCGGCCCGCGGCGGGCGGACGTCCACCGTCAAGGGCCCCGCCCAGCAGCCCACCGCCCTGCGCAAGTCCTGACCCACGGAGACGCCATGGGACTGCATGCCCGTTTCGTAGCCTCGGGGCCGTCGTGCGTGGCGGACGCCCGCGGCGGCGGATTCACCCTGCTCGGCCCGCTGTCGGCCGTCCAGCTGCCCGATGTGGAGCTGCGGCCGACCGGCGGGGGTGTCGTCGTCAGCAAGGCCGAGGTGCTGCACACGGACCCCGGCCTTCCCGTGCTCGAAAGGACCGCGCTCGACGGCGCGTTCCGCTCCGTGGAGGGCCAGGTCGTCAGGGCGCCGGTGACCGTGCGGGCGCGCGGTGCCGTGGCGCTGGCCGAGCGTCTTGAGCGGACCGCGCTGCCGCTGGTCGTCCGCTTCACGCATCACGAGATCAATCCGGTCACCGGGCGTCCCGTGGGCACCATCCACGCCAC
The DNA here is from genome assembly GCF_008704795.1 of Streptomyces spectabilis. Taxonomy (NCBI): domain Bacteria; kingdom Bacillati; phylum Actinomycetota; class Actinomycetes; order Kitasatosporales; family Streptomycetaceae; genus Streptomyces; species Streptomyces spectabilis. The sequence goes on along the minus strand of NZ_CP023690.1, from coordinate 9,300,232 downwards.
GACCGAGGTCTCCACCATCCTGCGTCTGGACATGGCCATGGCCCCACCCGTGCCACCCGTCCCGCCGGTCCCCCCGGCCTCCCAGGCCGCTTCGGCACAGAGCTCCGGCTCCAGCTCCGGACAGTGGTACGACGCCGAGCTGTGGTCCAGGTCTGCGGCCAGTGAGCCCGCCCGGCGCGGCGACGCCTTCGCCGCGCCCAGCGCGTCCCACGCCGCGCCCGCCGACCCCGCGCCCCGGCCCCCCGGGGCCGCCGAGCCCACCGGTGCCGCGCCCGGCGGCCCGGGAGCACGCCGGGTGCCGGAGGGCGCCGTGCGTCACTTCGGCTTCGCGGCGGTGGACTTCGGCACGACGAACTCCACGGTCACCGTCCACGACATGCGCCAGCTCGACGTGCGCGCCATGTCGCGGTACCAGGAGGGGCGTCTGCGCAAGGAGCTGATGAAGCTGCTCGCCGATCCGGACGCGTGCGCCGGGGAGCGGGCGCAGTGGCGCGAACTGCTCACCGACGTCGCGCGGCAGTACCTCACGGAAGGCGACGCTCCACGGGCCGAGGCGGGCGGCGGGCAGGCGCTCGCGAACGCCTTGGAGAGCGGGTACGGCGGAGACGGCTGGGTGCACGCGCTGTACACCGCGCTCGAACTGCGGATCGCGTCCCGGGACGAGCGGCTGCGCCGGGCGGCGACGCCCCTGCTGCACCAGTGCTACCACCGGGCCTTCGACGAGTTGCCGCTGGACGTGCTCAGGCTGTTCCCCGTCGACCTCGACCAGTTGGGCGGCACGGAGCTGGCCAGCCGCATCGAGGTCGTCGCCACGAACCCGGAGCTGCGGGTGCGGATGGGCCAGGAGCGGATCCCGGTGGGCGGACTGCCCATGGGCGGGGCCCAGTCGTACCGGGGCGTCAAGCAGTATCTGGGACGCGATCACGAGATGCCGGGCCTCGAGCGCTTCACGGCCGACGACCTGATCCGTGAAGGGCTGCGCTATCTGCTCGACCAGACGGACGACTACCTCGCCGCCAACCCCAAGGAGTTCCACCAGGGCAGGCTGGACCACGTCGTGATGACGTATCCGACGGTGGCGCCGCCCGGGGTGCGCCGCAGGCTGCGGGAGCTGGTCGGCGCGGGGGCCGACGGCGCGGGCGACGGGCTCGGCGTGACGCTGGTGGACACCCAGTTCGACGAGGCGGTGGCGGCCGCGCTCTTCTTCATCATGCGGGACTTCGGCGGCGACTTCGTGGCCGGTGTCGAGGCGTTCCGGGCGCGCTGCCGCCCGCTGCCCGGCCCGTCCCCGGCCTGGCAGCAGAACGTCCTGGTCATCGACATCGGCGGCGGCACCACTGACCTGGCCCTGATCAATCTGCGGCTCAAGGACGCGACGCCCGACCCGGTGCCGGGTCAGGATCCCCGGTTCACCGGCCGTCTGTACGTCCTCACGCCCACGCTGCTCGGGTCCACCGGCCACCTCCAGCTGGGCGGCGACCTCATGACGCTGCGCCTCTTCCGCTGGTACAAGGCGGCCTTCGCCGACCATCTGCTCACCGGCGAGGCGGAGCGGTTCGAGCACGTCGTGGGCTCGCTCAAGGCCCCGTACGCCGTCGACGGCCGCTATGTGCCGCGCACCCTGCTCGACCGCGACCCCGAGATCGAGGGGTATCCGGCGGACCTGGTGGACCGCGTGGTGCCCACGCGGTGGAGCGCCGACACCGTGGTGGCGGCGGACCGGGAGGACGCGGAGCAGACGTTCTGGCTGCTGTGGGAGCTGGCCGAGGACGCCAAGTTCCGGCTCGGCGCGGGCGAGGCCGCGTACCAGCCGCTGCCGGAGACGCTGGAGGTGCTCCTGGGGCGGCTCGGGGCGGCGGGCGAGCACGCCGGGGCAGGCGGCGCGTGGACGCCGGTGCTCGATGCCGCGACGTTCGCGGGGCTCCTCGCGCCGGACCTCAAGGAGATCATGGATCTCGTGGTCGCCCTCACGAAGAACATCGTGACGGCCAGCGAGCTCGACCGGATCTTCCTCACCGGCAAGAGCAGCCGGATGCCGCTGGTGCGCCACACCTTGGAGCGCAGGCTGCGGCAGGAGAGCGAGGTGCGGTGGAACCCCGCGGGCGTCGCCGTGGAGGAGGAGTACGGCAAGAAGGCGACGTCCATCGGGGCCTGCTGGGGCCACCACGTCCGCCGGTTCGCGCACACCGTGCGCAACGCCCAGGGCGTCCTCGGCCGCGGCCGCTACGTGCTGCGCATCGAGGTGGACAACCTCAGCTACTACCTGCCGTGCGACTTCGGCCCGACGTACCAGCTGGCGGCCAACGACCCCACGCACGCGCTGCTGAGGGTCGGCGCGCGGCTCAGTCCCATCGGACCCGGCGGCACCTGGGCGGTGCGCAGCAAGTGGCAGAGCCTGCCCGCGAGTCTGCGCATCCACCGCAACATCGGCACCGGCTGGAAGGAGTGGGGCGCCTTCGACCCGGACGCCTGGGTCCGCCTGGAGGAGCCCGGCTTCACGCTGAACATGGCGGAGTGGACCCGCGAGGCGAAGTTCCAGGTGGAGGTGAACGCCGATCTCGACCTGGCCGTGCACCTCGCGCGCGGCGCGCCGCAGTACGAGGTGGAAGGCCCGGCCCCGGTCCAGGTCGACCTCGGCGGCGGCCCCGGCGGCCAGTGGGTGCCGATCGAGATCGTCGCCGACAACCGGGTGGCCGGGGACCGGCCGGACAAGGGCGTGGTCGTCTTCAGCCTGCTCCAGGACCCACGCCGCCCCGCGGCGGCGCAGGCCGAGGCTCCGCGCTTCGACGAGGTGTTCCGGGTGCGGGGCGCGGGGCCGGACACGCGGGCGGTGCGGGGCATGACGAGCGGGCCGATCGGGCCGCCGCCGTACGACGGCTGGTCGTTCTATCTGCGCTATCCCGGAGAGCCCGAGCGGAAGTGGGACCTGCTCGGCGTCGTGTCCGTGCCCGAGCGGAGCGGCACGGAGTCGGCGTACGGCGCCGAAGGCATGGAGGCCGAGCAGGGAGTGACGTACGTGGCGACGCTCGACGAGCAGGGGCTGCTGCGGGTGCACCGGGAGCCGGTCCCGTACTGGAGGGCCGCCTCGCTCGCCGGGATGTGGGGCGCGCCGGGTTCGGTGTTCCGAGTGGACATGAGCGACACGAAGGCCTCGTACATCGCCGAGCGCGATCCGTTCAACGGGGGGCACTGATCGCTGTGGACGCGCTGCGCAGGCTCAGCCGACTGCCGGATTCGCACCTCGCGGCGCTGGCACGCGCCCACCTGGCGGGCGTGCGGGCCGCCCTCGGCGTGGCCCTGGATGCGCTGCCCGACGACGCGGGCGCGGCGGAGTGCCGGGCCGCGCTCGCGGAGGTGGCGGCGGTCCTCGCACCGGAGGGTTCGCCGCCGGAGGGTGAGCCCGGCACGCTCCCGGGCACCACCGAGGCCGAGGGATCCGTGACGACCGGAGCCGTGACGACCGGAGACATGTCGACCAGAGCCATGGCGGCCGGAGCCATGGCGGCCGATTCCGCGGCCGCCGGTTCCACGGCCGACTCTTCCGCCGACGAGAGCACCCCGCCGATGGGCACCCCCGTACCGGTCACGCGGGAGCCGGTCGCCCCGGTGCCCCCGGATCCTCTGGAGCCCCAGGAGCCCGTGCCGGCGAAGCCGTCCGTGCGGCCCTCCCCTCACGCCGACGCCGAGCTGGCCGCGCTGGCCGCGGAGTTGACGCGGAGCCAGGAGTGCGCCACCTTCCTCGGCCCGCTGGCCGTGCCCGAGGCCGACGACACGGCCGCGCTGTGGAGCTGGTTCCAGTTGACGCTGCTGCGCCTGCCGAGCGCGTACGCGACGCGGTGGCGCGCGCGGGCGGCGGACCTCGCGGTGGCGGCACGGACCGCGCCCGAGGAGCGGTGGGACGAGTGGCGGGCGCTCGACGGCGTCGAGGTGGTCCTGCCGCCGCTGCCGCGTGCCGGAGTCACCGGCGTGCGCCTCGGCGCGGCCGGGCCCCTGGCGGACTGGGCGGTGACCGCCGCGGGCGGCGTCCACGGCGTGCTCCCGGCCTCCGGGGACCGGTCGCCGCTCGCCCTCTGTGTCGTCCTGTCCGGCTGGGTGGCCGAACTCGCCGCGCGGGACGGCCAGTTGCACCACTGTCTGGAGAGCGTCGCACATCGGGGCGTGATCCCCCTGTGCGACGCCGAGGCACGTGCGACCTACCGCCAGGAGCTGGCCCAGCGGCTCGGACGGCTGGCCCGGCAGACGCCGGGCTCGCCGGAGGAGCTGCGGGCCGCCCTCGCGGTGGACGAGGCGCTGTGCTCGGTCCTGCACCTGCCCCCCGCCGCACCCGGCAGCTGGTGGGCGCGGGTCGCCGAGGCGTCCCAGCGGATGGTGCTCGAACTGCGGCGCCGGGTGCGGGACAACGGCGGCGACGTCGCCGTGCAGGTCCTCGCCCCGACCTATCGCGAGGCCCGCCGCCGTACCGGGGGCAACGACATCCCCCTGGACGCGGGCGGGCGCAAGGGCCAGGTGCTCGCCGGGCTGCGGCTGTGGGCCAGCGTCGAGGGCCGGGAACTGCCCGGCCGGGTGGTGTACCGGGCATGAGGCGTCCCGGCGGGCCCGAGGGGGACCCGGCATGAGCGGCACGCCGGGCCGCCCGGCACGCTGGCCGACGAAGACGGAGTACGCACAGGCGGTGCAGGACCCGGCCACGGCGTTCGCCGAGCCGGATCTCGCCGGGGGCGTCCTCGACCTCAACCGGCTCGGCATGCCGCGCACCAGCTCCGGGCGGAGCGCGGTGGTGTTCCGGCTGCTCGGGCCGCGCGGCGCGTGCGCCGTGCGCTGCATGACGCGGGCGGCCGCCGCCGGTGCCCTGCGCTACGACGCGCTGCGCCGCTATCTGCGGGGCCGCGCCTGCCCCGCCCTGACCCCCGCGACCTGGCTGGAGCAGGGCATCCAGGTGGGCGGCGCGTGGTGGCCGGTGGTCCTGATGCCGTGGGTTCCGGGAGACACCTTCGACCTCGCGCTTTCGCGGCGCCTGAGCGAGCCGCGCGCCCTGCGGCACCTGGCCGCGAACTGGCGCGTGGCGCTGCGCCAGCTGGCCCGCGCAGGCCTCGGCCACGGTGACCTCCAGCACGGCAACGTCCTGGTGGACGACGAACTGCGGCTCCAGCTCGTCGACCTGGACGGGGTGTGGGTGCCCAGCGGCCAGGACTGGCCGCGCGCCGACGCCGGTCACCCCGACTACCGCCACCCCAAGGAGGACGGCGCGCCGCACGGGGTCCGCCTGGACGCCTTCCCTGCCTCCGTCATCTTCCTGTCGACGCTGGCCGTGGCCGCGGACCCGGGCCTGTGGAAGCTGCACACCCAGGAGAACCTGATCTTCCGTGCCGCCGACTTCGCGCGCCCGCGCGGCACGCCCCTGTGGGACCGTCTCGCCCGCTCCCCCGACCCGCGCGTCTCGGTACTCGCCGACCGTCTGGCCACGGACTGCAAGCGCGCCCCCGGTCAGGCGGGCACCCCGGAGGACCTGGTGGCCGCCCTGCACCGGTGACCGCCCGGCCCTTCGCCCAGGGGCGTCCGACCCCGTGTCACTCCAGGTCGACGCGGCACCGCACCAACGTCACGTCGTCCTCCTCCAGTTCGCCCCGTCGCCACAGCGCGCGTACCTTCGTGGCGAACGTGCTCGCGTCGCACTGTCGCAGGAAGTGCCATACGTCCGGGCTGTGGGCGGCCCGGGTCAGGGCCCAGCGGGCGAGGGCGTCCGTCATCACGAGGAGGTCGTCGCCCGCGCGGCTCGCTCCGGCGATGACGTGTGCGGCGCTCACCGCGTCCGGCAGCGCCGTGGGGGACGTCGGCAGCAGGGCCGGGGCCGAGGTGAACTGCTCGGGGTGGTGGAGCGGGAACGACAGGGTCGGCGCGGCACCGCGCAGGGTCACCAGGCAGGTGTCGCCGACGGCCACGGCCAGCCACCGCAGGGTGTCCGCGCCGGGCGGCGCGGGGTCGGCCACGAATCCCAGGAGGGTGGCGTAACTGCCGCGCTCGACGGCGTCCCAGAGGTACGGCGGCGCCTGCGGGGACAGGCGTACGCACCGCGACCACTCCGCGGCGGCCGCGCGGACCCAGTCGCCGAGCGCGGCGCCGTCGAAGCCTTCGGGGGGCCGTGCCACGAACCGGCGGACGAGGCAGTGCGCCCAGGGGCCGGAGGCGAGGGCGCGGGTCGCGCCGTCGGAGACCGCGATGCGCCCGCGCGCCGGGTCGAGCGCCGCGGCGTCCTCGCTCGGTTCCGCGGCCGACTTGGGCACGGCGAGCACCTCGCCGCCGACGAGCGCGAGCGACGGCCCGGTACCGGTCACCCGGCGCGCACCCGGCCGGTGGTGGCGGTGCCGATCCGCATGAAGTCGACCAGCTCCGGCACGTCCGCGTTGTACACGAAGCCGCGGGCGCCGGGGGCGATGCGGTCGGCGTAGCCCGCCTCCTCCACCAGGCCCGCGGGCAGTTCGCTGGACATCTCGTACAGCAGCTCGGTGGCCGGGTCCGTGCCGCCGACGGGGGCGGAGGGGAAGTACACGGCATGCTCGCCGCGCGCCGACAGGTGCAGGTTGAACAGCAGGAGGCGCCCGTCGGCGGTACGCAGCCTGCGCAGCCGGGCCGCGGCCCGGCGCGGGTCGCCGTCGGTGGCCATGCCGTCGGTGACGTGCAGCACGATGGGCGGGAAGGAGTCGCGGTGCCGGGCCGCCCAGCGCTTGAGCACCTTGTGCGCGTACTGGAGCGCCGCGCACATCGGTGTCGAGCCGTACCAGACGGGGTCGAGCCACACCATGCTGCGGCGGCTGACCTGGCGGTAGCGGCCCTCACTGTCCGGGAGGAGCTTCTCGCGGGTCTCCACGCGCGCGTAGCGCGGCAGATGGGCGCTCGGCACGAGCGGCTCGCGGCCTGCGGCGCCGACGACGGGGGCGACCGTGCCGGGCCCGCCGTAGCCGATGACGCCGACGTCGAAGTAGTGCCGGGGCTCCTCCTCGCGCACGTCCTTGGTGCACTCGATGAGCACGGCGTACAGCACGTCGTTGACGGTGTCGCTGAGGGCCTGGCCCTTGCGCACCTGTGCGCTGCCGCCGATGGCCTGCTGCATGGTGCCGGACTGGTCGACGAGGAAGAGGAAGCAGCCGGGCCGCCGCCGGTCGATGCGCTGCTGGTAGGGCACGGTTACCTCCCGGCGTGCGGGGCGTGGTCGGACGGGCCGGTGCGGCGCCCGTGGTGGAGGAGGACGTCGCAACGCGTGACGCGGTAGCGCACCGGTGGCTCCGCGGTCTGCGGCACCCGGGCGTCGCGCACGCCGGTCAGGACGTCGTCGACCAGCCGCTGGAGGGCCGAACCGCCGGGCCCGCGCCGGGCGATGCCGCGCTGTGCGAGCCGCGTCAGGTCCTGCGGCCGGTCGGTGACGACGGCGACGAGGGTCTCGGGCCGCGGCGCGCCGCGGGGCAGGCCGTCGGGCCAGTACAGCTCGATGCCCGCGAGCCGGTGGCTGCCGGGGAGCCGGAACAGTTCGTAGTGGGCGTCCGGGTCGAGGCCGACGCCGGCGGGCTCGGTGGTGGTGAGCTGGGTGACGGCGCCGCGCAGACCGACGTCGAACACGGACACGTGGCGGCGTTCGGCGGCCCTGTTGTGGATGCTGACGACGATCTCGTCGCCGTGGAAGACGTGTGCGCCGCTGCGGTCCAGGGGCAGTTGCGTGCCGTCGGCGCACAGCAGCGCGTAGTGGAAGGCGACGTCGTCGGGGAGCGCGGCCGGGCCCGTGCCGGAGGCCAGGGCCCGGACGTGGGCGGCCCGCGCGAGCTGACGCAGGTCCTGGGTGAGGGAGTCGAGCCCGGCGTCGGTGGCCGGGGTCGCGCCGGCGCTCAGCGGTTCGCCGTCGGAGTCGGCCAGGCGCAGCCCGTCGGAGGTCAAGGTGAGGGCCGCCAGGGCGGGTTCGTCGCTCCGGGCGATCCGCAGATGGGCACAGGCGCGAAGGCGCGCGGCCACGTGGGCGCGGTCGGGGTGCTCGGCGGGTCGCAGGAGGACGGGGCGGCGGCCCAGGGAGACGTGGCGGGGGTGTGCCTCGGTGCCCGGCGGGATCTGGTGCGGGCCGGGTGCGGCTTCGCCCTGGAGGCGCAGTCGGGCGGTCCCGGCCTCGGCGCGGTCGACGACGGCGAGGGCGAGGGGCCGCTCCGGGTCGCCGCCCGGGGGCACCAGCGCGTACTGGTCGCCCACGGCGATGCCGAACAGCTCCGCGCCGTCCAGACGGGCCCCGTCCCGGTCGGCCGCCACCGGCAGCACGCCAGTGGCCCGCTGCTCCGTGGTCTCGAACAGGATCCGGTCGGCGGGCCCTTCGACTTCCGGCCGCTGGAAGGGCACGACGTCGAGGACGGCGGGCCGCAGCAGGCCCAGGAGGGTGCGCCAGGTCAGCCGGGAGGCGCCGGGGGCGCGCAGGAGCCGGGCGAGGCTCGCGGTGAGCAGGCCGCGCGGGCCGTCGAAGCCGGGGAGCTGGACTTCGTAGGCACTGGCGTCGGGTTCGCAGGCCACTAGGCGGACGACGGACGGGTTCGACTCGGCGGCGGTGCAGCCCGAGCGGGGCGGAGCGGCCCGCACCGCCGCCCGCCAGGCCGCGTGGACCGTCGCCCAGTCGCGGCCCTCCGTGCGGGCCTTGGGCACCTGTCGGGCGGTGCGGGCCATGCGGGCGGAGTGGCAGCTGTCGATGACGGTCGTGACGTTCTCGGTGCGGGCGCTCAGGTCGTCCTGGAGCGCGCTCAGCTCGTCGGCGAACAGGCCTCGGAACGCGCCGTGCGGGCCGGGCTCGTCGATGTCGGTGGGGCACAGGTACTGAATGCGGGCGGGCTGCCCGGGGGCGGGTGCGGAGCCGGGGTCGCGCGCCTGGCCGCCGTGGCCCGAGTAGTAGACGACGGCCGCGTCCCCGGCTCCGGTGGCGTCGATGAGCGCGCGGTAGGCGTCGATGATTCCCCGCCGCGTCGCGCGCGGCCCGGTGGCCCGGGTCACCTCGAAGCCGAGGGGGGTGAGGGTGTCGGCCATCAGCGCGACATCGGCGTCCACGCCGCGCAGCGCCCCGGTCCGACAGCCGATGAGCAGTGCCCGTTTACGCATCCCAGCCCCCCGTGACGCGCGTCGTAGCCGCCAGGATGGCATGACGGACCACCCTGGTCACCCCTTTGTCCGCGGCACGGCGTCAACCGCCGACGTGGATGAACGGAGCCCAGTGGTAGGGCAGCGGGGACGTGTGCCGGGTGAGGGCCGTGGGCGGGCGCCCGTCGCGTGCGCACTCGGCCGCGGCGCCGCCGCCGGTGGCCTCGCGCAGCCGCTCGTACGCGCCTGCGCGCCCGTCGGCGTCCAGGGCGCGCAGGCGGCGCTGCGCGCTCGTGAGGGCGTCGGCCACCGGGGTGCCGGGGCGGGCGAGCAGCGCTTCGTAGAAGTACGTCATGAGGACGGCTCCGGAGGCGTCGTCGACGGGCCACAGCGACACCACCGCGTGCCGGGCGCCCGCCGCGACGGCGGCGCGGACCAGGCCGATGACGTCTCCCCCCGCGGTGGCGGTGCCGCGCCCGGTGTGGCAGGCGGAGAGCACGACGAGGTCGGCGGTCAGGTCGAGCCCGGTGACGTCCCCGACGGTCAGCCGGTCGTGTCCGGCGAGCGCGACGTGGCTGCGGTGCGGGCCGCGTTCGTGCAGGACGCCGTGGGTGGCCAGGTGCAGTACGGCGCGGCCGGGTGCGGAGGCGGTGACGGCGGCGGCCGTCGCGGCCTCGCCGAGCAGCGGTTCGGTGCCGAGCAGCCGGGCGATGGCCCGCACTTCCGTGGCCGTGCCGGGCAGCCGGGCGAGGCCCCGGCCGGGTGCGTACGCGGGGTCGCCGACCAGCAGCGCGGGCGCGTCACGGCCCGGTGGCCTGTCGCAGCCGGGCCGGGTGATGAGGGACGCCGAGGGCAGCTGGGAGATCACGCACCGCTCTCCCAGCGGTACGTCGCCGACGGGCAGGACGGCGAACGGCACGAGGGTGAGCGCCCGGTGCGGCACGACGTACAGGCGGCGACGGCTGCGCACGGCGTCCGCGACGGGGTCGAGGAGCAGGCGCGCCAGGGCGCCCGCGTCCGCGGTGTCGTGGTGGCCGCCCGCGCACGCGGAGTGGAACCGCCGTACGGCGCAGGCGAGGTCGCGGTGGTGCACGGTCCTGCGGGTGTGACGGGCGCCGTGCCGGTCGACCGCCCAGGTGACCAGGTCGTCGTCGAACGTCTCGTACATCAGGAGCAGCGCGTCGTCGGGCAGCGCTGCGCGCACCGCGTCCAGACGGGTGCCGCGGATCCGCCGCCCGTCGTCGGCGCGTCCGCGCAGCAGGCCGGGCGCGTGGGTGGCCACGTGGGTCTCGGCGGCTTCCAGCTCGTCCTCGGCGGCGAGCACGGTGGCGCGAAGGCGCGCGGAGGACGGCGTGCGCGCGGCGTCGCCGCGCACACTGTCCACGAGCCCCTCATAGGCGGCCGCCCAGGCCGAACCGGCGCGCAGCCAGCGGCGAGCGGCGTCGAGCGGCGGCCCCGGCGGCAGGTCGTCGAGAGCGCGCAGCACGTCGACGGCGATGCCCCGGCAGCGGTCGGAGAGTTCGAAGGCGAGGGCGCGTTCGGCGTCGGGGTCGACGGTGCCGTGCGGGCCCCCGGCGGGCGGGCCGGCCGGGGCCTGCCGGGCTTCGTCGGCAATGCAGAGGTGCACGCGGGCCGCGATGTGGTACATCGCCGCGACGTTCACGTCGTCGGTCATCGAGGTGCGCAGGACGTCCCGTACGAGCTGGTCCGACCACTGCTCGAAGCGGGTCACCGCGTCCCCGCAGAGCCGGGCGGCGGTGGTGTGGTCGCCGAGGGCCTCGGCGAGTTCGGCGCGGCGCGCCAGGTCCTCCCAAGGGCGGTCCGGGTCGCCCCTCCAGGACGTCTCGTCCAGTACGCCGAGGGCGTGGCGCGCGGTGTGCGGGTCGCCGAGTCGCAGGAAGAGGCTGACGGCGTGGTCGGGGTGCAGGCCGCCGCGCCGGAAGAGGCGGGAGGCGAGGGCGTGGGCCTGTTGGCGCAGGCCGAGTTCGTACAGGAGCGCCGTGCGCAGCAGTGCGTCGTCCCCGGCGCGATCGAGCGCGGCGCGGAGTGCGGCGTGTGCCTCGTCGCGGAAGCCTGCCTCCAGGGCGCGGCGGCCCCGGTGGCGCAGCAGTTGGGCGGGCGCGCGCCGCAGGCTCTCGCGCACGATGTCGATGGCCTGCCGCGCGGGCGGCCAGGATCCGGCGAGGCGTTCGGCCGCGGCCGCCACCTCGCCGAGCCGTGCCTGGGCGATGCCCTTCAGGTCGGGGTCGGCGAGCGCCTCCACGGCCCGGTCGAGCGCCAGGGCGAGGTCGGCGGCGCGCAGCCAGCTGCGTTCGTCGGCGTCCCGTGCGCGCAGCGCGGCCGTGGCGTGCGCGGTGTCGGCGGCGAGGAGCACGGTCGAGGCCTGCCGGAAGTTCAGCCGGTCGACCAGGTCGACGTACGCCCGGTCCGTGAGGTCCGCCTCCAGGGGGGCGGTGATCCGGGCGGTGACGAAGCGGGCGGCCCGCAGACAGCGCAGGGCGGCCAGGGTCAGGCCGTCGCGCTGCCAGGCGGCGGCCCGCGCGAGCAGGAGCCGGACCAGGCCCTTCAGATAGCTGGAGCTGCCGTCGTCGCGGCACCAGCGCGCGAGTTCGTCGAGGTCGCGGCGGTCGGCGTCGAAGCCGTCGGCGAGCCGGTCGAGCAGCCGGTGCGTGGTGGCGAGCGCGGCGAGGGAGCCCGCGCCCGCGCGGTCGGCCAGGGCGGCGGCCCGCTCGCCCGCGCGCACCCGGGCGGGACCGTCGCCGCGTGTGCGGGCCAGGTGGGCCAGGCGCAGGGCGACGCGGGCGCGGCCGCGCGGGGCGGGCAGGCGCGCGTAGAGGGCGTCGGCCGCCTCGTAGTGGGCGCGGGCCATGGCCGGGTCGGCGGGGACGTCCACGGGGGCGGTGCCCGGTGCGGCCGCTTCCGTCGGGCCGAGGCGCAGGCCGAGGAGGTCGGGGTGGGAGCACGGGGTCAGGGCCGCGTCGCCCTGGAGGAGGTAGACCCGGGCGAGCACCCAGGGGTCCCCGTGCGCGTCGTGGCGGCACCGGTCGAGGGCGGCCAGGACGTCGGCGTCGCGTCCCGCGCGCCGGGCCACGTCGGCGGCCGCGAGGTGGACGTGCGCCCGCACCCAGCGCGTCAGCGCGGCGTCCGCGCCCGGCAGGTCGTTCGCCTGCCGCTCCGTGTCGCGCAGCACGTGCGCGACGGCCCAGTGGTCGCCGCCGGTCCGGGCGTTCTCCACGATGCCGCGGGCCGACAGGAGCCGGGGCAGGAAGCGGGCGGCGCAGAACTCCAGCAGGGCCGCGTCGGGGGCGGGTTGCCGGGGCGGCCCCGCCGCGAGCCGTTCCGCGTCGCCGTCGGCGAGCACCGCGCCCTGGCCGCCCGGATACCAGTTCAGGTCGAGGGCGTGCGCCGTCACGCGCAGCGCGGCGGCCATGTCGTCGGTGGCGCCCGGCTCGCGCACGCCCGCGAGGTGGCGCAGGGCCCGCCGGGGCTCGCCCGTGGCCAGCGCCCGCGCGCTCGCGACGAGCGGGTGCTCGGGCCGTGCCGCGTCCCGGCCGAGCCCGGGTTCACCGGTGAGCAGTATGCGGATCACGTCATGGGCCAGATCCATGCGCTTCCCCCCAACACCCCGCCTCCGTACGAGAGTTGGGGCCTCGCCCGCGCTTTTCGGACACCAGCGTACTGAGCGCGCCGCCCGACGGCCGCCCCTCACCGAAAGCCCGCAGGATGCCCCAGGTGTGGCGAACGAGCCGGGGGCCCGTCACCTTCGAGCCACGCTTCGTTCGCGCGGTGCCGCACCACCCTCAGCCACCGACGACGCGGACGAGGCGCGGACGGCCGCCGTTTCCCCGAAGGACGGTGGCATATGACAACAGCACCACCACATCGGGTGTTGCCAAATCCCTTACGTGCCTGAGTCCGCTGTGCCAGAGTCGTTACCGGTCGAAGAGTTGTTTCTGAAGTCAGCACGGAAAACGGCACGGACATCAGCATCAGCACAGACGTCAGCATCAGCACGGAAGCCAGCACCACGGAAGCCAGCAGCGCGGCCAGCCAGGAAGCCCGCCGCCCCCACCAGCGCGGCCCCGCGAGCCGACCCGCCCGCATCGCATCGCCTACGGAGCCCCCATGCCGTCCCACGTCTTCGCGGACCGAACCGCCCAGCCGCCCGAGCGCGGCGCGGTCGACGCGCTGATCACGCAGACGCGCCGGCTCCGCGGCGAGGTCGACGCCGTGCGCCGCGAGGCCACCGCCGACCACAGCGACCCCACAGGCCGCTGGCAGCGCGCCCTGTGCGACCTCGCGGTCCACCAGCTCAACGACCTGCACGGCCACTTGGCCCAGCTGCGGGACGGCCCGCCGCGCACGCACCGGCAGCACGCCGGTGCCGCGCGGCCGGAGCCGCCCGCGGGCTCCCTGCTCAGCCGGGTCGGCAGCGCCGAGTGGAACCTCCTCACCGACGAGGCGAGCTGGTCCGGCGAGCTGTACCAGATCCTCGGCCGCGACCCCGCCGCTCCCCCGCTCTCCCTCGACGAGCTGCCCTCCCTCGTGCACCCCGACGACCACGCGCTGCTCACCGCGATGGTCACGGACTGCCTGGTCGACGGCAAGCCGATCGACGGCGAGTTCCGCGTCGTGCGCGCCGACGGCGGCGTCCGCCAGGTGCACATGATGGGCGAGCCCGTCCTCGCCGCCGACGGCTCCACCGCCTCCATGTGGGCGGTCCTGCGCGACGTCAGCGAGCTGCGCCGCAGCCAGCTCGCGGTCAGCGAGAGCCGCGACACGCTGCAGCACCAGCGGCACCTCGCCCAGACCGAGCACCGGCTCGCCGTCGAGCTCCAGGAAGCCGTACTGCCGCCGTGGCACGGCTCCCTGCGGTTCCCGCACGGCGGCCCGGCGGGCCTCGACCTGGCCGCCCACTATCTGCCGTCGTCGTCGAGCGCCCTCATCGGCGGCGACTGGTACGACGCCCTCGAACTGGCCGACGGCCGGATGCTGCTGAGCGTCGGCGACCTCACCGGCCACGGCGTCACGGTGACGTCGGGCATGGCGATGCTGCTCGGCGCGCTGCGCGGCATGGCCGTCGCGGGCACGCAGCCGGGCCAGCTGATGGCCTGGCTCAACCAGCTCCTCGACACCTCGGCGCAGCCCGCGCTCGGCAGCGCCGTCTGCTGTCTGTACGACCCCGAGCGGCACGTGCTGACCTGGTCCCAGGCCGGGCACCCCGCCCCGCTGCTGTTCCGCGACGGGACGGGGCGCACCCTATCGCCGCCCGACGGCGTGCTGCTCGGCGCGACGTCCGGCGCGACGTACGAACAGGCCGAGGAGACACTGCGCCCCGGTGACCTGCTCCTGCTGCACACGGACGGCCTGGTGCCGCGGCGTTCCCGAGATGCCGCGACCGGCCGACTGCTCGCCCTCGCACCGCGCTTCGCCGAAGCGAGGACGGCTCAGGACTGTGTGCGCGTCACGGTCGAGGAGTTCGGCGTGGCCCCGCGTGAGGACGACGCCTGTCTGCTGGTGGCCAAGGTCGACACGTAGCCTTCACGGTCCACCGCGCGCGGGACCCGGATGGGGCCCCGCGCCGGACGACCGGTGGCCGCGCGGAGCCGATGCGCTCCACGGGCCCCGAGTGCTACGAAGCCCTAGCCCCGACTTCGTACCGTCGTACCCGACCCTCCTCACGCCCGCGCCCATTTCCCTCCCCCCGGCCTGCCCGCGGCCTTGGGAAGGGCGTGCTTGATCTCCTCGCGCAGGTCCTCGATCTTCGGATAGCCCGCGTACTGGGCGGTCAGCCGGTACATCTCCCGTAGCCGGTCCCACGTGCGGTGCGAGGAGTTCGAGCCCATCGACACCAGTGCGAGCCGGGCGTACCGGTCGGCCTGTTCGGGGTCGTCGGCGATGAAGCAGGCCGACGCCAGCGAGATGTAGTCGAAGATCGTGGAGCGGTCACGGCCCTTGGCGCGCAGGGCGATGGCCTCCTTGGCGTGGCGCTGGGCGACGTGCGCGGCGGACGGCTCGTGGTCCGCGAGCGTGCGGTAGGCGAGCGCCTGCATGCCGTGCAGATCCGCCTCGTCGAACATCTGCATCCAGCTCGGCGGCGGCACATCGCCCTTGTCGGAGACGAACAGGTCCTCGGCCCGGCCGAGGGTGCGCCGCATCGCCTGGCCCTTGCCCATGGACGCCTGCGCCCAGGCCTCGATGGTGTGCAGCATGGCCTGGGTGCGCGGCAGCGTCTGCTCGCCCGAGCCGGACGTGGCGAGCTTCATCAGGTCGAGGGCGTCGTCCGGCTTGCCCAGGTGCACCATCTGGCGCGCGGCGCGGGACAGGGCCTCCCCGGCGCGCGGCCGGTCACCGCCCTCGCGGGCCGCGTGCGCGGCGATCACGAAGTACTTCTGGGCGGTGGGTTCGAGGCCGACGTCGTGGGACATCCACCCGGCGAGGACGGCGAGGTTGGCGGCGACGCCCCACAGGCGTCGCTGGAGGTGGTCGGGGTGCCGGTAGGCGAGCATGCCGCCCACCTCGTTCAACTGGCCCACCACGGCCTTGCGCTGGAGCCCCCCGCCGCGGGAGGCGTCCCAGGCGCGGAACACCTCGACCGAGCGCTCCAGCTCCTCGATCTCCTGAGAGCCGATGGGGGCGGCCTCATAGCGATCGAACCCGGCGGGATCGGCGTGCAGGGGATCGTCGAGACGGGGGGCGTCGGCCTTCAGGGTCGGGTCGGTGTGCAGCCAGTCGTGCATGGCGCTGGTGAGTGCGGAGCCGGCGGCGAGCGCGGCGCCCGCGCCCACCAAGCCGCGTCGGTTGAGCATGAGGTCCATTCCCGTGAATTCGGTGAGGACCGCGGCGGTTCGCTCGGGCGCCCACGGCACGCCGTCCGGGTGCTCGACGCTCCCGTCGGCGCGCTGTTTGCCTACGCGCCCGTGCCGGACCAGACCGAGGTCCTCGATGGTCACGACACGGCCGAGACGCTCGGTGAACAGGACCGCCAGAACCCGCGGCACCGGATCGCGCGGGATCTCTCCCATGTCGATCCAGCGCCGCACCCGCGAGGTGTCGGTGGCCAGCTGCGGATGACCCATCGCGGCCGCCTGCCGGTTCACCAGTCTGGCGAGTTCGCCCTTGGACCAGCCGGCGAGGCCGAAGAGGTCCGACAGGCGGGTGTTGGGTTGTCCGTTCACGTCAAGCCCCCAGGTTCTCGGCTGAGTTGACAGTAGCCGTCTGTCAGTTGCTGAGCGACTATTCGCCAGGGTTCGCCAGGGTGCGCCACATGGTGTGCCAGGGGCCTCGGGGTGTCAGGTAGGAGTGCGCCACCCCGACCCGGTCCCCACGAGGCATTCCCCAGGGTGCACCCACGGAGGCCGGGGCGGGAGGGCGCCGCAACTCGCAGGCACACGAAGGGATCTGTATCGCCCATGTACGCAGCATCGTCCTCCGTGTCCGCCCCGCCCCGGCCGCTGCGCCCCCACTCGCCGTCCCGTGGTCCCGCCCGCCCGGCGGAGGTCCCGCTCCAGGGCGGCGGCCCCTATCTGGCACCGGCGCGCGCCGCGTCGGCGCCGCTCGGCACCGGGCGGACGCGGCGCGCACCCGCGACCGCGAACGGGCCGCTCAGCGGGAGACTCGACTTGTCCGGCCCCCAAGGCGCCCAGCTGCGCACGGCCATCGCGTCGGTGCACCGCATCTGTCCGGAGTTCCACCCGGTGCAGGTCCTTCGCCGCAGCGGCCGTACCGTCCTGCTCGTCGGCACGACGGGCCGCAGCACGGCCGTCGCCAAGTGCCTGCTCGACCACTCGTCCTTGTGGACCGAGCGGATCAGGCACGAAATAGCTGCATACCGCTCGTTCGTCAGGCATCGTCCGCCCGTGCGCGCGCCGCGGCTCATCGCGGCCGACCCGGACGACTGCACCCTGGTGATCGAGCGGATGCCGGGCCGGGTCGCGGCGCTGCTGCGGCACCCGGCGGAGGCCCCGCCGCGGGCGGACGTACGGGCGGCCGTGGGCGCCGTGCACCGCCTGAACCAGTGGCGTCCGCCGAACGACATGTTCGGCAAGCCGCTGGACTACCCCCGGCGGATCGCGCGCTTCCACGAGCTGGGGCTGCTCACCGACCGGGACATGGGCGATCTGCAGAAGCTGCTGCACGGCATAGCGCATGCGTACGCGTCGCAGCCGCAGGCCATGTGGCAGTTCTGCCACGGCGACGCGCTCCTGTCGAACGTGCTGCTCTCCCCGGCAGGTCCCGTGCTCGTCGACTGGGAGCACGCGGGCTGGTACCTGCCCGGCTACGACCTGGCGACGCTCTGGGCGGTTCTCGGCGACGCCCCGGTGGCGCGCCGCGACATCAGCCAGCTCGCCCAGCAGGCGGGCCCGGCGGCGCGCGACGCGTTCCTGGTCAATCTGATGCTGGTGCTCACGCGCGAGATCAGGATGTGCGAGACGGCGGTGCAGCGCACCCTGCACGACGCCGCACCGGTGGCACCGTCGGGCTCGCCCCATCCGGTCGCGGTGCCGTCCGGCGAGGAGCAGCGCCTGCTCCTTCGGCGTCTGCACGACGACTGCCAGATGGCCCGGCGGGCCGTGCGGGCGGCCGTCGGCACGCGCTGACGGGGGTGGAGGCCCGTGGTGCGCCCCGAGCGGGGGCGCACCACGGGCCTTCGCGTGCGCGCGGCGCCGCGCCTGGGGGCTGCCCTCAGCAAGGGATCTACGGGTAGCCCCATGTCGGGGCGGGGCGCGGGCTTCTAGCGTCAGGGGCGACATCGCTTGATCCAAAGGAGCACCATGCGCCTCGCACCCGCCGTCACGATCAGCCTCGGCCTGGTGGGCCTACTCGCCGGAGCCGTCCCCGCGACGGCCTCCCCCGCCCCCACGTCCGCCCGTGCCGACCGTGCCGACCGGCATCAGCATCTCGACTGGGGTGCCTGCTCCGCGCGGCAGCAGGAGCTGAACGAGGCGGGCGCGCAGTGCGCGAAGGTGACCGTTCCCCTCGACTACTCACGGCCCGACGGCCGTACGATCCAGCTCGCGATCTCCCGCATCAAGGCCAAGGCTCCGGGCGAGCGGCGCGGCATCCTGCTGTCCAACCCCGGCGGCCCCGGCGGCACCGGGCTCGCGAACACCCTGGCCCTGCGCCCCGCCCTGAAGGACGTGGCGGACCGCTACGACCTGATCGGCTTCGATCCGCGGTTCCTGGGCGAGAGCAGCCCGCTGGTCTGCGCCCCGGCCGGGCCGCCCACTCCTCCTGGGCCGACGACGTCCGCCCGGAAGGACTTCGAGGACTCGGTGCGGTCCGCGCGGGACACGGCCCGGCGCTGCCGCGAGCACGGCGACAACACCGGGCTCCTCCCGCACGCCTCCACCCGCAACGTCGCGCGGGACATGGACGCGATCCGGGCCGCCCTGGGTGAGCGCAAGCTGTCGTACTACGGCGTGTCCTACGGCGCCGACCTGGGTGCCGTGTACACCCAGATGTTCCCGCGCCGCACCGACCGCATGGTCATCGACTCCTCCACCGATCCGGCGGCCACGCAGTACGAACTGTTCCGGCGCTCCGGCGAGCCGCTGGAGAAGTCCCTGGACGAATGGGCCGGGTGGGCCGCGCGGCACCACGGCACGTACCGGCTCGGCCGCACCGGCGCCGAGGTGCGGGCCACCGTGCAGCGGCTGCTCGACGGGGCGGAGCGGCGGCCCGTCGAGATCGCGGGGCAGCGGCTCAACGCCCCCGTCCTGCGGCTGATCCTGAAGCAGCCCATCCAGCAGCAGGAGAACGATCCCGCCCTCGCGGCCATCGTGCGCGACCTGGTCGACGCCGCAGCGGGCAAGCAGGTCCGGCCGGGGCCTGAGCTGGCCGCCATGCTGGAGCTGCTGTCCTCGCCCGACCTGGCGGACAGCTTCGTGGGCGGTGCGATCTTCATGTGCGGCGACGGCGGCTGGCCCGCGGGCGGCTGGCCCGGCGACCCCGAGACGTACTGGCGCAACAGCGTGCGCAGCCGCGCCTCCCAGCCGGTCTTCGGCCCGTACGTCAACGGCATGATCGCTCCGTGTGCGTTCTGGGGCACCGAGCCCCGGGAGCCGGGCACCAGGATCGACAACGGCGTGCCCGTCCTGATGCTCCAGGCACGCCGTGACAACAACGTCCCCTACGAGGGTGGTGTAGCGCTGCACCGCAAGCTCACCGGTTCACGTCTGGTGACGGCGGACATCCGTGCGCACGGCGTGTACGGGCGCGGCGCCGAGGGGCACCGCCCCGTGCCGTGCGCCGACCGGGCCGTCAACGACTATCTGCGCGGCGGGGATCTGCCCGCCACCGACGTGACCTGCGCCGCCGGCGAGGTGACCCGATGACCGGGACCGGACCGGCGGTGAGCCGACGCGCCACCATGGCGGTGGCCGCCGGGGCCCTGCTCGCGGGCGCGGCCCCGAAGGCCGCGGCAGCTCCGCACGGCACGGCGGCCGGCGCTCGCGGGCGCGACGCTCTCCAGGCCGGTGTCGACGCCGTCCGGGCGACCGGGGCCACCGGGGTCATCGCCGAGGTGCAGACCGCACACGATCGGACCACGGCGCGCGCCGGAGTGGCGGACCTGGGGTCCGGTCGGCCGGTGCCCTGGGACGCGTACTACCGCATCGGCAGCGACACCAAGACGTTCACCTCGGTGGTCGTCCTCCAGCTCGTCGGCGAGGGCAGGCTCGCGCTGACCGACACGGTCGAGCGCCGACTGCCCGGAGCGATCCGGGGCAACGGCAACGACGGCGCCAGGATCACCGTGGCGAATCTGCTGCGTCAGACCAGCGGCCTCAACGACTATCTCGCGGTCGCGGAGGGCGAGTTCACACCGGAGGCCTACCGCAAGGGGCGGTTTCGCACGCACACGCCGCAAGAGCAGTTGGCGGCCGCGCTCACGAAGCCTCCGCGGTGGCTGCCGCGCCCCGACGACCCTGCGGCCGAGCGGCGCTGGGGCTACGCCAACACCAACTACGTCGTCGCGGGCCTGATCATCGAGGCCGTGACGGGCCGCCCGTGGGCGCAGGAGATCCACGAACGCGTCATCGAGCCGCTCGGCCTCCGGCACACGCTGATCCCCGGCGGGGGTGCCTACGTCCCGCAGCCGACGGCGACGGCGTACACGCGGTTCCCCGGCAGCGAGCGCCTGACCGACACCACCCTCGCCGCCGTCAGCGGCGCGGACGGCGGCCTCATCAGTACGACGCGCGACCACGGTGTCTTCCTGCGGGCCCTGATGGGCGGACGGCTGCTGCGTCCGGCGCAGTTGGCGGCGATGAAGCGGACCGTCCCGGCCGACGGCTGGATCCGGGCGAAGGGCGTCCGCTACGGCCTCGGCATCGCCTGGCGGCCGGTGGCGGGCGGCGCCGGGGGCATCTGGTTCCACGGCGGCACCCACCTCGGCGTGGTCTCCGAGTCCGGTGTCACCGAGGACGGCGCCCGCGCCGTGACGTCCGCGACGTTCACCCTGCCCACCGAGGAGGCGCAGCAGGACGCCCAGGCCGCCGCCACGCTCCGCCTGGTCAACGACGCGCTGCGGGAAGGCCGTGGCCGCTAGGCCCGCGGCCCCGGATCGGCGCTCCGCGGGCGGCCGAAGGACACGACCGCCGTCACGCCGTCGAGGAACGGTCGGCCGACCTCGGCGACGCGTCGTGGACCCGGGCGGCCGGAACGGGGGCGGGCTGGGCGAGCAGCAGGGTGAGGTCGTCCGTGAGGGGGGCGCCGCCGGTGTGGCGGTGCAGCAGATCGGTCAGGCTCCGCAGCGCGTCGTGCGGGGCGGGCGCGGCCAGGGCGGCCTGGCACTGCGGGGCGTCCAGCGGGAAGGGGGCCCGGTCGGCGTCGCGGGCATCGGTCAGGCCGTCGGTGTACAGGAGCAGGCGCTGCCCCGGGGTCAGGTGGACGCGTTGCAGACAGGGGGCGGGGCGCAGGCCCAGCGGGGGTGAGGGCCGGGGCGGGGAGAGCAGCTGGAGTCGGCGGCCGGTGCGCAGGGGCGGCGGGTGACCGCAGTTGACGATGTGGGCCTCGCCGGGGTGGAAGTCGACGAGCAGCAGGGTGACGAAGTCCTCCGGGCCGAGTTCGGGGCCGAGGTGTTCGTCGAGGGCGTGGGCGAGCCGGACCGGGTCGGGTTCGGTGGCGGCGGTGCGCCGGAAGGCGGCCAGGACCGCGGCGGCCACCCGCATCGCCTGGACGCCGTGGCCCTTGACGTCGGCGAGCAGCAGGCGCGGGCCCGCGGCGGTGAGCACGGCGTCGTGGACGTCGCCGCCGATGCGGGCGTGCCCGTCGGCGGGGCGGGCGTGCACGGCGAGGTCGACGTGACCGACGCGGTCGGGCAGCGGAGGGGCCAGTGCCTCCTGCGCGGTGACGGCAAGTCGGGTCATGTCGTCCAGCGCGCGCTCGGCGCGCACGCGGGAGTGCGCCGTCACCACCGCCCAGGCGGAGACCGCCGCGATGTTCAGCACGGAGGCCAGCTCGTGCGCGGAGGCGGGCGGCGATCCCAGCAGTGTCAGAGCGAGGGCGGCGGCGCCCAGGGCGGCGGCGGTGCGCGCCGAGAGCCGTTGGGCGGCCAGCATCGGCCCGGCCAGGAGCAGTGCGTGCAGGGGCAGCTGAGCGAGGATCGTGACCGAGGCCGCGGCGGCTTCCGCCGCTACCGCCGTGGCGAGCCACTTTCGCCGTGTTTCCACTGCGTCCCCTCTGGTCGTCTGGTGACGTTCGGTTTTCCGCGCACGACCCCTTCGTGCGGGGTACTGTGCCAGCTTTGGTGACGGTCCGTGGCCAATTCGCCACAGCTCGCGCACCGCTGCGTCGGCGCCGCTGGCGTCGAGCGGGTCCGCGATCTCATCGGCCAGGTCCGCGATCTCATCGGCCAGGCCTGGGAACAAGCCGCAGGAACGCCCTGTTGTCCCCCACGTCCAGTACATGATCAAGCTGTTGGGGGAACACGTGGAACACGACGCGGACCAGGTGCGGGGGACCGTGGCGGCGGGGTTCGAGGGCGTGCGGGAGGCGTTCGCCGAGGTGCTCGGCGAGCAGCGGCACGCGCCCGAGGCGCAGCTGGTCGTGCACGTGGACGGTCACCGGGTGGTGGACCTGTGGGGCGGGCCCGGCACCGCGGCGGACACGCTGACCGGGCTGTACTCCATCACCAAGGGCGCCGCCCACCTCGTGGTGGCGCTCCTCGTGCAGGACGGGGTCCTCGACCTGGACCGCACGGTGGCCTCCTACTGGCCGGAGTTCGGAGCCGAGGGCAAGGACCGCCTCACCCTGCGCGAGCTGCTCGCGCACCGGTCCGGGGCCGTCGGCGTCGACGGCGGCTTCACCTTGGCCGAGCTGGCCGACGACCGGCTCTCGGCCGCGCGTCTCGCCGGTCACCGGCCGTTCTGGGAGCCGGGCACCGCGTACGGCTACCACGCCTTCGTCATCGGCGCCCTGACGGGCGAGGTGGTGCGCCGGGTCACCGGCCGTTCCCTGCAGGAGGTGTACGAGGAGCGGATCCGCGCCCCGTACGGGCTCGACTTCCACCTCGGCCTGCCCGAGGCGCTGGAGGAGCGCTACGCGCAGGTGCTGCCGCTGGAGCCCACCGAGGAGGAGCAGCGGCTGCTCCTGGCGGACGCCGCGGCCCCGGACAGCGTCCCGGCGGTCGCCTTCAACCAGAACACGACGCCGCCCACCGATCTGGTGGCCTTCGCCAACACCCGTGCCGTGCGCGCCCTCGGCCCCGCGTCGTCCGGCGGCGTCGGCACGGCGCGCGGCGTGGCAGGGATGTACGCGGCCGCGATCAGCGAGGTGGACGGCAGGGCGCCGCTGCTCGCCCCGCACACCATCACCGAGTTCGCCCGGGTCAGCCACCGCGGGACGGACGTGGTCACCGGCAACGACGACGTCTTCGGCCTGGGTTTCGAATCGATGAGCACGCGCTATGCGTTCCTCGGCCCGGAGGCCTTCGGCCACAGCGGCGCGACGGGCTCCCTCGCCTTCGCCGACCCCGCGAGCGGCGTGGCCTACGCCTACACGCGCCGCCGCTTCGGCTTCCCGTCCGGCTTCGGCGCGGGCCTGGAGAACCACCGCCTGGCGGAGGCGGTCGCCCGGGCGGCGAAGGGCCGGTAGCCGACGGCGTGGCCCCGCGCGGCGGCGACCGCGCATTGGTCCATTCCACTGACGCGCGGCAGGCGATCGCGCTACCTGTGGCGAAAACCAGTGGAAGCGCCGCTGACATGGGAAATCCCTTCCTCTGGGCATGATTGACGGATCGTCGGTGAGCGGGTACCACTGACGCACGCCCGGCCCCGCACGCCCCGTTCCGGCTCACCGGCCCAGAGGTCCCAGGAGGCTGCCTTGCGAGGATCCGCCCACGTTCCCGAATCCGCCGCGCGCAGACGCACCGTGAGGGCGGCGGGCGCCCTCGCGTCCGCCGCTCTGCTGGTGCCGCTCATCGGCGCCGCCCCGGCGCCGTCCGCCGAGAAGCCCGCTGGCCCCGGCTCCCTGCAGCGCGCGTTCGCGGCGGCCGCCGCCGAGTACGACGTGCCGCAGAGCGTGCTGCTCGGCGTCTCCTACCTCCAGTCGCGCTGGGACGCCCACGACGGCGCCCCGAGCGTGACCGGCGGCTACGGCCCGATGCACCTCACGGACGCGCGCACGGCGCTCGCCTCGGCCCCGCACCACAGCGAGGGCGACGAGGACCCGCGCGGCGACGAGTCCCGCGCCACGCTGAGGCCGCGCCAGGTGCCCGACGACGCGCAACTGCCCGCCCGGCTCAAGACGTTGAAGCGCGCCGCACAGCTCAGCGGCATCCCCGAGGGCGAGCTGCGCCGGGACTCCGCGGCGAACGTCCGCGGTGGCGCCGCGCTCCTCGCCGCCGCGCAGAAGCGGCTCGACAAGCCGTTCAGCGACGATCCGGCCGACTGGTACGGGGCGGTCGCCGCGTTCTCCGGCGCGGACGAGCAGGCGGGCGCCGCCTCGTACGCCAATGAGGTCTTCGCCGTCATCCGCGACGGCGAGCGGCGCACGACCGACGGCGGACAGCGGGTGACGCTCGCCCCGCGGCCCGGCCTCAGGCCCGACGCGGCGCAGGTCGAGCGCATGGGCCTGCGCAAGGCGCCGGCGGCGGAGACGGACTGCCCCCGGTCCCTGGCCTGCGAGTGGATCCCCGCTCCGTACGAGGAGTTCGGGGACAACGACTACGGCAACCACGACAAGGCCGACCGGCCCGGCTCCCAGGGCATCAAGTACATCGTCGTGCACGACACCGAGGGCAGGTGGGAGGGCGTCCTCAAGCTCGTCCAGGACCCGACGTACGTGTCCTGGCACTACACGCTGCGCTCGTCCGACGGCCATGTCGCCCAGCACGTGCGCACCAAGGACGTCGCCTGGCACGCGGGCAACTGGTACGTGAACTCGAAGTCCGTCGGCCTGGAGCACGAGGGCTTCCTCACGGCGCCCGACACCTGGTACACGGAGGCGATGTACCGTTCGTCGGCGCGCCTGGTGAAGTACCTCGCCAAGCGGTACGACATCCCGCTGGACCGGCAGCACGTCCTCGGCCACGACACCGTGCCGGGCACCACGGCGGCCACCATCCGCGGCATGCACACCGACCCGGGCCCGTACTGGGACTGGCAGCACTACTTCGAGCTGCTCGGCAAGCCGCTGCACCGCACGGCCGGCCCGAAGGGCGGCCTGGTGACGGTCGCTCCCGAATTCAGCAGGAACCAGCCGGAGTTCACGGGCTGCGTCAAGCCGGGCGAGAAGTGCGTGCCGCACGGCTCCAGCGCGGTGCGTGTCCACACCGAGCCCCGTGACGACGCGCCACTCATCAAGGACATCGGCCGCCGCCCGGGCGGTGAGCCGTCCACGATCGACGTGAACGACATGGGCTCGCGCCTGTCCACAGGACAGCGGTACGCGGTCGCCGACCGCCAGGGTGACTGGACGGCCGTGTGGTACCTGGGCCAGAAGGCGTGGTTCAAGAACCCGCGGAAGCAGCCGACGGCCGTCGACGCGCGCGGATGGACGGTGACGCCGAAGGACGGCGTGGGCGAGGTCCCGGTGTACGGCCGCGCCTACCCGGAGAAGGAGGCGTATCCGCCGGAGGTCCCGGTGCAGTCGGTCTCCCCGCTGCCGTACAAGCTGCTCGCGGGCCAGAAGTACGCCATCGGCGACAAGGTGCCCGGTGAGTACTTCTACGCGCCGACGTTCGACCTGAAGCCGCACCGCGTGGTGCGCGGCAAGGACGTCTACTACGAGATCCAGTTCGGTCACCGGGTGGCGTTCGTGCGCGCCGCCGACGTGAAGGTGGTGCCGTCCGGCACCTGACCGTGACGTCGAGTTCCCGGGAAACCGCCGGGCCCGGACCTGCATGGGGGCAGGTCCGGGCCCGGCGTGCGTGCGGGTGGATCAGCCGGCGGTCTCCGTGCACCAGATCGGCTGGCCCTGGTAGTAGATGCACACGTTGCCGTCGTCCTGGACGGACAGGATGGCCCCGTGGCGCCCGGACGTGTTCGACGCCCACACGGGGCGGTCGTCCTGGGCGTAGACCACGAGGTTGCCGTCGCCCTGCATGACCGCGCGGTACCCGTCCGGGCGGGTGTCCGGCGACCAGACGGGCTTCTCGACGCTGTCCCGGTAGACGACGAAGTTGCCGTCCTCCTGGAGCCGGAGGAGCGTGTGGCCGTTCCCGGAGGTCCAGGCCATGTTGCGGTGGATCGTGCTCGACGGCGTGTTCGGATAGACGTCGTTGTTGCTCATGCGCGACTTCCCTCCCGGTCGAGATGGGCGGACACCCCGCTCCCCCACGACGCTAGGGGCGACGACGTCCCGCGCCGCAGAGCAAAGCACGCCAGCCTGAACATGACGGTACGAACCGGGGGAAACGGCCGGTCAACGGAGGTTCTCCACCGGCTCCGGAGCCCGTACCGGCCAGCCGGGCCCGGGGCTGCGGGGCTCAGCCCTGCTGGAACAGCTCGGCGGGCAGGGGCTTGAGGAGCGCGTACAGGTCGTCGGTGATGGGGCGGTCCCAGGCGGCGATGGTCACCAGGACGTTGTCACTGCGGTCGAACTGGACGCAGGAGATGCGGCTTTCGGAGAGCCGCAGACGGCGCACGATCAGGAGGTTGTCCCCCTGCATCACCGGCACGTCCTCGCTGGAGACCACGGTGACCTCCTCGTCGTTCTCCAGCGCGAGCAGGAGCTGGGCCACCTCGAAGGGCACCTCGCCGTCGGCGAGCTCGCGGGCCGGGGAGCCCTCCGGCAGATTGCCGATGATCATCGCGGGGCCGCGGCCGCCGAACAGGTCGTAGCGGAGGAAGACGCCCTGGCAGCTGCCGTCGGGGGCGGGCAGCAGGCCGGCACCGAGGTTGCCGGGCCAGTCCCCCGGATCCATGGCGAGGACATCGAAGTCCGGGCCAGCGGGTGTGGCGGAGCTGCGGCGGCGGAGGAAGGACATGCGGCCATGGTACGTGCCCGCGGTGACGTTTCCGGCCCGGGGGCGGCGGCGGAGAAACCCGTGGTCACCGCGGGCCCCGGGGGTGTGCGAGAGCGATGCGCGCGCCGCCGGGCGGCGCCTCAGGCGGGGCCGCGGGCCCGCTCGTGGTGGCGGGCCACGCGGGCCCGGTTGCCGCAGGACGGCTTGCACCACTCCTGGCGCGGGTGCTCCTTGAGGAAGTAGCGCACGCAGCGCGGCGCGTGACAGGCGCGCAGGCGCTGCCGGTCGGGCCCGGCGATGAAGGCGTGCGCGGCCCGGGCCAGGGCGGCGTCGAGCAGGTCGGCGCGCCGCGCGGGCGAGGCGTGCCCGGCGCCCGGCACGGGCTCGTCCCGCACGAGCGGACCGGCGCCGTCCGGCCAGCTCAGCACCGGCACGGTGAGCACCTTGGCCGCGGCGTCGTTCAGCCGGGTGACGGCCTCGGCGAGCGGCAGGAGGCGGCGGGCGTCGGCGGGGCTCGGCTCGCCGGGGAGCACCGCGTGCGCGAAGAGCGCGCGGACGGCGGAGCGCAGCGCCCGTACCCGGTCGAGCGCGGCGGCGTCCGCACGGTAGCGGCGGGCCGCGAGGTCGTCGGGCAGCAGCTCGGCGCGGTCGCTCACCCAGGCGGTGAGGCCCTCGGGCGTGTCGAGGTCGTCGGCGACACCGCCGTGCCCGTCGTGGCGGATGGTGGCGGCGAGGTCGAGCGTCAGGCGGGTCTGCGCGGGCGTCGGCCGGGTCGGCGCGGGCGTCGGCGCGAAGGCCCTGGACGGTGCGGAGGCCTTGGACGGTGCGGGCATGGGCTAATGATAGGTTCCGCCGCATCCATTAGGCGGGTTTCTCCGCGCGGAGTCCACGGGGGCCGGGCACGGTCCACCGGGCCGAGCCGGGAGCCCTTCGCGGCGGGCGCCGCCCGGTCGGCGTCGAGGGGCGTCGCGGGGCCGCGCCCGGAAAGAGGTGCCGGTGACCAGCGCGACCGTACTGAACTACTGGCGGGCCGGACTCCCCGGCGTACCGGACGAGGTGTGGCGCCATCCGCGCCTGGAAGTCCTACTGCTGCCCGACAACGCGCTCGCGCACCTGCCCGCCCGTCTCGGCACGCTGACCGCGCTGCGCACCCTCGACCTCGGCCACAACCGGCTCACCTCGGTGCCGCCCGAGCTCGGCGATCTCACCGGATTGAGCGACTTCCTGTACCTGCACGACAACCGTCTCGCCTCCCTGCCCGCGGAGTTGGGCCGGCTGACGCGCCTCGCGTATCTGAACGTCGGCGAGAACCGGCTCACCGCCCTGCCGGACACCCTCGGCGCCATGACGGGCCTGGTCGAACTGCGTGCCCAGCACAACCGGCTCGCCTCGCTGCCCGCCTCGCTCGGCGACCTGCGCTCCCTGCGGGAACTGTGGCTGCGCGGCAACGCGCTCACCGCGCTGCCCGATTCCGCCCGGAACCTCAGCGCCCTGCGCGAGCTGGAGCTGCGGGAGAACGCCTTCACCGCGGTGCCCGGGGCGCTGCGCGGACTCCCGCTGCTGCGGCGCCTCGATCTACGGGCCAATCGGCTGTGCGAACTTCCCGGCTGGCTCGCCGAGTTGCCGTCCCTGGAGAAACTCGATCTCCGCTGGAACGAGGTGCGGGACGACGATCCCACCGTCATGGCCCTGCGCGGCCGCCACTGCGTCGTTCTGCGTTGAGCGGCTCGCACTTCCGCGCCGAACGGCCCGCACACGGAAGAGAATTCCTTGACTCAAAGCGCGGGCGCGTTAACTGTCCAAAGGTATAGGGAGATTCCTGAAGCTGGCATTCCTTTGCCTTTCAGGTCGACAACACGTCTGTGACCTGCCATGACTCAGGAGCGTCGCAGACACGCCAAGTCACTTTGCCCACCGTCGAATTGACCTCGCGGCGACGGTATACGGATGCCCGCATTCCCGGGTTGACATGAAAGGCGGCACCCCGCCAAGCTGTCCACGGACCAGTGAAGAGGGATCTGGATATTCCACTCCCAGAGATTTCACTGGGGTCCTGGCACATTTCCCGCGGTGGCTTTCCACGCCCTTTTGCGAATCGGGCGCGCCACCCGGGCTGCCACCCGAGGAAGTGACCTGGCGCCGCCGGATCCGGGCGTCATTCCTCTCCTGGCGGCGGAGTTCCGCTCCACCGCCGACTCCACGGCTCGCCGGATGAGCCATCGGGCCCCGGCCCGGCCTCCGGCCGCCAGGTCACACGTCCCACTGGGACCAGCCACCGAGAGGAGGAAGACCATGAAGAGGATGCCGATCCGCAAGGCCGGTCCGATCCGTCTGACGACCGCCTGCTACTACGTGTGCTCCGAGCACTGAGCACCGCGGAGCCGGGCCCCGGTCCGGGCCCGGCTCCGTCCCCGCCCGGCCCGGCCGGGCCCATCCGACCGCACGGCAGAGAGGCACGCCGGATGAGCGTGACCGTTCCGGGCGGCACCACCGTCCGCCTGCACCGTCTGACGATGGTCGCCGAGGACGACGGCGTCATGGTCGGCCGCCCCGACACCGGCTCGTACGCGGTGTTCCCCGAGGAAGGCGCCCAGGTCCTGCGGCTGCTCGACGCCGGGGGGACCGTCGCCGACGCGGCCGCGTGGTACGCGCGCACCTGCGGCGAGACCCTCGACATGGAGGACTTCCTCGCCGCCGTCGACGACCTCGGCTTCCTGCGCGCCGACAACGACGCCCCGGACGCCGCGGAGTCCGTGCCCGCCCCCGTGCGCTGGCAGCGGCTCGGCCGCTGGACGTTCTCGCGCCCCGCCCTGGTCTGCTACGGCGTGCTCGTGACGGCGGCCCTCGCCGCCATGGTGAACGACCCCGCGCTGCGGCCTTCGTACCACCAGCTCATGTTCACGAGCCACATCTCGCTGATCGCCGTCACCCTGTTCGGCGCGGCGATCCCCTGCATCCTGGCGCACGAGGGCTTCCACGCGCTCGCGGGCCGCCGGCTCGGGCTGCCCTCGACGCTCGGCATCGGGCGACGCCTGTACTACCTCGTCGCCGAGACCCGCATGGACACGCTCCTCAGCGTCGAACGGCGCCACCGCTACCTGCCGTTCCTCGCGGGCATGCTCGCCGACGTGCTGCTGGTCAGCGTGTTCACGCTCACCTCCGCCGGGCTGAGCCGCACGGGCGCGCCCGGCTGGCTCCCCGCCCTCTTCCTCGCGGTCTCCTTCACGTGTGTGCTGCGGCTGATCTGGCAGTTCCTGTTCTACTTGGAAACGGATCTGTACTACGTCGCCGCCACCGCCCTGCGCTGCACCGACCTGCAGAGCGCCACCCGCTTCCACCTGCGCGCCCTCATCCGGCGCCGACTGCGCCGACCGCCGCCGCGGGCCGACACGGAGTGGTCCGAGCACGACCGCGCCATGGCGCGCCGCTACGCGCCGGTGCTGGTGTCCGGCTACGCCTTCTCGCTCGCCAGCCTCGCCTGGGCGGCCGTCCCCACCGCTCTGACCTTCTGGTCCACGGCCATCCACCGGTTCACCCGGGCGGGCACCCCGGCCGCCGATCTCTTCGACGCCGCGTTCTTCGTCGCCCTCACGACGTGCGAACTCGGCCTCCTGCTCTACGTCACCGTGCGGGACGGGCGTGCCAAGTCCCGCACCGCCACCGCCGCACGCCGAGGAGCATCCGCATGACCGCCCTGCCGCCCCACCACCGCTGGATCGTCACCACCGAAGACCCCGCGCCGACCGGCGAACCGCCCGAACTCCCGCGCCCCGACCTGGAGGTCGGCTGTCACCGGCGGCTGCGCGGGCCGTTCACCGGCGGCGGCTTCCTGCTGCGCCGCATCGTGCCCGAACTGCTCACCTGGGACCCCGAGCTGGTGGCCGCGCACGCCACGGAGATCACCGTGATCGCCCCGGACCTCGCGCCGCTGGTCCCCCGTACGCCGCGGACGCTGACCAATCTGGCCGGGGCCAAGGAGCGCACCCGCTTCTACCCGGCGCCGCGCGCGCTGCGCATCGCCCACGGCGTGGCCGAACTCGCCCTGGACTGGGCGCGCCTGGTCCGCCCCGCAGGCGCCGTCATCGCCTTCCACGACGTGGACGAGGCCGACCCCACCGACCGCGAGCTCGTGGCCATCCTGCTGCGCCGCTGCGACCCCGCGCGGCTGACCGTGGTCGCACGGAGCGGCGGCGACCGCGAGGACGCGCTCACCCGCGCGCTCACCACGTACACCGTCCGCGCCGCGCGCCCGCAGGAGCCGCCGTCGCACCATGGCGCGGACACCGATCCGGCCCAGCTGTTCATCGATGCGGACGGCACCAGCAGCGATCCCGCCGTGCGGCAGGCCTACCGCGCGCTGGCGCCCGCCGAGCGGGCCCGTCGGCACACCGAGCGCGCCGCGGCCCTGACCGCCCTGGACGATCCGACGCTGCGCTTCGGCGCCATCCCGTACCACTTGGAGCACGGCACCGATCCGGCGGGCGCGGGCGTCGCGGCCTTCGTCGAGGCCGTCAACGGCTGCTTCGCCGCGGGTCTGTACGAGGCCGTCGTCGACCTGGCCGCGCGCGGGCGCCGTCTCGCGGCCGACGGTGGGTGGTCGAAGGCGTACCGCACCTTCACGCACAAGGCCGCCGCGTGCCTGTGCTATCTGGGCCGGGGCCATGACGCGTTCGCGTATCTGGAGGAGATGCGCCGCAGCACGGCCGACCCGGACGTCCACATGGGCACGGCGTATCTGACGGCGATGCTCTACACCCGTTTCCTGCCCCGGGAGGACCACGACGAGGACCTGGCCCTCGCCTGGGTGAACACGGCCATCGCGCTCGCCGACAGCCACCCCGAGCCCGAACGGCGGGTGCTCGCGCGCGCGTTCATGCGCAACGCCCGCGCCCTGGTCGAACTGCACCGCGGTGACCTCGACGTCTCCCTCGCGCTCGTGGAGGAGGCGATCGCCCTCACCGACGCCGACTTCGCCCCGGACGAGCAGCTTCTGCACCGCTCCGTCCTGCTGTACAACCGGGCGCAAGTGCGGGCCGCGCGGGGGGACCACACGGCTTCGCTGCGCGACTACGACGACGTGATCGCCCGCGACCCGGACTACGGCGACTACTACTTCGAGCGCGCCGCGCAGTACCGGGCCCTCGGCCGCCACGACGAGGCCCTGCGGGACTACGCCACGGCGATCCGGCTGACCCCGCCGTTCTACGAGGCGCACTTCAACCGCGCCGATCTGCTGATCGAGCGGGGCGACGACGAGAGCGCGCTGCGGGACCTCGACTACGCCCTCGAACTGGAGCCGGACCACGTGGGCTCCCTCACGCACCGGGCGGAGCTGCTCCTGGAGCGCGGCGACACCGCCGGGGCCCGCCGTGACGTCGAGCACGGCCTGGCCCTCGATCCGCGCCACGCCCCGCTGCTCGCCGCGCAGGGCGCGCTGCTCGAGGCGACCGGGGACGCGGACGCCGCCTACGAGAGCTACTCGGCCGCCCTGGTGACCGAGCCCGCGTTCGTGCCGGCCTGGGTCAACCGTGCCGTCCTCGCCTACTCCAGCGGCCGGCCCGAGCAGGCCATCGCCGACCTGGACGCGGCGCTGCGCATCGCGGACGACGCCACTCTGCGGGCCAACCGCGCCCTGGCGCTCCAGGACCTGGGCGAGCACCGCCGCGCGCTCGCGGACCTCGACGTGGCGGTGCGCGCCCTCGGCTCCGACGACCCGGACGTGTTCTATCTGCGCGGCGTCAGCCGGCACGCCCTGTCCGACACGCAGGGGGCGTTGGCGGACTGGAGCGCCCATCTGCGGGCCTTCGGGCCGCACGAGACGTCACCGCGCGGCAAGGAGATCGAGCTGCGGGCCGGTGACCTGACCCTCGCGGAGATACGGGAGGGAGTGGGGTGACGGACAGCGGGTCCGCGTGGCGCGGGCCGGGCGCCGACCCCGACGTGGTGCGGCGGGCCCTGCGCCATCACGCGAAGGGCGTCGCCGTCGTCACGGCGGGCGTCGGACGCCATCCGGTCGGCTTCTGCGCCACGTCGGTCACGTCCCTTTCGCTCGACCCGCCGCTGATGTCGTTCACGGTGGGGCTGCGCTCCGCCTCGTGGCCCGTGGTCGAGAGCGCGTCCCACGTCATGGTGCACCTCTTGGCCGCGGGCCAGGAGTCCGTGGCCCGGGTCTTCGGCGGCGCGGGCCGGGCCAAGTTCGGCCCGGACACGCGCTGGCGCCGCGGGGCGCACGGCCTGCCGGTCCTGGACGGAGTCCTGGCCCGGCTGGCGCTCGCGCCCGTCGACCGCATTCTGGTGAGCGACCACGCCCTGGTCATCGGTCGGGTGACCAGGGCGTGGCACGCGGCGGACGGACGGCCGCTGGTGCACCACGACGGCGGTTACGTCCGCCTGTCAGCCGGTCTGGCGCTGACGCCGGGCGAGGAGTGAGTCACGGATCTCACCCGCGCGCACCGCCGTGTTGGAGAGCAGCGTCGACGTCAGACCGTGGGTGTGCTCCGTGCCGCCCTGCAGATAGACGGCGGCGCTGACGTTCGCGTTGGTGGCCACGCGGTGGTCGCGGCTGACGACCAGCTCGTCCTCCTCGTCGCGGCGGCACAGCTTGTCGACCTCGCCGAGGCGCTCACCGAGGCCGCGCGGCCGGTAGCCGGTGGCGTAGACGAGCACGTCGGCGGCCAGCGTCTCGCGCTCCCCCGTGGGCAGGAACTCCACGCCGATGTCCAGGCGGTCCGGCTGCGCGTCGATGTCGCGGATGCGGGTGACGTTCAGCATGCGCAGCCGCTGCCGCCCCTGGACCTTCTCCTGGTACATGGTCTTCGACAGGGACTCGATCAGGTCGATGTCCACGACCGAGTAGTTGGTCGAGCGGTGGTAGTCGAACAGCGACTGCTTCACCTCGCGGGGCGCGTGGTAGAAGAGGTCCACCGCCTCGGGATCGAAGATCCGGTTGGCGAAGGGGCTGTCGTCGGCGGGCGTGTAGCCGTACTTGGCGAACACCGAGCAGACCTCGGCGTCCGGGAAGTTCCGGTGCAGATAGTCGACGCACTCGGCGGCGCTCTGCCCGGCGCCGAGCACGACGGCGCGCCGCACCGGTGTCGCGGTCTCCTTGAGCGCGGCCACGCGCGGGATCAGCTGGCTGTTGTGGAAGATCCGCTCGGAGTTCTCCATGCCCGGCGGCAGGTGCGGCTCCAGGCCCGTGGCCACGCAGATGCTGCGCGCCCGGCGTACGACCGTCCGGTCGGGGTCCGTCGCGTCGCGGCTGACGACCTCGAAGTGCGTGATCTCGCCGTCCTCCGTCACCGGACGCACGGCGATCACTTCGGCGGAGTAGTCGACGAGGTCGTCGACGCGGGCCGCGGCCCACTCCAGGTAGTCGTGGAACTCGACGCGCAGCGGGAACAGCGTCTTCTGGTTGAGGAAGTCCACCAGCCTGTCCCGCTCCTGCAGGTAGCACAGGAAGCTGAAGGAGCTCTTCGGATCACGCATCGTGACCAGGTCCTTGAGGAAGGACACCTGCATGGTCGCGTCGTCGATCAACATCCCCCGGTGCCAGCCGAACCGCGGCTGCTTCTCCAGGAATCCGGCGCGTATCCGGTCGCTCTCGCCGAGCCGCGCGTTGTGTTCGTGGACCGCGATCGCGAGCGCCAGGTTCGATGGCCCAAATCCGATCCCCAGGACGTCGTACATCACGTCCGTCCCCCTGTGCTCATTACTCGTCTCCGGCCCACTGTGCACGGCATTCACCCGCTTCATCGCCTCCTTAAGCAGCCACATGTTAGATAAGGTTAGCCTTACCTTGCAATGTCTGAGGAGGAATCACATGCGGGGCGCCGCCTTCGACCACCAGATCTGGTGGTGTCGGACGCCGCGGACCTTGCTTGATTCCGAGGCCGCTTCGCCGGGCCCCCAGCGGGAAGTGCCCCTCACCGCCACCCACTTCAAGGGCGGCCGCGCCCGCACGAGCGAGTGACCATGCACACACGGGACCGGGACGACCGGGCGACCGACATCACAGTCCGATCCGATCGCCGCCGCCCCACGGGACACCGGGCGACCACCCTGGATTCCGGCCAGCCGCACGCGGCACGTTGAACGTACACGACACACCACCCCCCGCGAACACAGGCGGCCCCACTCTCAACCAAGCGGACATATCGCGCACATCGACCGTGTCGCACTCGCGCGCACGCGCCAGGTGACCGGAAATTCATCGGCCATCGATTCGGCAATTCCCGCCACGCCATGGCCCATTGGGCGGCATTCCCGAGCGAGGGGCAGAGCAATGGCCCACCTTAGAACTTAGGTTAGGCTAAGCTAAACGCAATCTTGATCGGCCCACCTGAAGAGGTGGGCCCGCCCATGAAATGGAGTGGCTCCGTGAGCGTGACCGCTGCCCGGGGATTGCCCACCAGCGGGGTGCCCGCCAGGATCAGCGAATCCGGCGACCCCCTTCCCTGGCCGGAGGAGCTCCGGGACAGCGCGGTCGTCGTCAAATTCGGCGGCAACGCCATGGTGGACGCGAACCTGCAACGGACCTTCGCCCAGGACGTCGTGGAGCTGTGGCAGGCGGGCCTGCGCCCGGTCGTCGTGCACGGCGGCGGCCCCCAGATCAGCGCGATGCTCGACCGCCTCGGCCTCGAGACGCGGTTCGAGGCGGGCCTGCGGGTGACCACTCCGGAGACCATGGACGTCGTACGCATGGTGCTCACGGGCCGCGTCCAGCGGGAGCTGGTCGGCCACATCAACGCCCATGGGCCCTTCGCCGTGGGCATGTCCGGCGAGGACGCCCACACGATGACCGCCGTGCCGCGACCGGCGTGGGTGGACGGGAAGCCGGTGGACATCGGCCTCGTCGGCGACGTCGTGGACGTGAACCCGGACATGGTGCGCACGCTCCTGGAGCAGGGGCACATCCCGGTGGTGTCCCCCGTGGCCCGCGGCGAGGACGGTCAGGTCTACAACGTCAACGCCGACCTCGCGGCCTCGGCCCTGGCCGTGGCCCTCGACGCCGAGCGCCTCGTGATGCTCACCGACGTCGAGGGCCTGTACGCGGACTGGCCGCACAGCACCGAGGTGATCGAGCATCTGACGGCCGACGCCCTGAACGGGATGCTGCCGGGCCTCGCGAGCGGGATGCTGCCGAAGATGGAGGGCTGTCTGCGCGCCGTGCGCGGCGGCGTGCGCAAGGCGCACGTGGTCGACGGCCGGGTGCCGCACGCGGTGCTGCGCAGCGTCCTCGCGGAGACGAGCCCGGGCACCACCGTGGTCCCCGACGACGCCTTCGCCCGCGAGCGCCGGACCGTCACACGGACTTCGTGAGGATCCGGGCATTGCGGCGGGGGTCAAGGGACGCTGCCCACGACGGAGGCGCGAGGCGCGCCGTCGTGGGCGTGAACCCGTAGCGCAGGAACAGGCCGCCCCCGCCGGTGGTGGCCGTGAAGAGGGCGCCGAGGCCCTGGGCGTGCGCCGCGGCGAGCACGGCGCGCAGCAGACCGGCGCCCACGCCGCTCCCCTGCTGGTGCTCGGCCACGCAGAAGTTGTACACGACGCCCGCGGGGACGTCGCCTGCCGCCGGAGCCGCCCGGTGCGCGCGCAGGCCCACACAGCCCGCGAAGGCGCCGTCCGCGGCCTCCGCCACCAGGAAGTCGGCCGCGTGCGCGGCGTAGAGCGACACCGGCCGCTCCCGCAGCGCGCCCGAGCGCACGAAGGGGCGGGAGAGTTCGGCGAGCGCGGGCGCGTCCTCCCGGCTGGCGGTGCGCACGCGGTGCGTCGGCGCGGGCCGGGCGTGCGGCTGCGGGGCAGGGCGCGGCGTAGCCGTGATCAAGGCTTTCCTTCCTCGGTGGCACGATTTCGGTGAACGATCTCGGTGGCACGATCTCGGTGACACGATCCAAGAACGGCTCGTCGCCGTGTTCCCCTGACGGGGCATCAAAGTAAGGTCGGCCTTACCGTTCATAGACGCGGCCCGCGCCGCGGTCGCGGGCGGGCCGAGCGGCTCGACCTCGTCAGGCGTCCATGGCCGCGGCGAGGGAGCGGGGGCGCAGGTCGGTCCAGTGGGACTCGACGTACTCCAGGCAGGCGTCGCGCGTGTTCTCCGCGAAGACGACCGTCCATCCGCCGGGGACCTCGGCGAACGACGGCCACAGCGAGTGCTGGCCCTCCTCGTTCGTCAGGACCAGGAAGCGGCCTTCGGTATCGTCAAACGGGTTGGTGCTCATGTTCGTTGTCTCCTCGGGATCGACGGGCCGGCGTCAGCCGCGTCGAGCATGCGAATCAGCTCGTCGGCACGCGCCGGAAAGAGAGAGGCGCGCCACGATTAGGTTAGGCTCACCTAATTAAGATTAGCCTATTCCTTCCCCATCCCTCTCACAAGGAGCGGTCCTGTCGTGACGGAACCTGCCTCCGGCGCCACCGCCGGAATCGACGACACCTTCGACGAGTTCGGACTGCCCGGCGCGCCCGGCAGCGACACGTTCTGGGCGGCTGTCGGAGCACCCGTGTCGGTCCCCGCCGACGACGGCGGCTGGGTGACCCTGTTCCTGTGGCGCGGCTCCTCCCCCGCGAGCCTCGACTTCGAGAGCTGGTCGGAGCCGGTGCCGCTGCGCCGCTGGGACGACACGGACTGCTGGTACGCCGCGGTGCCCATGCCCGCGCGGCTGCGCGTCACCTATCAGTTCCGCACGGACGACGCGGCGTACGCCGATCCCTTCAACCCGGTCGGCGCGGGCGGCGACCGCTCCATCGCCGCCACCCCGGACGCCCCGGACCAGCCGCACTGGCCCGTCGTCGGCCCCGACGACGTCCTGCCCCTCCCCCGCACCCGGCTGCGCTGGACCAGTGAACGGCTCGGCGGGCGGCGCACGGTGCGCGTGCACGCCGTGGACGGCGGCGGCCCTGTGGTGCTCCTGCTCGACGGGGACGACTGGCTGTATCTGCACCCGGCCGCGGCGGCGTTCGACGCGGCCGCCGCCAGTGGCGAGATGCCGCCCTGCACCCTCGTCTTCCTCCCCGCCAAGGACAGGGCGGCCGAGTTCGGGTGCGCGCCGGCGCTGTGGGAGGCGGTCCGCGACGAACTCCTGCCGCTGGTCGCGGAGTCCGGCGTCCGCGCCGACCTGGACCGGCTCGTGGTCGCGGGGCAGAGTCTCGGCGGCCTGAGCGCGCTGTACGCGGCCCTGGAGTACCCGGACCTGGTGTCCCGCGTCGCCTGCCAGTCCGGGTCGTTCTGGTGGACGCCCGAGGCCCTGGACACGGCGGACCCGCTCGGCGGCCCGGTCGGCGGCGCCGTCGCCGCGCGCCTGCGGGAGCGCCCCGACCTGACCGGCCTGCGGGTCGCGTTCGACGTGGGGGAACACGAGGCGCGGATGCTGCCCCACTGCGAGCTGACCGAGACCCTCGCCGAACAGGCCGGTGCGACCGTGCGGGTCTCCCGGTCGGCGGCGGGCCACGACCGCGCGGGCTGGCGGCAGGCGCTGCTCCGGGACGTCGCCTGGGCGCTCGGCTGATCACCTGACGAAGGCGGCCCGCACGCGGCGGGCCGGACACGGCTCAGCGGTTCCGGGGAGGTCGTCCACCTCCCCGGAACCGCTGAGTGCGTCATGAGGTCACCGCGCCACGGCCAGGCAGTACCCCTCATCCGTGGCGAGCAGGTTCCGGTGGGTGTCCTCGGCGGTGATGACGCCGTCGTCCAGGACGAGCACGCGGTCGGCGGCGTCCAGGAGGGCCGGGCTGCTGGTGATCACGATGGTGGTGCGGCCCCTGCGCGCCTTCGCCACGTTGCGCGCGATGAGCTGCTCGGTGACCGCGTCGACAGCCGTCGTCGGGTCGTGCAGGACCAGGACCTCGGTGTCGGCGGCCAGGGCCCGCGCCAGGGAAAGGCGTTGGCGCTGCCCGCCGGAGAGGTTCGCGCCGCGGTCACGGACGGTGTAGTCGAGGCCGTCGCGGTGCAGGGCGACGACGTCGGTCAGCATCGACGCCTCGACGGCCTCGTCGACGCGGCGGCTGGTGCCCGACGGGTCGATGTTCGTGCGCAGGGTGCCCGCGAAGATCTCCCCGTCGTACGGGTTCACCAGGATGTGCTCGCGCACGGACTCCATCGACAGGTCCGCGACCTCCTGGCCGCTGACCCGCACCACGCCGTCGTACGCGTGCGGCGGGACCTTCACGGCGAGGACCGACGCGAGGTCGGCCGCGCCGCGCGGCTGATAGGGCGCGATCGCCACGAACTCACCCGCCGCCACCTGGAACTTCAGCTTGCGCAGCGAGCCGTAGCGGACGCAGTCCACCTCCAGGTCGCCGCCCGGGGCCGGGCGGCCGGGGCCCGGCGTCGACAGCGGCGGGGCGGAGAGCACCAGGGACATGCGGGCGGCCGAGGCGCGCGCGATCATCACGTACTTGGGCATCTCAGAGAACATCTTGAGCGGCTCGATGATGAACTGCGCGAGGCCCACGGCCATCACGAGCTCCCCGATGGTGATCTGCCCCTCGAACGCCAGCCACCCGGCCGTGATGGACACGGCGGCGGCGAGGATCGCGTTGAGGGCCAGCGCGGTGCCCGCGTACACGCCGTTCACCCGGGCGACAGTGATCGCCTGGTGCTTCGCCTCCGTGCTGACCTTCCGGTAGGACCGGAACGCCGCGTGGTTGCCGCCGAAGCCGTGCAGCGGGCGCAGCCCTGTGATCAGGTCGGCGACCTTCGCACCCGCCCGCGCCACACGGGCCTGCTGCTCCTGGGTGCTGGAGCCGATCCGCTTCGACATCACGCTCAGGACCGACAGGATCGCGACCGTGCCCACGACCACCAGGAGGCCGAGCCGGAAGTCGGCGAGGCCGAGGGCGACCGCCGCGACCACCACCGCGACAAGGGAGCTGATCAGCAGCGGCACCACCTCGACGATGTCGGCGGTCTGGTCGGCGTCCTCGGTGGCGATGGTGAGCACCTCGCCGGACTTGAGGTCGACGTCCCTGGCCACCGGCTGGAGGCCGCAGGACGCGACCTTCACGCGCCAGCGGTGCGCCTCGGTGGTGTTGGCCTTCTGCAGGACGCGCATGCCGAACCGCCACGACAGCGAGACCGTCGTGATGATCACGGCGAGCGCGCCGATGGACAGGCCGAGGGCGCCGAGGCTCCGGTCCCTCATCGTGTGCTCGACGATCAGGCCGAGCGCGATCGGGAAGGCGGTCTCACCGGCCTGGTACAGGCCCATGAGGACGGTACCGGCGGCCATGGCGCCGACGTTGCGGCGCAGCGCGGTGCGCAGGATGTCTGCCCCGGGGCGGGGCCGCTGCTTTTCAGGAGTGGTCATCGAGGTGGCGGGCAATCGCTTCGGGGGTTCGTAGGGTGAACAGGTCGCGGATGGTGATCACAGGTCCGAACTCGCGGCGGAGCAGCCCGTTGAGCCGCACCGCCAGCATGGAGTGCCCTCCGAGGGACACGAAGTCGCTCACTGCGCTCACCTCGTCATCATCCAGGTCGAGTGCTTCGGCGAAGTACTCGCACACCAGGGTCTCGGTCTCGGTCTCCGGACGCCGCTCCGTCGCCGTGGTCAGCGCGCCGAGCGGCTTGGCCTCCGGCAGCGCCTTGGTGTCCGCCTTCCCGTTCACCGTCAACGGGATGCTGTCGACCTGGGCATAGTGCGTCGGGCGCAGGAAGTCCGGAAGACCCGTGCCCACCTCGGCCGCCACCGCCGCGAGGTCCGCGCCGTCGAGGACGAGGTACGCGGCGAGCCGGTACGCGCCGTCGACCTGCGGGTCGGGCTGAGCGACCGCGGCCGCGAAGCGCACCGCCGGGTGCGCGGCGAACGCGGCCTCGACCTCGCCGAGTTCGACGCGGTGCCCGCGGATCTTGACCTGCTGGTCGGTGCGGCCCAGGTACATCAGGTTCCCGTCGGGCCGCCGCACCACCAGGTCGCCGGTGCGGTACATCCGCTGGCCGGGCGCCCCGAACGGGCACGCGACGAAGCGGTGCGCGCTCTGGGCGTACTGCCCGAGGTAGCCGCGGGCGATGCCGATGCCCGCCACGTACAGCTCACCGGGTACGCCGTCCGGCAGCGGCCGCAGCCACGGGTCGAGGACGTACGCGTCGGTGTTGTCGATGGCCACGCCCACCACCGGGTCCTGGCACTCGAAGGTGCCGACGCCGAGGGTGTTGATGGTGTACTCGGTGGGTCCGTAGAGGTTGTAGCCGACCGTTCCCTCGGTCTCGGCGAGCCGCTGCCAGAGCGTCGGGGTGACGGCCTCGCCCCCGAGGAGCACCAGGGCCGGGCGCCGTTCCGGCTTGTCGAGCAGGCCCTCGGCCACCAGCTGCTGCGCATAGGTGGGGGTCACGTTGATGACGTCGATCCCGTGCTCCAGGCAGTACTCGACCAGGCGCGGCGCGTCCCGGCGCAGCTCCTCGTCGCAGATGTGCACCTCGTGCCCGTCGGCGAGCCACAGCAGCTCCTCCCACGACATGTCGAACGCGAACGACACGGTGTGGGCGATCCGGAAGACCCGGTGGCCGTGGTCGGCGAGGACCGGCTCGAAGATCCGCCGCTGATGGTTGACCAGCATGTTGGTGAGCCCGGCGTACTCGGTCACCACGCCCTTGGGCTTTCCGGTCGAACCGGAGGTGTAGATCGTGTACGCGGGGTGCCGCAGCCGGTCCGGGTCCTCGGGCGCGAACGTCACGTACGGCTCGGCCGGGGGCAGCGGGCGGTCGAGCTCGATCAGGTCGCCGGTGAGCCGGGGCGCCACGGCGCTCACGGTGAGGATCACCTCGGGCCGTGCGTCGTCGACGATCGCGGCGATCCGCTCGTCCGGGTGGTCGAGCTCAAGGGGGACGTACGCGGCGCCGACGCGCAGCACGGCGAACAGCGCCACGATCGAGTCGAGGGAGCGCGGGATCGCGAGACCCACGGTCGTCTCGGGGCCGATGTTCCGGGCGGCGAGCACGCCCGCCACCGCGCGGCTGCGGTCCCGCAGCTCGGCGAACGTCATGGTCGCGCCGTGGGCGACGAGCGCCACCCGCTGCGGATCCCGGTCGGCGGCACGGTCGAACCGGTCGACGACCGTGTCCGTGCCGACGTCCGTGCGCTCCACGGGCCGCGGCTCCTCGCCGAGGCCGGGCAGGGCGCCGACGGGACCGGTCGAGCGGGCCAGGTCCTCCAGGACGCGCACGTAGTCGCCGAGGAGACGGCGGGCGTTGTCCGGGTCGCCGTCGCGGTGCTCCAGCTTGACCGTCAGGCGGTCGCCCGGCGTCACGACCCAGGTGAACGGATAGTGGGTGGAGTCGTCGGCCTTGACCGAGGTGATGCCGTGCCGGGAGTTCATCGCGGCGAACGCGTCCATGTCCAGGAAGTTCTGGAGCACGAAGAGGTTGTCGAAGAGGGTGTCGTGTCCGCTGGCGCGCTGGATCTCGCCGAGGCCGACGTGCTCGTGCTCCATCGCCTCGACCCGGGCCCGCTGCACGGCCTCCAGGTAGTCCCGTGCGGTGTCGTCGGGGCGGGCCCGCGTCCACATGGGCACGGTGTTGAGCAACACGCCGACGATGTCGGACAGGCCCTCGCCGTCACGGCCGGAGACGGTCACGCCGAACACGGCGTCGGCGCGGCCCGTGTGGGCGCCGAGCAGCAGGCCGAACGCGCCGGTGAGGAGCGAGTTCAAGGTCACGCCGTGTGCCTTGGCCGCGTCCCGCAGCAGGTCCGACTGCTCGGTCGTGAGGGTGTGCACGAGGGCGTGCGGCAGGTCGTCCGACAGGGCCGGCGCGGCTCCCGCGAGCAGCGTCGGGCCCGACAGGCCCGCCAGGTGCTCCGCCCAGAAGCGTTCGGAGACGACGGGGTCCTTGGCGTCGAGCGCCCTGGCGTAGTCCTCGAAGCTCGGCGTGGCGGGGGCCGGGTCGAGGGACTCGCCCGCGCGGAGGGCCGCGTAGGCGTCGAACAGGTCCCGCAGCACGATCTCGCGGGACCAGCCGTCCCACAGCAGCAGGTGGTAGCTCAGGAGCAGTCCGTCGCCGCCGTCGGGCCTGCGCACCACGGTCAGGCGGATCAGCGGCGGCTCGGCCGGGTCGAAGCCCGTGTCGCGGTCCCGGGC
Organism: Streptomyces spectabilis; assembly: GCF_008704795.1. Taxonomy (NCBI): domain Bacteria; kingdom Bacillati; phylum Actinomycetota; class Actinomycetes; order Kitasatosporales; family Streptomycetaceae; genus Streptomyces; species Streptomyces spectabilis. The sequence goes on along the minus strand of NZ_CP023690.1, from coordinate 9,257,664 downwards.
GCGCAGGTCCTCGACCTCCGCGTCCGTCGCCAGGTCGACCGTGCGGACGTCGACGCGGCGGCTCGCCGCCTTGAGGACCTGGACCGGGTTGCCGTCGTCGTCGGTGGCGAAGCCCGCGCCGACGACCGGGTGGCGCCACATCACGTAGGACATCGCCCCGGCGAGCGCGTCGGCGTCCAGGCGCCGGTCGAAGGTGAAGTAGCTCTGCGCGACGTAGTGTCCGGCCGTGCCCGCCATCTGGGCCTGGAAGAACAGGCCGCGCTGGAGGGGGGTGACCGGTGCCGTGCGCTCGGCCGTCGTGGCGGCGTCCGCGAGGTGTTCGAGGGCGCCGAGCCAGTGCTCGGTGATCTCGTCGGGAACGCCGTCGGCGAGGGTGAAGGCCGCGTGCAGGCTGCCGGTGGCCGCGTCGGTCCAGGCGTTGACCTCGACGGCGTAGGGGCTGCCCTGGTCGCCGCCGGTGAGGTGGAGCGCCTGGGACTCGCTGCCCCGGCCGAGGTAGTTGAAGAGGACCTGCGGGCGGGCGGTGAGCAGCGGGGCCGTCTGCGGGTTGAGGTACCTGAGCTGGCCGTAGGCGAGCTGTCCGTGCTCGTCCGGCTGGCGCTCGGCGACCTCGCGCGCCGCCGCGACGGGGTCGGTGTGCGCGCTCAGGCGCACGGGCGCGATGGCGGTGAACCAGCCGACGGTGCGGGTGTAGTCGTGGTGCTCCTCGACCGGGACCCGGCCGTGCCGCTCCAGGTCGACCGCGAGGTCGGTGGGCGAGGCCTGGATCCGCGTCAGCGCGGTGCGCAGCGCGCCGCACAGCAGCTCGGTGAGGTCGACGCCGAGCGCGGCGGGCGCGGTGCGCGTCACACGGTCGCTCGTCTCGGGGGCGAGCACGACGGTCCTCTCGCGCAGCTCGCCCGCCGCCGGGAGCAGGGCGGGCGCCCGGAGCGTGTCGACCCAGTGCCCGAGGCCGTCGAGCGTCTGCGTGGACCGCAGCGTCAGGGCCTCGGCGTACTCGGCGTAGGACGTGGTGGGCGGTGCCAGGTCCGCGCCCTTCATCGCGGTGGCCAGGTCGTCCAGGAGGACGAGCCAGGACACCGAGTCGACGGCGAGGTGGTGCACGGTGACGACGAGGGTCCTGCTGGCCTCCAGCCAGGCGAACGCGATGACGTCCCCGGATGCGGGGTCGAGGCGTCCGGCGGCGTCGTTCGCCACGGCCGTCGCGTCGCTCGCGGCGGTCTCGTCGGGTCGTACGACAGTGACGTCGCGGGCCGGTTCGGTGCGCAGGGTCCACACGCCGTGCTCGGCGCGCAGGCACAGGCGCAGGGCCGGGTGCGCGGCGACGACGGCGTTCGCGGCGCGCTCGGCGTCGGCGAAGCCGGTGCCCTCGGGCGCCACCAGGGTCCGGGCCTGGGCGAACCGGGCGAGGGAGCCGCCCAGTTCGCGCTGGCGCAGGATGATCGGCGTCGGGGTCAGCGGGCCGTCCTCGCGGCGGGCGGGCGCGGCCGCGGCCGCCGTGGCCCGCGGCGCCTGCGCCTCCAGGTGCTCGGCGAGGGCGCGCGGCGTCCGGAACAGGAACACGTCGCGGGGCGCGAAGTGCAGACCGAGCGCCCGGCCGCGGTTGATCAGGGTGATGGCGACGATGCTGTCGCCCCCGGCCTTGAAGAAGTCGGTGTCACCGTCCACTGCGGAGCCGGGCAGCGTCTCGGCGAAGAGGTCGACGAGGGTGGCGAGCACGGCACCGCCCGACGGGGCACCGCTCCGCGCGGCGCCCGTGTCCGCCGGCGTGTCGTCCTCGGCGGCGCGGGCGATCAGGGCCTTGCGGTCGAGCTTGCCGTTGACGGTCAGCGGCAGCGCGTCGAGTTCCAGGACCCGGCCCGGCACCATGTGCACGGGCAGCTTCGTGGCCAGGAGCGCGGCGAAGTCGCCGGGCACACGGCCCACGACGTGCGCGACCAGGTGGTCGCCGGTGTCCGCCACGGTGACGGCCGCGTCGATGACGCCGTCGAGCTCCCTGACCGCGGACTCCACCTCGCCGAGCTCGATGCGGAAGCCCTTGAGCTGCACCTGGTCGTCGGCGCGGCCCGCGAACTCCAGCTCGCCGTCGAGCGTGCGGCGTGCGAGGTCGCCCGTGTGGTACATGCGGGAGCCGTCGGCGGCGAAGGGGTCCGCCACGAACCGGCCCGCGGTGAGCCCGGGCCGCCCCAGGTAGCCGAGCGACACCTGGTCGCCTGCGACGTAGATGGCGCCGACGCGGCCCGGGGGCACCGGCCGGAGCCGGTCGTCGAGCAGATAGGTCGCCAGGCCGGGGATCGGACCGCCGATGGGGCTGACGTCGTCGCCGGCGCCGAAGTCCTCGGCGGTGAGCACCCGGTGGGTGACGTGGACGGTGGTCTCGGTGATGCCGTACATGTTGACGAGCTCGGGCGCGGCGGTGCCGTGCCGCTCGACCCAGCCGCGGAGCCGTCCGAGGTCCAGGGCCTCGCCGCCGAAGATGATCCGGCGCAGCGCGGTGACCGGCTCGTCGGCGAGCCGGTCGGCCTCGACGAACTGGTAGAAGGCCGACGGGGTCTGGTTGAGCACGGTCACCGCGCGCTCCCGGACCAGGCGGTGGAAGTCGACCGGGGAGCGGGTCAGGCCGTACTCGGGCACGAGGAGTTCACCGCCGTGCACGAGGGCGCCCCACAGCTCCCAGACCGCGAAGTCGAAGGAGTAGGAGTGGAACTGCACCCACACGTCGTCGGGGCCGAAGTCCATGTCGGCCCGCGTGTTCGCGAGCAGCGTCACCACGCTGGAGTGCGGGACGACGACGCCCTTGGGCCGTCCTGTCGAACCGGACGTGTAGATCACGTACGCGGGGTCGTGCCAGTGGGCCTCGGGCGCGGGTCCTGCCGGGGCCTGCGGCAGCTCGTCGCCCTGGACGAGCACGCGGGCCGGGACTCCGGCGCGGGCGAGGAGGCCGGTGAAGCGGTCCCGCTGGTCGGCGTCCACGAGGACGACCTGCGGGGCGGCGTCGGCGAGGACGTACTCCAGGCGGTCGTCCGGGTACGCCAGGTCCAGGGGCACGTACGCGCCGCCCGCGCTGACGATGGCGACCAGGGCGACGACCTGCTCGACGGAGCGCGGCACCGCGACGGCGACACGCTTGCCCGGCCCGACTCCGGCGGCGCGCAGGGTCGCGGCCAGGGCGTCCTTGGCTGTCGTCAGTTCGCCGTAGGTCAGCGACCTGGTGTCGCCGTCGAGACCGCACTGGGTGACGGCGGTGGCGTCGGGGTCGCGGAGCGCGGCGGCGTCGAAGAGGGCGCCCAGGGTCGTCGGGGTGACCGGGTCCTGAGTGCGGTCGCTCGCGGAGGCCAGGTCGTCGACCAGGGCGTCCGGGCGGGTGAGCAGGCCGGTGAGGGTCCGGGTGAAGGCGCCCAGGATCGTCTGCGCGGTCGCCTCGCCGAGGAGCGCGCCGTCGTAGATGAGGTTGAAGCGGGGCCGGCCGTCGAGGGCGCGCTCCACCACCAGCGTCAGCGGGTAGTGCGGGGCGCCTTCGTTCACGATGTCGGCGATGACGAGGGTGTCGTCGGGCCGCCGCAGGGCCTCGACGTCGGTCGCGACGTCGAAGACGACCAGGGTGTCGAACAGGGAGCCGGAGCCGGTCTGGCGGCCGATCCTGGCCAGCGAGACGTGCTGGTGCGGCAGGACCGCACTCTGGTGTTCGCGCACCGCGGCGAGCAGGTCGCGGGCGGTGGTGTCACCGGTCCAGCGGGCGCGCACGGGAATGGTGTTGATGAACAGGCCCACCATGTCCTCGATGCCGGGCACGTCCGCGTCGCGCCCGGAGACGGTGGAGCCGAACACGACGTCGTTGCCGTGCAGGATGCCGCCGAGGGTGATCGCCCAGGCGCTGTGCACGGCCACGCTCAGCGGCACGCCCGCCGAGCGGACGGCGGCGTCGATGTCCTCCTGCGGTTCCACGACGGTGTCGGCGAACCGCTCGGAGGGGGTGTGCCCCTCGGCGACGAGGGAGGCGGCGGGCAGCTCGGCGAGTTCCTCGCGCCAGACCCGGTCGCTCTCGTCGTCGTCACGCGCGTCGAGCCAGCGCACGTAGTCGGCGAAGCCGCCGAGCGGGTAGACGGTGCCGGGCGCGTGGTACTCGGCGAGGAGCGCGCGGAGCATCGGCGGCACCGACCAGCCGTCGGCGATGATGTGGTGCACGGTCTGTACGAGGACAGTACGGCCGGTGCGGCCGGAGCCCGCGCGGATGAGCGTGTAGCGCATCAGCGGCCCGGTGGCCAGGTCGAAGCCCGCCCGCCGGTCCTCCTCCGCGTACGCGCGGATCTCGGCGTCGGTGATGCCGGGCCGCTCCAGGGTGGTGAAGGGCGCTTCCACGCCGCTGTCCAGGACGGAGACGACCCGTCCGTCGGCGAGCGCGACGAAGCGCGCGGCGAGGTTGGGGTACAGCGTGAGCAGCCGGGTGGCCGCCGCCGCGAGCCGGTCGGCGTCCACCTCGCCGTCCAGGGTGAGGAGCTGCTGCTCGACGTAGGCGCCCGCCGAGTCGTCGTCGAAGACGGAGTGGAAGTACAGGCCTTCCTGGAGCGGGGTCAGCGGCAGGACGTCCCGCAGCGCCGGGCCGTCCAGGGCGTCGACGTCGGCCTGGGTGAGGGGCACGAGTCCGAAGTCGCTGGGCGTGTGGCCGCCCTCGTCGAGCGCGGCGAGGCCCGCGAGGGCCTCCTGGAAGTAGCCGCCGATGGTGGTGATGTCCTGGTCCGTGAACATCCCGTCGGGCCAGGAGATGGTGGTGACCAGCTCGTACTCGCCGCTCGCGGCGGGTTCGGCGATCGCGTTGAACTCCAGGGCGCGCGGCAGGCGCATGGCGGGGTCGCGCTTCTCGCCGAGCTGCCCGGTGGTGTGCGCGAGCTGCCAGTCCCCGGCGGCGCCCGCGTCGAAGCGGCCGAGGTAGTTGAAGAGGACCTGCGGCGCGGGCGCGTCGAAGGCGGTGTCGGCCAGGTAGCGCAGGGCGCCGTAGGAGACGCCGTTGCTCGGCACCCGGGCGAGGTCCTCCTTGACCGCCTTGAGCGCGGCGGCGAGGTGGGCGGGCGCGGTCGGGTCGGGCGCGGCGCCGGGGTCCACGGTCACCGGGAACAGGGTGGTGAACCAGCCCACGGTGCGCGACAGGTCGGGCTCGAAGCCGACGGCGTCGGCGACGAACTGGCCCTCGCGGCCGTGGCCCTCCAGCTCGATGTGGGCGAACGTCTGGTCCTGTCCGAGGTCGCGGCGCCACCGGGCGAGGGCGACGGCGAGCCCGGTGAGGAGGACGTCGTTGACGCCCGCGTGGAACTTCGCGGGTATCTCGCCGAGGAGCGCGGCGGTGACCTCGGCGTCGACGGAGACGGTGCGTATTCGCTCCCGTGCCACGGTGTCGGCGTCGGACAGGGCGCGCCTGCCGACCGGCTCGTCGACGGCCGGCAGGGGCCGCTGGAAGTAGGCGCGGTCCGCCTCGAACCCGGCGCGGTCCAGGAGCTGTGTCCAGCGCCGGAACGAGGTGCCCACCGGGGGCAGTTCGAGGGCCTTGCCCTCGGTGCTCTGCCGCCACGCCGTGGCCAGGTCCTCCATGAGGACCCGCCAGGACACGCCGTCGATCACCACGTGGTGGGCGACCAGGACGAGCTGTCGTGCCGCGCGGCGCCAGACGGCGCGGAGCATCACGCCGTCCGCCGGGTCCAGGCCCTCGGTGGCGAGCGCGACGCACTCCTCCAGGGGCCGGTCGCTCTCCTGCCAGTCCGCGGTGGCCCGGTCGGCCTCGGGGATGTCGAAGCTCCAGCGCTCGCCGCGCACCAGCCTGGCGCGCAGCATGTCGTGGCGGCCGACGACGGCGGCGAGGATCGCGTCGAGGGTGTCGGCGGTCAGGTCCGCCGGGGTGTTGAGGACGACGGACTGCACGAAGCCGTCGACGGCGTCCGTGGTCTCGCCGAGCCACTGCACGATGGGCGAGCCCACGACGGCGCCGGTCGCGGTATCGCCGTGGTCCACGGTGGCGACGTCCTCACGGCTGGCCACCGCGGCGAGGGCGCCGAGGACGCTGTTGCTGAAGATCTGCCGTGCCGTGACGAACAGGCCCGCGTCGCGCAGCGCGCTGAGCAGCGAGATCGCCAGGATGCTGTCGCCGCCGAGCTGGAAGAAGTCCTGGTCGGCGCCTACTTCGTCGAGCTGGAGGAGCGCCGCGACCGTCGCGCACACCACGCGCTCGTTCTCGGTGGCGGGTGCGAGAAGCGCGCCGGTGCCGATCACGGGTTCCGGCAGGGCGTTGCGGTCGAGCTTGCCGTTCGCGGTGAGCGGGAACTCCGCCATCACGACGACGTGGGCGGGCACCATGTACTCGACCATGTGCGCGGTGGCCCACGCCTTGACGTCGTCGGCCCGCAGGTCCTCGCTCCCGGCGGCCGGGATCACGTATCCGACGAGGTAGGTGCCGCCCGCCGCGTTCTTCTTCGCGACGACGCAGGTGTGCCGCACGCGGGGGTGCTCGGCGAGGCCGGCTTCGACGTCCTCGATCTCCAGGCGCATGCCGCGGATCTTGATCTGGTTGTCGGCCCGGCCGAGGAAGTCGAGGGAGCCGTCGGGGGCGAACCGGGCGAGGTCGCCGGTCCGGTAGAGGCGGGACCCGTCGGCGGCGAAGGGGTTCGCCACGAACCGGGACGCCGTCAGACCGGGGGCGTTGACGTAGCCGCGGCCCAGCAGGAATCCGCCCACGTAGAGCTCGCCGCCGACGCCGACCGGCACCGGGCGCAGCTCGTCGTCGAGGACGTACAGCTGGGTGTTGGGGTTGGCCTTGCCAATCGACGTCGACAGGCGCTCGGCCTCGCCCCGGTAGATGACGTGCGAGACGCCGATCGTCGTCTCGGCCGGGCCGTAGCCGTGGTACATGGGGATGTCGAGCCGGGTGCGGAACCGTTCGTACAGCTCCGGGGTGAGCACCTCGCCGCCGCACCACACGTGCCGCAGGCTGTCCAGGCGCCCGGAGTCGCCCGCTATCTCAAGGAGCACGTCCAGCATGGACGACACCAGGTACGTGAAGGTGACGCGCTGCTCGGCGATGACACCGAGCAGGTGGTGCGGGTCGCGCTCGCCGCCGGGCCGCAGGACCACGAGGCGGCCGCCGCACACCAGCGGCAGGAAAATCTCGTTGATGGAGATGTCGAAGGACAGCGGCGCCTTGAAGAGGGACGCGTCGTCGTGCCCGAAGCCCAGGATCTCACCGACCTGCCAGAGCAGGCGCTCGCTGATCGCCTCGTGCCGGATCATCGCGCCCTTGGGCCGTCCGGTCGAGCCGGACGTGAAGATCACGTATGCCAGGGCGTCGCCGAGGACCGTGATCCCGGTGCCGCCCGCGGGGTAGGAGCCGTACGCCCAGTCGCCGAGGTCGACGGCGACGGCGTCCGGTTCGCTCGGGTCGTGCGCGCCGGAGTCGTTGAGCTGGAGCACGACGCGGGCGTCGGCGATGACGACGGCGCGGCGCGCGGCGGGCCACTGCGGGTCGAGCGGGACGAACGCGCAGCCCGCCTGGAGCACGCCGAGCAGCCCGATGACCATCTCGGCGGAGCGGCCGAGCGAGATGCCGACGACCTGTTCGGCGCCGAGGCCGCGCTCGATCAGGTGGTGGGCGAGCTGGCTGGACAGCTCGGCCGCCTCGCCGTAGGTCAGCGAGCGGTGCTCATCGACGATGGCGACGGCGTCCGGCCGGGTCCGCGCCTGCTCGAGGAACATCTCCACGATGGTCGGGCGGACCCGGTCGGCCCGGGTGTCGTTCCACTCGGCCAGCGCTTCGAGGCGGGCCGTGACGCTGGACGGGCCGATGGAGCCGAGCGGCCGGTCCGGGAAGTCGGCCAGGTCGTCGAGCGCGAGCTGCGCGTCGGCGAGTGCGACGTCCTCGGGGACGGCGATGCTCCGGCCGTCCGCGGCGGCCTCCCAGCCGGTCGGCGCGAGGCCGCCGTTGTCGACCCATGCGAGGACGTCGGCGAAGAGCGTGCCCGCGGTGAGGTCGATGCCGTCGGGGCCCTGGCCCGTCGCCCAGTACGAGAGACCGATGGCGCACGCTTCGGCGATGGTCCGGTCGGAGTGGTCGCCCGTTCGACGGCGTACGTCGGCCAGGGCCGCGGGAGAGAGCCGTACGCGACGAGCGCCCGGTTCCATCGTCGAAGACTCAGCGTTCATCGAAGACTCAGCGTTTCCTTCCAAGGAACGAACGGTGACCTGACCGTGGTCAGGGGTGTCCTGACCACGGTGAGGGTTGCCTAACTACCTTCTCGCCACGCCTGCCACAGCCGCGCGTACCGGCCGCCCAGGGCCACCAGTTCGTCGTGGGTGCCCAGCTCCACGACGCGGCCCGCGTCGAGGACGGCGATGCGGTCGGCCGCCATGGCCTGCGTCAGGCGGTGCGCCACGAACAGCGTGGTCCGGCCCGCGCACGCGGCGCGCACGGCCCGCTCGAGCTCGGCGGCGCCCTCGCTGCCCGCCTCCGCGGTCGACTCGTCGAGCACGACCACCGGCGAGCGGCCGAGGACCAGGCGGGCCAGGGCGATATGGGCGACCTTGGTGACGTCCAGGCGCTCGCCGCCCTCGCCGACCAAGGTGTCGAGGCCTTCGGGCAGGGCCTCGACCCAGCCGTCGGCGCCGACCGTGCGCAGTGCGTCCATCAGCTCGGCGTCGGTGGCCTCGGGCGCGGCCAGGCGCAGGTCGTCGGCGAGCGGGCCGGAGAACACATGGGTCTCCTGCGTCAGGATGCTCACCAACGCGCGCGCTCCGGCCTCGTCCAGACCGGCGAGGTCGGTGGTGCCGATGCGCACCGATCCGGCCTGGGGGGTTCCGATGCCCGCGATCAGCGCGGCCAGGGTCGACTTGCCCGCGCCCGTCGCGCCGACGAGGGCGAGCGAACCACCGGCGGGGATCGTCAGGTCGACGTCCTTCAGGACCGGTTGCTCGGTGTCGGGGTAGCTGAACGTGAGGCCTCGCACCGTCACTGGGTGCGGCGTGGTGTCCGCCGGGGTGACGCCCGCGTCGCCGACGAGGCGCTCCTCCGCGGGCTCGCCGAGGACACCGACGAGCCGGGTCAGGCTCGCGCCCGACTTCTGCGCCTCGTCGAAGGTGAACATGATGGCGCCCAGCGGGGTGAAGAGGCGGTGGAACATCAGCGGGGCCGCCGCCACCTCGCCCAGGCTCGCGGCGTCGGCCTCCAGGAGGGCGTACCCGACCACGAGGATCAGGACGAGGCCGATGAACTCGGCGCGGTTCTCCCTGCCGACGAAGCGGCCGAAGAACCGGAACACCTCGATGCCGTAGTTGCGCACGCGCCACGACTCGTGGGTGACCTGCTCGCGGACGGAGTCCTCCAGGCGGTACGCCCGGACCGTGTCGATCCCGTTCAGGCCGCTGATGAGCGCCTGTGCGCGGTCGGCCTGGGCCACCCGCTGCTTCTTGTAGAGCGGGGCGGACCGGGGCAGGTACCAGCGCAGGGCGAGGGCGTAGGCGGGCAGCGCGCCCGCGCCCGCCAGGCCGAGCCGCCAGTCGAGGCCGAACATGCCGACGGTGGCGATGAAGACGAGGACGCCCGCGGAGAACACCGTGGGGATGGCCATGCGGATGCCCTTGGAGAGGACGGCCACGTCGTCACCGACCCGGGACAACACGTCTCCCCGGCCGACCTGTTCGACCCGTGCGCTCGGCATGCCGAGCACCGCGCGGACGGCGCCCTCGCGCAGCCGCGCGAGGAGATCCGCGCCGAGCCGCCCGATCAGGTACGTCGACACCGCGGTGGCCACCGCGCCGAGCAGCGCGGCGGCCCCCATCAGCACGCCGACCGTGAGCAGGACCGAGCGCGACTCGCCCTCGACCACCCCGTCGACCACGCGGCCGAGCAGCAGTACCGGGAGCACCTGGAGGGCTGCTCCGACCACCGTGGTGAGCACGGTGGCCGTCGTCAGCCAAGGGATCTCACGGCAGTGCGCGGTGACCCATCGGGTGGCCTCGCGGCCGGTCGCCGTGCGCAGGGTCGCCGGGGCGACCCTCGTAGCGGTAGTGCTCACACCTAGCCGACCGACTTGACGAGTTCGTCGATGGCGTAGGGCATGGAGAGCAGGGTGCCCTGGGAGATGGCGGCGCCGACCGCGGGGCCCTCGCTGTCCAGCAGGTAGGAGACGTTGCCCTTCTTCACCGCGTCCAGGTTGCTGAAGAGCTCGGACTTCTTGAGCGCCTTCATGTCCGCCTTGTCGTTGATGACGAAGATGCGGTCGGTGTTGACCAGGTCGATGCGCTCGGGCGACAGGACGGTGAAGAACTTGCCGTCCGCGACCTTGTCGATCTTGGTCTGGTACTTGAAGCCGATGCCCGTCACCAGGCGGCCGCGCACGTCGGTGGAGGTGAACGGCGCGACGGAGTTCTTGTACCAGGACAGCGCGACGGCGTCCTTCTTGGCGAACTCGGGGTGCGCCTTCTTGGCGGCGTCCAGCTTGCCCTGGATGCCGTCGACGAGCTTCTCGCCCTTCTCGGCCTGGCCGAGCGCCTTGGCGATGTGCAGGGCGTTGTCCTGCCACGGAGCGCTGAACGGCTCCTTCTCGCCCTTGGTGCGGCCCACGGTCGGGGCGATCTTGGAGAGCTTGTCGTAGGCGGCCTTGTCGATCTCGGAGTACACCGCGATGATCAGATCCGGCCGCAGCGAGGCGATCTTCTCGAAGTTGGGGCCGGAGTCACCGTTCTTCATGATGACCTCGGGCTTGGTGTCGCCCCACTTGTCCTTCACCCAGGGCCACTGGGTGTTGATGTCGGGGGACTTGCCCGCCGGGTTCGGGTACTGGTCGGTCATGCCGACCGGCTTGGTGCCGAACGCGAGGACGGTCTGGTCGTCGGTGTAGCCGACGGTGACGACCCGCTTGGGGGCCTTCGATATCTTCGTGGATCCGAACGCGTGCTCCACGGTGACCGGGAACTTGCCGGCGGCGGCAGCCGGAGCGGCGTCGTTGCTGTCCTTGTCCGACTTGTCCGAGCCACATCCCGCGAGGAGTCCGACGCCGAGGGCCGCGGCGGACACCACGGCCGCCATCCGCCGCCAGGGCCTCATGGTCGTCGTTCGATGGAGATGCATCCGAGATCCCTTGCTTTCACGCTGTCCGGTGCGCCCCTGTCTCAGGGCAGCCAAACCTTACCTTGCGGTTGTGAGGTAAGCCTAGCCTAACTTTCAACTTGTCTGTGCGCGGGGCCCGTCGGGCCGCTCGTGCGCGGACGCGGTCCCGCCGCAGGTCGGGCCGGGTCGGAGCGGCACGAAGGCACTCCGGGGGCGCGCAGGTGCGAGGGCGCGCCACACGGGAGGGGGCGCGGCCACACGGCGCACGGAGGACTTCCGCGCGCCGGGGCCCGGGGGCCCGTCGACCGCCCGGCACGGGCGCGGCTCGGCTCGGTTCAGTTCAGCTGCACGTGCGTGCGGCCGATCGGCACGATGAGGGGCCTGTCCCCTACCGGGTCGTCAATCACCCTGGCGCGCAGCCCGAACGCCTCGTACAGCAGCTCGGAGGTGATGACGTCGCGCGGGTGCCCCTGCGCCAGGATCGTCCCGTCCTTCATCACGACGAGGTTGTCGCTGTAGCGCGTGGCCAGGTTGAGGTCGTGCAGGACCATGACCACGGCGCACCCCGACTCGTGCAGGTCGTCCACGAGGTCGAGCACGTCGACCGCGTGCGCCAGGTCCAGATACGTCGTCGGCTCGTCGAGGAGGAGCAGGTCGGTGCCCTGGGCCAGGGTCATCGAGATCCAGACGCGCTGGCGCTGCCCGCCGGAGAGCGAGTCGACGGGCCGGTCGGCCAGATCGGACACGCCGGTCATGGCGAGGGCGCGCGCCACGACGTCGGCGTCGTCCGACGACCACTGCCGCAGCCAACTCTGATGCGGGTGGCGGCCCCTGGCCACCAGGTCCGACACCGTCAGGCCCTCCGGCGCGACGGGCGCCTGCGGCAGCAGGCCCATCTTCTTCGCCACGTCCTTGGTCTTGAGCCGGACGATGTCCTCGCCGTCGAGGACGACGGACCCCTTGGTCGGCTTGAGCAGCCGCGACAGGGTCCGCAGCAGCGTCGACTTGCCGCAGCCGTTGGGGCCGATGATCGTCGTGATCACCCCGGGCGGTATCGCCACGTCGAGATCGTCGATGACGGTCCTGGCGCCGTAGCCGACGCTGACCCCCCTGGCCGTGAGCCGTGCGGCGTCGTCGACGTCGGACTCGATCTCGGTGATGTACTGAGTGACCACAAGCCCCCCTCTGCGCATTTAGGTATGCCTCACCTTTGTATCAGGCTATTTGAGGTTCGCCCGCACCAGGAGGTAGATGAGGAAGGGGCCGCCCACCGCCGCGGTGACCACGCCGACCGGGAGTGTGATCGGCAGGGCCTCGCGCGCGACCAGGTCCGCGCCGATCAGGAGCAGCGCCCCCACCATGCCGGAGGCCACGAGGGGCGGCGTGGGGCAGCGCGCGAGGCGCATCGCCACCTGCGGCGCGACCAGGGCCACGAAGGGGACCGGGCCCGCGGCGCTCACCGCGACGGCGGCCAGCAGGACCGCACACAGGAGCAGGATCGCCCGCACGGCCTGGAAGCGGACGCCGAGGCCCGCGGCGACGTCGTCGCCGAACTGCAGGGGTTTGAACTGGAAGGCGACGCAGGCGACGACGGCCAGGAGCGCGAGGGTGCACCAGAACGCCACCCAGACCTCGTCCCACGACCGGTTGTCCAGGGAGCCGACGAGCCAGGACTGCGCCTGGACCACGTCCTTGATGTCGGCCTTGACCAGGAGCCAGGTCGTGATCGCCTCCATCACCGCGCTCACCGAGATGCCGATGAGGATGAGCCGGAAGCCGTCGATCCCCCGCCGCCAGGCCATGAAGTACACCAGCAGGCCGGTCAGGAGGCCGCCGCCGAGCGCGGCCGCGGACAGGCCCACGGAGCCGACGACCGCCGCCGACGCCCCGCCCGACACCGTGAGCAGGAACACCGAGACCGCGCTCGCGCCCTGCGTGATGCCGAGGACGTCCGGGCTTGCCAGCGGATTGCGGGCGATGGACTGGGTGAGCGCGCCGGACACCCCGAGCGCGATGCCGACGACGAGCCCGGCGAGGGCGCGCGGCATCCGCAGATCCATGATCACGAACTCGTCGACCTGTTCGCCCCGGCCGAAGATGGTGGCGATCACCCGGGACAGGTCGACGGGGAAGTCCCCGATGCTGATGGACAGGCAGAACACCACGAAGGTCGCCACCGTGAGGACCAGCGTGACGAACGCGACCCACGGCCGCCACACGAACGACACCTGGCCGATCCGTATGCCCGGCGCCACCGACGACTTCACATCTGTCCCGTTCACGACGTCCGCCCCGTTCACGCGCTCTTGAACTTTCCACGCCACACCAGCACCGCGAAGAACGGGGCGCCGAGCAGGGAGACGACGACCCCCGCGTCCAGCTCGCCCGGCCGCACCACGACGCGCCCCACGATGTCGCAGACCAGCAGCACGACGGCGCCGAGCAGACCGGCGTACGGCACCAGCCAGCGGTAGTCGGGGCCGGTCACGTAGCGGGCGATGTGGGCCACCATGAGCCCGAGGAAGGCGATGGGACCGCACGCCGCGGTCGCCGCGCCCGCGAGCAGGGTGATGGCGGCGATGCCGATCGTCCGGCTCAGCGCGATGTTCACGCCGAGGCCGCGCGCCACGTCGTCGCCCAGGTTGAGCAGGTTGAGCGCGGGCAGCGTGATCGCCGCGAGAGTGAGGCCGACCGCCACGAATCCGGCGATGGGCCAGATGACCTCGAACTTGACCCCGGACACCGAGCCCGAGTTCCAGAACCGCAGCGCGTTCAGGGACTTCTGGTCCGACAGGGCGATGGCGGTGGTCATGGCCGTGAGGAACACCGTGATGCCCTGCCCTGCGAGGGCGAGGGTCAGCGGGTTGCCCGCTCCCCTGCCGATGCTCGCGAGCCCGAACACGACGACCCCGGCGACGGCCGCCCCCAGGAAGGCGAACCAGACGTACTGGAAGGGGTTGGAGAACCCGAACACGGCGATCGCCGACACCACGGCGAAGGAAGCGCCGGCGTTCACGCCGAGCAGGCCCGTGTCGGCGATCGGGTTGCGCGTGTACCCCTGGATCAGCGCCCCGCCGACGCCGAGCGCGATGCCCGCGACGATCGCGAGCACCGTCCGGGGCACCCGTACGGTCTGCACGATGAGCCTGATCTCATTGAGCCGCTGATCGGCGTCCGGCGAGGCGAAGAGGCCGTGCCACACCTCGGTGGGGCTCAACGCGCGCGCACCGACGGCGAGGGACGCGGCCGCCGCGATCACGAGGACCGCCGCCAGCACGCCCAGACCCACGACCCGCCGTCGGCGGGCACCTGATGAACCCGTGGGCGCAAGGCGCTCAACTGCAGTTATGCCCATGCGACGTACGTTATCCCTTTGCTCGGGCGGGGACGCACGGCCTGTGGGGCACCTCGCGCCCGGCAAGGGACGCACCCACGACTCCGCCCCCGCCCTGGTCCCCTGGCAGAGCGCTGCGGCGCGCCCGCCACCCTAGCTGGCGGCGGCTCCCGACCGGTCGGCACCCGGACCGACCCCTCCTCATTTCACTTAGGCTAGCCTAAGCTAAACTCGTACGCGGGTCGAGGGGGCGGTCGCCGTGCGCGAGCACCGGCACCGGACAACTTCGGCACCCCGTGCGGCCATTGCACACCAAGGTAAGCCTTGCTTTACTTGCCGCCGGTCAATCCCTGCTCTGAGGAGGAACCCCATGCGGGTCGTCATGTTCGGTTACCAGACCTGGGGGCACCGCACCCTGCAAGCCCTCCTGGACTCCGAGCACGACGTGGTCCTCGTCGTGACGCACCCCAAGAGCGAGCACGCCTACGAGAAGATCTGGAGCGACTCCGTCGCCGATCTCGCCGAGGCGCACGACGTGCCGGTCCTCATCCGCAACCGTCCCGACGACGACGAGCTGTTCGAGCGCCTCAAGGAGGCCGACCCGGACATCATCGTGGCCAACAACTGGCGGACCTGGATCCCCCCGCGCATCTTCGGCCTGCCGCGCCACGGCACGCTGAACGTCCACGACTCGCTGCTGCCGAAGTACGCGGGCTTCTCGCCGCTGATCTGGGCCCTGATCAACGGCGAGACCGAGGTCGGCGTCACCGCGCACATGATGAACGACGAGCTCGACGCCGGTGACATCGTCCGGCAGGAGGCCGTGGCGGTCGGCCCGAAGGACACGGCGACCGACCTCTTCCACAAGACGGTCGACCTCATCGCCCCGGTCACCACCGGCGCGCTCGACCTGATCGCCTCCGGCGAGACGGAGTTCACCAAGCAGGACCGCTCCCAGGCGACCTTCTTCCACAAGCGCGCCACCGAGGACATCCGCATCGACTGGACCTGGCCGGCGCAGGACCTGGAGCGCCTCGTCCGCGCCCAGTCGGAGCCGTACCCCAGCGCCTTCACCTACCACAAGGGCAAGCGCCTGGAGGTCGTGGCCGCGGTCGTCTCGGAGGGCCGCTACGGCGGCACGCCCGGCCGTATCTTCTACCGCGAGGGCGAGGGCGTGGTGATCGTCGCCGGGGCCGACGCCCGCACCGGCCGCAACCACGGCCTGGCCATCACGCGCGTACGGACCGAGGACGGCCGCGAGCTGTCCGCGGCCGAGTACTTCACCGCCATGGGCGGGTACCTCACCCAGCGCCCCTGACCCCGACGCGCCGATCCCGCCTCCTCGGTGCCAGGGACCGGCCGAACACGCCGCCGCGCGGATCCCGGTCCGCGCGGCGGCGCTGTCATGCGTGCACATAGCCCTCTATATACGGGTGAAAGGGGTGAACCAGCGGCTCCGCCGCCTCCAGGCCGTTACGCCCCAGAGGTGGCGGCCGTGCCGCCGGTGGAGCCGGGGCCGCCCGGGGCGCCCCCGCCGTCGGCGCCGTCACCGTTGACCCGCCTCGCGCCCGCATCACCGCCCATATCGCCCTCATCTACGCGCACTAGGCGATATCCCCGCTCGAACCGCGGGCGGCCGCGGCGGTCCGCCTTCTTGGTGCGCGCCCGGCGCGCGGCGGCGAGGAGGGCGGCGACCTCCGGGCTCTTGCGGCGCAGCCGCAGAAAGGATTGTTCGGACCAGCCGCCGAGGGCGGCCGCCGCCGACTGGACGGACCCCTCCCTTATGGCCTTGAGGACCACGCGCAGCGCGGCCGGACTGAGCCCGGAAACCGCGACCTCCGCCCGGGCGGCCCGCTCGCGCTCCCGCTCCGCAAGCTCCGCCGCGGCCGTCATGGCCGCCGCGAAGGCGGGGTCCTGCTCCTGCCAGTTGCCGAGCATCCGAGGGGACACGCCCGCCGCCACGGCGCACCCGGCGGGGCCGAGGCCGAGCGCGGCGGCGCGCAGCGCGTCGGCGCGGCGCACGGCGGTCTCCTCGCGCAGGCTCGGGTCGCCCCGCAGGGCATGCGATAAGGACCGCTCGACGTCTTCTTGCGCGTCGAGGCCCGCGACCACACCATCGGCCCAGGCCTCGAGCCGGTGCGCACAAGCCGCGCGCCGACGTTCCACCCGTCTCTCGTCCACCCCACCCACCACCGTTAGAACTTAGGCTAGCCTCACCTAACAATAGCTCGCGCAGGACGAAGATTCACTCCCCCGAAGGGATCTGTTCGTGCTTTGCTCCAGGATCACCAACGCCACCATCCTCACGATGGATCCGGCCCGCCCCACCGCCCGGGAACTCGGCATCTGGCGCGGCCGCGTCGTGGGGCTCGACTCCGACATCGCGGGGCTCCCGGCGCGGCGCGTCCTGGACCTCGACGGCGCGACGGTCCTGCCCGGCTTCATCGACAGCCACGTGCATCTCATCTGGGCCGGGCTCAAGGCACGCGCGCCGAGCGTCGCGCCCAGCAAGCGGGTCGACGCGATCCTCAGGGCCGTGGCCGACGCCGTGACGGCCGCGCCCGATGGCGGCTGGGTGAGCTTGGGTGGATACGACCAGCGCACGCTCGACCGGCCGCTGACCGCCGCCGACCTGGACGCGGTGAGCGCGGGCCGCAAGGTGTACCTGGGGCACATCTCCGGGCACGCGTGCCTGGTGAACTCGGCCGTTCTCGGAGAGCTGCCGCCGCACGTCGCGAGCCCGGACGGCTTCCTCGCGGAGGACGCCATGGGGGCGGCCCTCGCCCTGCGCCCGCCGCACACGCTGGCCGAACTGGCCGACGCCGTCGCGGAGTCCGGCCGCGTCTGCCGCTCCCAGGGCGTCACGGCCTGCGCCGAGGCGGGCATCGGCAGCGAGCTGTTCGCGCACAGCCCCCTTGAGGGCGCGGCCTTCCAGCTCGCCCACGAGACAGGGCGGCTGCCGCTGCGCGTCCAGCTCATGGTGGCGGCGGACGCCCTGCGTCCGGTCGAGGCCGCGCCCGAGGACACCACCACGCGCTCCTTCGGCCTCGGTCTGCGCACGGGCTTCGGTGACGGCCGCCTCTCGCTCGGCGCCCTGAAGGTGTTCACCGACGGCGGCATGATGGCGCGCACGGCCGCGCTCACCGAGCCGTACGCGGGCAGCACGTCAAGGGGGCAGCTCCAGGCCGACCCCGAGCTGCTCACGGAGACCATCGTCGAGGGCCACCGGGCCGGCTGGCAGCTCGCGGTGCACGCGATCGGCGACCGCGCCGTCGACCTCGCCCTGGACGCCCTGGCCGCGGCCCGCCGCGCCAAGCCGCGCGCCGACGCCCGCCACCGCGTCGAGCACGCCGGGCTCGTCCGCCCGGACCAGCTCGCCCGCTTCGCCGAGCTCGGGGCGATCGCCGTCGTCCAGCCCAGCTTCCTGCGGTACTTCGGCGACGACTACGCCACGATCATGGGGCCCGAGCGGGCGCCGTGGATGTACCGGGGGCAGGGCTTCCTGGACCACGGCGTGCGCCTCGCGGGCAGCTCGGACCGGCCCGTCGCCGACGGCTCGCCGCTGCGGGCCGTCCAGTTCATGGTCGAGCGGGCCTCGGCCTCGGGCCGGCTCATCGGCCCCAAGGAGGCGATGAGCGTGGATGAGGCGCTGCGCGCGTACACGGCCGACGCCGCGTACGCCTGCCGCTGGGAGGGCGACGCGGGCAGCATCTCCCCCGGCAAGCGCGCCGACCTCGTGGTCCTCGGCGACGACCCGAGGAAGGTGGACCCGGGGCGCATCGGGGACATCGAGGTGGTGCGCACGTTCGTCGAGGGTGAGGAGAGCCTGGACGGCGTGGCCGCCTGACCGAAGGGGGCCGGTGGTCCGGCCGCCGGGGCGGCATCGCGCGCGGCATATCGCACGGCGATGGCTTGTCGCGCTCCTGACAATCCGCCGCCGTCCTGGCAGGCTCGTCCCGGCGCACTCCCCCACCCGCCCCGCGCACCAGCCGCCGGAAGGAGCCGACATGGCCCCGCCCCGCACCTCCCGCCGTCGCACCCGTCGCACCCGTCGCACCGGAGCACGGCTCCTGCTCGCCACGGCCGTCGTCGCGGCCTCGGTCGTCCAGGGCGGCCTGGCCGGCGCGAGCCCGGCGGCGGCGCGCGCGGCGGCCGGGGTCGGCTGCGGCACGAACGTGGGGCGCGTGCCGCTCGACACCACGTACAACCCGGCCACCGGACGCTACGAGCTCAACGACCCGAAGCGCGGCAACCACAAGACGTACGACATGCAGAACGGGACCGGCGGGTCCGGCACCGTGGTGACCGACGACGACAACGACTGGTGCGAGGGCGGCCGCCAGTCCGACGCCGTCGCGGCGCACTACATCCACGCGGTGTTCTGGGACTACTTCCTCGGCGTCCACGGCCGCAAGGGCGTGCGCGGCGACGGCAAGGGCGGGTGCAGCCGCGTGCACTACGGCCGCGACTACGTCAACGCCTTCTACGAGTCCGCCTCCAACTGCGTGACCTACGGCGACGGCGCGTCGAATCCCGCGCGGCCCCTGATCCGCATCGAGGTCGGCGTGCACGAGCTGACCCACGGCGTCACCGCGGCCACCGCGGGGCTCGGCTTCTCCGGGGAGCCGGGCGGCCTCAACGAGGCGACGAGCGATGTCTTCGCGGCCGCCGCGGAGTTCCGCGCGGCCAACCCCGCCGACCCCGGCGACTACCTCTTCGGGGAGCGCCTCGACACCACCGGCGGGACCGCGCTGCGCCACATGGACCGCCCCTCACGGGACGGCCAGTCCAAGGACTACTGGTACGCGGGCATCGGCCAGCTCCCGCCCGCCCACTCCGCAGGCCCCGCCGACCATTTCTTCTACCTGCTCGCCGAGGGCAGCGGCCCGAAGGTCGTGGGCGGCGTCTCCTATGACAGCCCGACGTACGACGGCAAGCCCGTCAGCGGCGTCGGCCGGGCCGCCGCGGAGCGGATCTGGTACCGCGCGCTCACCCTGTACATGACGTCCACCACCGCCTACCGCTCCGCGCGCACCGCGACCCTCGCGGCGGCCGCCGCCCTGTACGGCACGGACAGCGCCGAGCACCGCGCGGTGGGTGCCGCCTGGGCGGCCGTCAACGTCACCTGACGTCCGCGGCCGGGGACGGGATCCGGCGGCGCAGGTCCTCGATCAGGTTCCGCATCGCCAGGCGGAAGATCTCGGCCTGGTGGTCGCCGATGAAGGAGGTGTGCCCGAACACCTCCAGGACGACCAGGCCGTGCAGTTGTCCCCACGCGCTCATCAGGAGGGCGACCGCGGGCGGCGGCAGTGACCCCAGACCGTCCGCGGGCAGCCGCTCCAGGTCCTCCCGCAGCGCGGGCGAGAGCTCCGGTACGTCGGCCGCGGCGAGTTGCTCCGTGGTGAAACCGCCGAACAGCTCGCGTTCGAAGATCGCGCCCATGCGGCGCACGGCCTGGGTGGTGGGGCCCTCCGGAGGCGCCGCGTAGTACCGCAGGGGCGTGCCGTACAGGAGCTGGAACCGCTCGGGGTGGTCGATGGCCCACTGCCGGTAGGCCCCGGCCACGGCCACCAGAGGCGGCGCGCCCGGCTCGTCCGCGGTCGTGTCGAGGCTGGTCTGCAGGGCCGCGGCCAGGTCGTCGTACGCCTTGGCGATGAGGGCGGTGACGAGGTCGTCCCGGCTCGGGAAGTAGTGGTAGAGCGCCTGCACCGTCATGCCGAGGCTCCGGGCGACGGCTCGCAGGGACAGGGCCGCGGGGCCGTGTTCGCTCAGCTGCGCCTCGGCGGCCTCCAGGATCTCCTGGGTGGCCGCGGCCCGGCGCCGCTCGCGCAAGGTGGGCCGGGCCGGGGCGAGTGGGTCCGTAGCGGTCATGCGGCGACCGTACGCCGAAGTCCTCGACAGCGTAAGGAAGTTCTTCGAGCTGTGAGGAAAATCTAACACTGCCAAATCTTCTTCCCGGTCAATACCTTCGTCCTGCGGCGACGAAGAGTGCGACACCGCACCCGCTCCGCAGAAACGCAAAGGAGAGAGCGCGTGTTCGAACGCATAGCCGAGCTGGCGATCCGCAGGTCCCGGCTCGTCCTCATCGTCGCCACCCTGGTGGTGGCCCTCATGGGCGCCCTCGGCGCGGGTGCGTTCGGGAAGCTGCTGGGCGGCGGCTTCGACGACCCGGCCTCCCAGTCCTCCCGGGCCAGGGACGTCATCGACGAGAAGTTCGGCGGCGAGACCAACCTGGTGTTCCTGGTCCGCGCCGCCGACGGCCGCGTCGACTCCGCGGCCGCCGAGCGCAGCGGCCGGGCCCTGGTGGCCGACCTCAAGGAGGAGCGGGACCTCACCAACGTGGTCTCGTACTGGGACGCCGAAAGCCCCGACCTGCGCTCCGATGACGGCCGCGAGGCCATCGTGCTGGCCCGGGTGAAGGGCCACGACGCGGAGCAGCAGGACAACGCCAAGGGCGTCATCGACGCGTACGCGGGCACGTACGAGGACACGCTCACGGTCAAGGCCGGAGGCAGCGCGGGCGTCAGCTACGAGATGGGGCCGCAGACCGAGGAGGACCTCGTCCTCGCGGAGACCATCGCGGTGCCGCTGATCCTCCTGCTGCTCCTCGTCGTCTTCGGGACGGTGGTCTCCGCCCTCCTTCCGCTGGTCATCGCGCTCATCGCCATCGTGGGGGTGTTCGCGGAGCTGTACGTCGTCGGCAGCGTCACCGATGTGTCCGTCTTCGCGATCAACCTCACGACGGCGCTCGGCCTCGGACTCGGCGTCGACTACGCCCTGTTGATGATCAGCCGGTTCCGTGAGCAGCTCGCGGCGGGGGCGAGCGTGGAGGACGCCGTCCGCAAGACGATGAGCACCGCGGGCCGTACGGTCGCGTTCTCCGCCGCGACGGTGGCGGCCGCCCTGGCGGCGCTCATGGTGTTCCCGCAGTACTTCCTCCGCTCGTTCGGCTACTCCGGCGTCGGGGTCGTCCTCATCGCGGCCCTCGCCACGCTGTTCGTGATGCCGGCGCTGCTCAACGTCCTGGGGCACCGGGTCAACCGCGGCCGGATGCCGTGGGCCAAGCCGGGGCGCGCCGGAACCGGGACGTCCGTGTGGGGGCGTCTCGCCCGTACCGTCATGCGGCGGCCCGCGCTGACCGCCCTGCCCGTGCTCGCGGTGCTGCTCGCGGCGGCGAGGCCGCTGCTCGGCATCACCTTCGGCACGGCGGACGAACGCGTTCTGCCCGAGGACGCCCAGAGCCGCCAGGTCTCGACGGCCCTGCGGGAGAACTTCGACGGCAATGACGCCGCCGCGCTGCACGTCGTGATCAACAAGCCCGTGGACCAGGACCCGTTGGCGTCCTACGCGGTCAAGCTGTCCGCCCTCGAAGGCGTCGCCCGCGTCGAGACCAGCACCGGGGTGTACGCCGACGGGCGGTCCGAGGCGACCGGCCCCGGCAATCCGGCGCTCGGCCGCCCCGCCGCGCAGCAGCTCAACGTGGTGACCTCCCTGACGCCGAAGTCGGACGAGGCCAAGGACCTGGTCGAGGGGGTCAGGACGGCCGCCGCGCCCTCCGGGACCGCCCCGCTGGTGGGCGGGGCCGACGCCGAACTGGTCGACTCCAACGACTCCATCGGCGGCAGGCTCCCGCTCGCCATCGGCCTCATCGCGGTCACCACGTTCCTGCTCCTGTTCCTGTTCACCGGCAGCGTCGTGCAGCCGCTGCGGGCGCTGGTCCTCAACATGGTCAGCCTGGGCGCGACCATCGGCGTCATGACCTGGATCTTCCAGGACGGCCATCTCTCGGGCCTGCTCGGCTTCACGCCGCAGCCGATGGAGACGTCGATGACCGTGCTGATGTTCTGCGTCGCCTTCGGTCTCTCCATGGACTACGAGGTGTTCGTCACCAGCCGGATCAAGGAACTCCACGACCTCGGCGAGGACAACGAGTCCGCCGTGGCCGACGGCCTCGGGCACACCGGCCGCATCGTCAGCGCGGCGGCCGTCCTGCTCGCGGTGAGCTTCTTCGCCTTCGGCACGGCCGAGATCAGCTTCATGCAGCTCTTCGGCCTGGGCAGCGGGCTCGCCATCCTCATCGACGCCATCGCCGTCCGCGGCGTGCTCGTCCCCGCCGCGATGCGTCTGCTCGGCGGTTCGGCCTGGTACGCGCCCGGCTTCCTGCGCGCCTTCCACACCCGCTTCGGCCTCAGTGAGCGCGGTCCCGCCCCGGCGCCCGTACCGGCGGCGGAGTCACCGCGGGTGGAGACCACGCCGGTGCCCTGACCCCCTCTCCCCCCGCGTGCCCGCCTCCTCGGATCCGGAGGCGGGCACGCCCGCGTCCGCGGCGCGCACGTCAGGGGAACATCGGCCGCCGCCCCAGGAGCAGCGCCGCGAGGCGCAGGTAGGCCTTGTAGGCGACGGGGGTAAGCCAGGACAGTTCGACGGTGCTGGCCATGGCGAGGTGGCCGTCGCGCGGGACGGTCACCAGGCCGCGGCAGCGCGAGCGCAGGGCGCGCACACTGGCCGAGTCGAGGGTCCAACCGGCGGCGGGGCGGCTGTGGTTGAGGACCACGACGGCCTCCTCCACCAGGTCGGGGCGGTTCAGGGTGACGAGACGGTCCATGGTCTGCTGGGCCTGGGTCAGGCCCGCGGGGTCGGCGCGCGAGACGATGACGACGCGGTCGGCGTGCTCCAGGACCAGTGACACGGGCTTGTCGGAGTCGATCAGGGTGAGGCGGAAGTACGGGCGCGTCGCCCACAGCACCTCGCGGAAGTCCTGGTCCGTGTACTGGCCGCCCGCCGAAGGACGCGACACCGAGTCGTTCGCGAGGACCGTCAGTCCTGAGCGGTGCGGCGAAAGGAACAGGCTGAGGTCCTCGAAGCGGCGCACCTCCGGCAGGGAGGCCGCCAGATCGGTCAGGCCCGCGAACGTGCCGCGGAAGACGCGGCCGCCGATGCGCACGTGCCGTCCCGCGTGCTTGTCGGCGTCGATCGCGAGGACCCGCTCCTGGCGCTGGTCGGCGAGGACGGCGCCCAGCATCATGGTCGTCGTGGTGCAGCCCGCGCCGTCCTTGACGCCGACGAGGACGATCCGCAGCGGCTTGTTCAGGGGCGCCCGGATGGTGCGCGTCCAGGTCTCGCTGTCGTCGTCCTCCGGCTCGTCCGCGCTCTGCCGCTCCTGCGGCGTCTCGGGGGCGAGCGCGTCGTCGGCCTCCTCCCACGGCTGTGCGCCGGGCAGCCGGGCGCTGAGGGCGTCCGCCACCTCCCGCACCGTGGGTCTGCTCTCCGGTTCGGCGGTGACGCAGCGCAGGAGGAGGTCGGCGAGTTCCCCGTCGAGGTCCCCGAACCACGGGTCGCGCCGCAGGGCGTCGTGCTCGTAGCCCTGCCACGCGCGGCCGGTCGCGGCGTGCAGCAGGACGGCCCCCAGGGAGTACACGTCCCCGGCCGTGATGCGGGACTCGCCCCAGTACGTCACCTCGGGCGCCCGGTAGGGCGATGCGGGCGGCATCGCCGAGACCGAGGCGCTCCAGGCGCCGTCGATGCGCGCCGACGTCCAGCTGATGACGTGCAGGGTCGACTCGGTCACCAGGACCGCGCCCGGCGTCAGCGAGCCGTGCACGATGCCCCGGCGGTGGCTGCGGCTCACCGCCCGCGTCAGGTGCCAGCCGAGCCACAGGAACAGCGGGGTGCCCGCCAGCGGTCCGGCCGCGTCGAGGACCGCGCGCAGCGTCGGCGCGGGCCGCCCGTCGCCGAGGGTGTCCAGGCGAAGCGCCAGCCAGGGCACGGGCACGTCGCGCAGGTCGCTGGCCACGACGGCGGGGGCGTACGCGCCGTCCATGCGGCGCAGCGCGGCCCGCTCGTTGTCGAGCAGTTCGCGCGCCACCGGCGAGGCGGACGAGGAGGAGACGCGCAGCAGGACCTGCAGTCCGTCCTCGTCCTCGCCGATGTACGCGGTGGGCGTGCCGCCGGCGCCGTCCCGGCGCAGCAGCGTGTAGGGGCCCAGGGCGTGCAGGTCCTGAAGGCGCAGGGGCAGCCAGGACGGGGCGGCCTCAAGCCCCGAGGGCAGCAGGACCTCCTCCTGCGCCGCGGCCCCGTTCGGGGCGGGCGCCGCCATGGGGCGGGCGCCGATGTGGGTCAGGAGCCGGTCCTCGAGCCAGGCGAACGGCCGGGTGCCGGGCAGGAGTTCGCTGGTGCCGGAGGGGTGCGCGAGCCAGGCGGGGAAGTCCGGTGAGCGGCCGACGAGCGCGCGCAGGCGCTCGGTGACGGTCCTGGTCGTGCGCAGCAGGTCGATCGGGGACGCCGTGTCGAGGAGGATGTCCTGGGCGTCGCGGGCGAATCCGAACCTGCGGTGCGGCGCGGGCAGCCGCGCGTCGGCCGGTTCGACCTGCTGCATGAGCCCGCCGAGGAACACCTCGGCGAGGTGCGCGGTGTCCGTCCGCCAGGGGACCGCGGCCTGGACCAGCCGCATCACGGGCACGGTCAGGGGTGACACGGCGGCGAGGTGCGCGGCGAGCCGGAAGGCCTCCGGCGACGCGGCGTCCCGGAACCGCAGGACGGCGGTGGCCGCGTCGGAGCCCCGCGTGTCGGCCCGGCCGCGCGGCGTCGGCGCGTGCGACGGGACCAGCAGGGGCAGCTCCGTGCTCGCGCCGGGCGAGGCCACGAGCCGCGCCCAGGCGGCGACGGCCGGTGGGTACGGTTCGAGAACCGGTACGGGGATGTCCGTGAAGTCCTCGCCGAGCCCGGAGGGCAGCAGCGGGTCGGACACGTACCAGGTGTCGTTGGCGGCGCCCCGGCGCCGGGTGGTCACCAGCCAGGGCTCGGAGCGGATGCCGGAGGCGCCCCACAGATGGGCGGGCAGGGCGTGCAGGATGGCGGTCGGGCCCTGGCGTGCCCAGCGGCCGAGCGCCCCGCGCATGCGCCCGTCGCGCCAGCAGGCGCCGACGCCGTCGCTGATGACCAGGACGAGGGTGCCGCCGGAGGGGTCGACGGCCGACGCCGGGGACAGCAGCGCGGAGTTGGCGTCGAAGGGGCGGGCGCGCAGCAGCGGTGCCCGCCGGGTGCGTGTGTCCAGGCCGAGCACCCGGATGCCGCGGAACGCGCCGAGGCGCTCCAGGAGGGCGCGCAGCTCGGTCGCGAGGCGCCGCCACAGGAGCATCGAGATGCCGTCGTCGATGAGCAGCACCAGGTCGAGCCAGCGCTGCCGCGCGGGCCGGGTCACCACGTCGGGCAGGCCGGTCTCGGCGAGAGCCGCCGCCGTGGCCGCCTCATCGAACTCGCGCCGGTGCGGGTGCGGCTGGGGCTGCTTCAGGAGCCGCAGCGCCCGGCCGAAGCGCAGCTCCTCGTCGCCCAGCGCCTTCTCCTCGGGCACCCGCACCGGGAGCGCGCCGTCGTCCGGCCGGAGCCGGTCGTCCGCTCCGAGCCGGGCGAACTCGGGGGCGCTGCGGGCCGCCGCGGCCGCGTGCAGGGCACCGAGCAGCTGGGCCGGTGGCGGGGGTGGCGCCGGGGTGCCCGGCGCCTTGCCGCCGTCGGCGGGTTCGCCGTCCCCGGGGCGGGCGTCGGCCGGGGGCGCGGGCTCCGCCGCAGGGCCGGGGCCCTGCGCGGGCAGGGCGGTGCCGGACAGCGCCCGGGCGAGGGGCGCGTCCCCGTCGGCGGGCAGGCGTCCCGCGAGCCAGACGGCGTCGAGCAGTTCGTGGATGGACAGCTCGTGCCCGGTAAGACGACCGAGCAGGCCGAGCAGCACGGGAGACGACTCACGGCCACGGTCCACCACGCCCCCGCCGGCCGCCACACCCCCGCGGGACGACACCCCTCCGCCAGACGGCGCAGCCCCGCGGGACGACTCACCACCGCCGAACGGCACACCCTCACCGGGCGAATCACCCCCACGGGACGATTCACCACCGCTGGACGGCCCACCCTCACCGGGCGACACATCCCCGCCGGGCGAATCACCCCCACAGGACCACTCACCACCGCCGGACGGCACACCCTCACCGGGCGACACATCCCCGCCGGGCGAATCACCCCCACAGGACCACTCACCCCCACTAGGCGGCACACCCCCGCCGAACGGCGCAGCCCCGCCGAACGGCTCACCCCCACGGGACGATTCACCACCGCCGGACGACACACCACCGCCGGTCGACGCATCCCCACCCGGCGACACACCCCCAGTGGACGGCTCACCGCCGCCGGACGGCACACCCTCACCGGGCGACACACCCTCACCAGACAACTCACCCCCACAGGACGATTCACCACCGCCGGACAGCACACCACCGCCGCTCGGCGCAGCCCCACCGGGCGACACACCCCCAGTGGACGGCTCACCGCCGCCGGACGGCACACCCTCACCAGACAACTCACCCCCACAGGACGATTCACCACCGCCGGGCGTCACACCCCCGCCGGACGGCGCAGCCCCACCCAGCGACACACCCCCACCAGACCACTCACCCCCACCAGACGACACACCACCGCCGGACAGCACACCACCGCCGGACGACTCACCGCCCCCGGAAGGCACAGCCCCACCGGACGACACACCCCCACGCGACCACTCACCCCCACCAGGCGGCACACCCCCGCCGGACGGCGCGGCCCCGCCGGACGGCTCGCCGCCAGGTGGCCGGGGCGGCGGCACCCCGCGCGGGCGCCCGGCCGAAGGGTCCCCGTGGCCGGGTGGCATCTACAGCGCTCCGCCGAGGCGGTGCAGCACCGCGTCCAGGAGCCCCTCGGCGTCCAGGTCGACGCCGCCCTTGCGCAGGAACACGGCGTTGAGCAGCTGGTCCGTGGCCAGTTCACCGGGGGCGCGGCGGTTGAGGAAGGCGTGGAGGAGGTCGTCCATCCCGGCCAGCGCCTCCTCACCTAGGTGTGCCGACACGATCTCGCGCAGCCGGGCCTCGTCGGGGTCCGGCAGGGCCAGGCGTACGCAGCGGCGCATGAAGGCGGGCGGGAAGTCGCGCTCGCCGTTGCTGGTGATCACCACCACGGGGAACTCGCGGCAGCGCACCCGGCCGCGGGTGACCGTGACCCATTCGCCGTCCGTGCCGTGGGTGAGGACCGACACCTCGGACTGGTCGTCGGGGAGCCGGGACAGCTCCGGGATCTCGAACTCGCCCTCCTCGAACACCGTCAGGAGGTCGTTGGGCAGGTCCACGTCGCCCTTGTCGAGCTCGTCGACGAGCAGGACGCGGGGGCGGTCGCGGGGCACCAGGGCCGTGCCGAGCGGGCCGAGGCGGACGAAGGTGCCGATGCCCGGCTCCGCCGCGCCGCGCTCCTGGCGCAGATGGGTCTCGCGCAGCCGGCCGATGGCGTCGTAGCCGTACAGGGCCTCCTTGAGGGCCGAACGGCTGTTGACGGCCCACTGGAGCACCGGCCCGAGGGTGAGTTCGTGGGCGACGGCGTGCGCGAGCGACGACTTGCCGGTGCCGGGGTGACCGGTGACGAGCAGGGGGCGGCGCAGGTGAAGGGCGGCGCTCACGACATCCGCCTCGGCGCGTCCGATGAGGTAGGGGCGGGGCCGGGGGCGGGCCCCGGAGCCGTCGGGGAACCGGCGCCAGGGCGGGGCCTCGGGCAGCTCCACCCGCCGGGCCACCCGGTCGCCGCGGAACAGCCGCCATCCGTCGCGCTCGTTCATGTCGCCTGCTCCGTTCCCTCGGCCGGGTCCGCGGGTCCTGTCAGCCCCTCCGCGGGGTCGGCGAGCTGCAGTTCGTCGGGCAGCGGCAGCTCGATGTCCTCCCACACCAGCGCGGGGCGGCTGCCGGTCAGCGCGTCGGCGTACGCGCGGACGCGGAAGTGCCGGACCCGTTCGGGGAGTTGGTCGACGGGCCCGTCGGGCGTGAGCATGCCGAGGTCCGCGCCCTCCCCCGGGGCGCGGGGACCGCGGTCCCACAGCACGATGGGCACGCCCATCACCAGGCAGACGGGGAGCAGTTCACCGCGCTGGGCCGCCGTGCCCTGGACCAGGACGCGGGCGGTGTCCCGGTGGACCGTCTTGAGCAGGCCGATGAGTCCCGCCCGGCCGCCGACGCTGCGGTCGGCGCGCAGCGGGTCACCGCGGTGGCGGGCGTTCCAGCGCCGGGTGAGGTCGACGGCGCCGGTGCGGGAGCGCCGCCGCAGCCGCGGGCAGCGCAGGATGAGGTGGAAGTCCTCGCCGAGCGGCGCGGGGATGTATTCGTCGACGCCCGCCCCGTCCCACTCGTCCACGGCCAGCTCCAGCGCGTCCGGCGGTACGGAGACCGCGACCAGGGCCACTCCCCGCTCGGCGCCCTCGGTGCCGCCCGCGATCTCCCGGATCAGCCGGGCGATCTCGCGTCCGGCGCGGGGCCGTTCGGTGCCGGTGACGGCGCGGGCCGCGGTGCCGTCGGCGCGCAGTCGCCAGACCGCGCAGCGGTAGTGGTCGGCGGGGTCCTTGGCGTGCCGGTCGAGCTCCACCAGGATGCGGGCACCGGCCGCGGCGGACCGCTGCGACCAGCGTTCGGCGTCGGCGCGGCGCTCGCGCAGCGCCGAGGCGTGGATGCCGAGGCGCGCGGCGACCCGGCCGCTCCACTCCTGCAGGGCCCGGCAGGCCAGGCCGCCGGTCTCGGCCGCCACGTACTCGACGACGCGCAGAAGGGCGGGAAGGCGCGGCGTCTCTTCGGGCACCGGGGAGCTGTCGCCCGGCCAGGTCTCCAGCTCGCGCAGCACTCCGTCGACGGCGGCGGGCGCGAGCCGGGCCGCGTGCAGGGAGTGCGGCAGGTCCAGGTAGGGCAGGGCGGCGGTGGCGGCCCGGTGCAGCAGGCCGGGGTCGTGCCGGCACAGGTGCTCGAACTTGGCGCGCAGCAGCCGGTGTTCGGCCACCGAGAGCAGCCGGGCCGCGCCGGTCAGGCGCCCCAGGGCGAGCAGCCGGTCGAGTTCGCCGCGGCCGCGCGGGTCGTCGGCCACGGTGGGGGCGAGGGACTCGGCCAGGGTGGGCAGTGCCCGCTCGGTGCGGGTGAGCAGCTGGGCGAGGTCGGCGACGGCGGGAGCGGTGCCGTCGGCGGGGGCGCGCAGGCCGAGTTCGCCCGCGAGCGCGGTGGCGTGGGCGGTGCGGGCCGCGGGGTCGCCGAGCAGCAGGTGCAGCGGGCCGACCATCATGTCCCGTACCGTCTCGGAGGAGTCGGGGTCGGCACCGGGCACCGGCGCCGGGGAGCGCGCGAGGCCGGACAGGTACGCCTCGGGCAGGGCCCCGGCGCGGCGCAGTTCGAGCAGCACGGACTGCCAGCCGAGGCCCCAGCTGCGCCGGACCGTGTGCTGGGCGGACAGGGCGGCGTCCGGGGCGGTGATGCGGCCCATGACCAGGCCCACGGCCGCGCCGTCGGCGACGCACCACAGGGGCCCGCCGCTGTAGCCCTCGTCGACGGCGGCGCCCGACAGCTGTCCGTCGAGGTAGCCGATGCCGTCGTCGTACGCGGCCACGCGCACGTCGGCGTAGGAGAACGGCTGCCCGCCGCCGTACCAGGCCCTGACGTCCTGCCCCCGCGCCATCTCCAGCCAGCGGACGGGGCCGACGGGCGGCGGGGGCTCCTCCCCCAGCTCCAGGACGGCCAGGTCGCCCGCCCACTCCAGGGAGCCGTCGGGGACCGGGCCGAGGTGGTGCGCGCGGGGTGGTATCCACGCCACCAGGCGGGCGGGGCGCGGCGCGGCGGCGGAGAGCACGGGGAAGGACACGTCCAGCGTGACGCCGCCGGGGTCCCGTGCACTGAGCATGCGGTGCCCCAGGGCCGCGTTGACCACGTGCGCGCAGGTCAGAAGGGTGCGCCCGCAGAGGTAGACGCCCGCGCCCGCGGTGCGCGCCCGGTCCGCGCTCAGGACCCGCACCAGGGCTCCACGGGCGTCCGCGTACCGGTCGCCGTCGGTCGCCGTGAACCAGCTCATCTCTCGGTCCGCGGGGACAGCTGCCAGGTCGCCGATACGGTCATGCTCGCCTGGCCGCCCGCGCCGACGATGCCGAGGCGCAGGTCCTGGCCGATCTGGACGCCGAAGTCGACGGAGAGTTCCCGGGGCGGGTCGGGGATGCCGCGCACGGCGTCGTGCACCTGTTGCAGGACGGGCCCCAGCGGGCTCAGCACGGTGCGCAGCGCGTCCGTGGCGAGCGTGCCCACGCGCACCCCGCGCCCCACGGGCGTCACGCCGGAGATGCCGCCCGGCAGGTCGGCCTCCGTCCCGTCGGGCGCGGCGGCGGGAGCCTCCCCCGCGGGGGCCAGCTCCAGACGGACGCGTACTCCGTCGTCAAGGGTGAACTCCAGGTAGTCGTAATGCGGCACAGGAAGCATTGTGCAGATCAAGTCTCCCTTCAGATAGGGGAGTTGACGATTCCGTAAGGTCGCGGGCAACCGTTTCGCCCCCTTGACTCGCCGCCCGCGTTCCGTTCGAGTGCATACCGTCGGTCGGGCGATTTCCGGAGGTATCAGGATGGACAGACGGAGCATGCTGGCGGGCGCGGTCGGATCCGCGGCGGTGGCGGCGTGGGGCGGCGGGATCGCGGAGGCGGCCGAGACCGCCGCGGCGGACACCCGGCGGCTCCTTGGGGCGGACGGGCGGCCGGACTGGGGTGCGGTGCGGGCGCAGTTCCGCCTCGATCCGGACTGGGTCCACCTGGCCACGTTCTATCTGGCGTCCCAGCCGCGCGCGGTACGGGCGGCCGTGGACCACCTGGCCCGGCAGCTCGACGCCGACCCCATGCTGGTGCCGACACGGCTTTCCCTGCCCGACGGCCCGACGGGCTGGGACCGCGTACGAGGCTCCCTGGCCGCGTACGCGGGCGGCGAGGCCGACCACATCGCGCTCACCGCGAGCACCACCATCGGCCTTGGGGTCGTGTACAACGGCGTGCGCGTCCGCCCCGGCCAGGACTTCCTGCTCAGCGAGGACGACCACCCGGTGCACCAGGCCGCCGCCCGGCTCGCGGCGGACAAGCACGGGGCCCGGGTGCGCCTCGCCTCGTGGTTCGCCGACTCCGCGCGGGCCACCACCGAGGAGGTGGTGAGCGCGGTCCGCAGCCGGATCCGGCCCACGACCCGCGTGCTCGGCATCACCTGGGTGCAGTCGAGGACCGGGGTGCGGATGCCGGTCGAGGCCATCGCGAAGGTGGTGCGCGAGGCCAACCGGGGGCGCTCGGAGTCCGATCGCTGTCTGCTGGTGGTCGACGGCGTGCACGGCCTCGCCGCCGTGGACGCGGACGTCGCGCGGCTCGGGGCCGACGTCGTGGTCGCGGGGACGCACAAGTGGCTGTTCGGGCCGCGCGGCACCGGTCTGGTGTGGCTGGCTCCGCACGCGCTGGCCCAGGTGCGTCCGACGTTCGCGAGCTTCATGGGGGAGGAAGGAGCCGCCGCGCTGTCACCGGGAGGCTTCCTCGCCTACGAGCACGCCTTCGCCCTGCCGGTGTCCGTCGCGTTCCACCAGACCCTGGGCCGCTCCCGGGTCGCGGGACGGATCGCGGAGCTGTCCACGCGGGCCAAGCAGGGGCTCGCCCGCATCCCGGGCGTGACGGTGCACACGCCCGCGGCACCGGAGATGTCCGCGGGCATCACCTGCTTCAGCGTGCGGGGCCACGCCGGGTCCGCCGTGGTCGACATGGCCGCCGAGCGCGGCATCCGGCTTTCGTCGCTGTACCACGACAGTCTCGGGTACGCGCGGATCGGCACCGGCGTCATGAACTCCGCACGGGACGTCGACGCCGCGCTGCGCGTGGTGCGTGACATCGCGGGCTGACGGGTCGATCCTGCGGCCCGGACGGGACGCAGGACCGAACCGCGTCGGCGGCTGACACGTGGCGCCGGGGGCCGTCGGCCCCCGGCGTCACGTCAGGTCGAAGCGGCCCTCGCGGGCCCCGTGCACGAACGCGCCCCACTCCGCGGGCGTGAAGATCAGCGAAGGGCTCTCCGGGCGCCCGCTGTTGCGCATCGCGATGAAGCCCTCGACGAAGGCGATCTGCACGTCCCCGCGGCCGTCGCTGCTCGACCGCCAATCGGCCACGCTGAGGTCCAGGTCCGGCTTCTCCCAGCCCGCGAGCGGATGCTGCTGAGTGGTGGTGCTGTCGGCCACGTCCGTGCTCCTCCCAGTGCGTCGTCCGCCGCCAGCCTAGCTTTCCGCCCCGGTGCCGGACAGGCCGCGGCATCAGGACGGCGCCCGGGTACGACGGGGCGCGTCAGGTCGTGGGAGGTTCGGCCCCGACGAGCCACATCGCGAAGAACTGCGAGCCACCGCCGTAGGCGTGCCCAAGTGCCCTGCGCGCACCGTCGACTTGGTGCTCCCCGGCGAGGCCGCGCACCTGGAGCGCGGCCTCCGCGAAGCGGATCATGCCGGACGCGCCGATGGGGTTGGTCGACAGGACACCGCCCGACATATTCACCGGAAGGTCACCGTCCAGTTCTGTCACGCCGGACTCGGTGAGCTTCCAGCCCTCGCCCTCCGGAGCGAAGCCGAGGTTCTCCAGCCACATCGGCTCGTACCAGGAGAACGGCACGTACATCTCGACGGCGTCGATCTGGCGGCGCGGATCGCCGATGCCCGCCTGCCGGTAGACGTCGGCCGCGCAGTCCTTCCCGGCGCGCGGCGACACGAAGTCCTTGCCCGCGAACATCGTGGGTTCGCTGCGCATCGCGCCGCCGTGCACCCAGGCGGGCGGCCGCGGCGCGCGGGCGGCACCGGCGCGGTCGGTGAGCACCATGGCGCAGGCGCCGTCGGACGACGGACAGGTCTCGGAGTAGCGCACGGGGTCCCACAGCATCGGCGAGGACTGGACCTTCTCCAGGGTGATGTCGTGTTCGTGCAGGTGCGCGTAGGGGTTCTTCAGGGCGTTGCGGCGGTCCTTGTACGCCACCAGGGAGCCGACGGAGTCGGGGGCGCCGCTGCGCCGCATGTACGCCCGGATGTGCGGGGCGAAGAACCCGCCCGCGCCCGCGAGCAGGGGCTGCTGGAACGGGATGGGCAGGGAGAGCCCCCACATGGCGTTCGACTCGGACTGCTTCTCGAAAGCCACGGTGAGCACGGTGCGCTGGACGCGGCTCGCGACGAGGTTGGCGGCGACGAGCGCGGTGGAGCCGCCGACGGAGCCCGCGGTGTGCACGCGCAGCAGCGGTTTGCCGACCGCGCCGAGCGCGTCGGCGAGGTACAGCTCGGGCATCATGACGCCCTCGAAGAAGTCGGGGGCCTTGCCGATGACGACGGCGTCGACGTCGGCCCAGGTCAGCTCGGCGTCGTCGAGCGCGCGCCGCGCGGCCTCGCGGACGAGCCCGGCGATCGACACGTCACGGCGGGCGGCGACGTGCTTGGTCTGGCCGATCCCGACGACCGCGACGCACTCCTTCGCCGTGGCGGCTTCAGACACGGGACTCCCCTTCCAGGACGGCGACCAGGTTCTGCTGGAGGCAGGGGCCGGAGGTGGCGTGGGCGAGCGCCCGGTCACTGGCGCCGCGGTGGACGCGGCCGGCGGCCTCGGCGACGCGGATGAGTCCGGCGGCCATGACGGGGTTGGCGGCGAGCGCGCCGCCCGAGGGGTTGACGAGAACGCCGTCGTCAAGCCGGAGCGCCCTGCGCAGCACGACTTCCTGGGAGGTGAAGGGCGCGTGCAGCTCGGCGGTGTCCACGGGGCGGACGAAGGCTCCGGCGCGCTCGGCGGCCAGGCGCGTGGAGGGCGAGTCGGTGAGGTCACGGACGCCGAGGGAGTGGGCCTCGACGCGATGGTCCATGCCGCGGATCCAGGCGGGCCGGGCGCACAGCGCGCGGGCCCGGTCCCCGGCCGAGAGGACCACGGCGACGGCGCCGTCGCCGACGGGCGGGCAGTCCCCGGTGCGCAGCGGCCGGACGACGTACTCCCCCTGCGGGCGCGCGCCCCGCAGTTGCGCGTGGGCGTTGTCGGCCGCCGCGTCCCTGCTGCGGGCGGCGACGGCCGCGAGCGCGGGTTCGTCGGCGTGGCCCGCGTCGAGGAGGGCCTGCGCCTGGAGGGCGGCGAGGGCGACGGAGTCGGGCCACAGCGGGGCCGCGTAGTAGGGGTCGAGCTGCCGGGTGAGCACGTCCCGTACGGATCCGGGCGAGGACTTGCCGTAGGCGTAGACGAGCGCGGTGTCCGCCTCCCCGGTCAGGAGCTTGATCCAGGCCTCGTACAGCGCCCAGGCGCCGTCCATCTCCACGTGCGACTCAGAGATGGGCGGCCAGGCGCCCACGCCGTCGAGCGCCAGGGTGAAGGAGAAGGCCCGGCCCGCGAGGTAGTCGCTCGATCCGGAGCAGGTGAAGCCGATGTCGGCGGTGGTCAGACCGGTCCGCTCCAGGACCTCGTGCAGGACCGGCATCAGCATCTCCACCTCGGACAGCTCGTCGGTGCGGCGCCGGTGGTCGCTCTGCGCGCAGGCGACGATCGCCACGTCCCTGGGCGCGCCGGTGAACTCCCCTGTCACAGCAGCTCCTTGTACGTGTCGTAGTCGGCGTCGGGCTCGCCGGTCGGCCGGTAGTGGTCGGGGTGGCGCCCGTCCTCGGTCCACACCGGTTCGACGCGAAGACCCATGCGGACCTGGTCGTACGGGATGCCGCCGATGCGTCCGTGCAGGGCGAGGTCGGCGCCGTCCAGGGCGATGTGCGCGTACACGTAGGGCACCTCGATGTCGAGGTTCTTCGCTTTGATGTTGACCACGCAGAAGGTGGTGACCGTCCCGCGCGGGCCGACCTCCACCTGCTCGGTGGTGGCGACCCCGCAGGTGGGGCAGGCGCCGCGCGGGGGCACGTAGACCTTGCGGCAGCGCGGGCAGCGCTCGCCGACGGCGCGGCGCTCGGCCAGGGCCGCCAGGTATGCGGTCTGGGCCCGGCCCGGGGTGTAGGTGTAGTCGAGACGGGCGGGGGCGACGACACCGGTCACCGCGTCGCCCGTGAACTCCCCGCTGTGCGGCACTGCCTGACGGTACGTCGGCTCGCCCCCGTACGGCTCGCCCTCGTACGCCTCGAAGCAGGCGATGTCCGTGATGGCGCCGGTGCGCTCGGCGGCCCAGCGGACGCGGACGCGCAGTCCGGTGCGGACGGCGTCGGGCCCCGGCGCGTCCAGGGCGTGCAGCAGCGCGGTGTCGGCGCCGTCGAGGCGGACGAGGACCCAGGCGAAGGGGGTGT
The DNA here is from genome assembly GCF_008704795.1 of Streptomyces spectabilis. Classification (NCBI taxonomy): domain Bacteria; kingdom Bacillati; phylum Actinomycetota; class Actinomycetes; order Kitasatosporales; family Streptomycetaceae; genus Streptomyces; species Streptomyces spectabilis. The sequence goes on along the minus strand of NZ_CP023690.1, from coordinate 9,222,148 downwards.
CCAGGGGCTGGCCGCGCCGGGGCGCGGGGTTCCAGGCCCAGGTGGTGACGGTGCCGGTCGCCGCGACCTCGACCAGGTCCCGTAGCTCCGCCGCGGTCTCGGGGTCGTACTCGACGGGCGGGACGAGCACCGTGCCCGCGGTGGTGCGCACGCCGAGCACGGTGCGTGCGCGCAGGCCGGTCAGGAAGGCGGACTGGACGGGGCCGAGGGAGCGGGTGAAGGGGAACTCCACGACCATGGGTGCGCTGAGCACGTCGGACATGTCGTCGGCTCCTCGGGGTCAGGCCCGCCGGTAGACGGGCGGGCGCTTCTCGGCGAAGGCACGGGCGCCTTCCTTGGCGTCTGCGGTGTCGAAGACGGGCCAGCCGCGCTTCAACTCGGCGGCGAGCCCCTCGGCCTCGCTCAGGTCGGCGGTCTCGTACACGGAAGCCTTGACGGCCTCGACGGCCAGCGGCCCGCAGGCGTTCACCTGCTCGGCGATGGCGAGCGCCCGCTCCAGGGCGGTGCCGTCCGGTACGACGTGGCCGATGAGCCCGACGTCTGCGGCTTCCCGCGCGGTGTACGGGCGGCCGGTCAGCAGCATCTCCAGGGCGTGCGTGCGCGGTATCTGGCGTTGCAGGCGCACCGTGGAGCCGCCGATGGGGAACAGGCCGCGCTTGACCTCGAAGAGCCCGAAGGTCGCGGACTCGCCCGCGACGCGGATGTCGGTGCCCTGGAGGATCTCGGTGCCGCCCGCCACGCAGGGCCCCTCGACGGCGGCGACGACGGGTTTGCGCGGCCGGTGGTGGCGCAGCATCGCCTTCCAGTGCAGATCGGGGTCCGCCGCGAGGCGCTCGCGCCAGCGCGCGTCGTCGGCGCCCCGCATTCCCTTGCCCGCCAGCGCCTTCAGGTCCATGCCCGCGCAGAACGCCCCGCCCGCCCCGGTGAGGACGACCGACCGCACGCTGTCATCGGCGTCGGCGGCCAGCCAGCCGTCGTAGAGGCCCACGAGCATCGGCAGTGAGAGCGCGTTCCTGGCTTCGGGCCGGTTCAGCGTGAGCACCAGTGTGGCGCCTTCGCGCCGCACGGAGAGATGTTCCGTGTCACCCATGGCCGTCCTCCCGTCTTCAGACCTGGAACAGGTTGCAGGAGGCGAGGTGCCAGTTCAATAGATTGCTGACACTCAGTCAGATTTCTTCCGCGCGGCCCCTTCCGCCTTCCGTGCGCCTCTGCTCTGATGACCGCCACACGGCACGTCACGGCGTCGGGGTCAGGAGGAGCGGTGGAGTACAACCTTGCCGACCTGTTCGAGTCGGTCGTCGACGCGGTGCCGGACCGCGAGGCGCTCGTGCATCTGGACCACCCCGGCACCGGGGCCGAGCGCCGCCTCACGTACGCGGAACTCGACGCGGCAGCGAACCGTGTCGCCCACCATCTGATCGACAGCGGCCTCAAGCCCGGCGAGCACCTGGGCCTGCACCTGTACAACGGCGTCGAGTACCTCCAGACGGTCCTCGGCTGCCTCAAGGCCCGCCTGGTCCCGGTGAACGTCAACTACCGCTACGTCGAGGAGGAGTTGGCCTACCTCTACCGGGACGCGGACCTGGCGGCGCTCGTCTTCGACGGCGAGTTCACCGACCGGGTGGCCGCCGCGCTCCCCCGGGCGCCCGGGCTGCGGCACCTGATCCGGGTCGGCGAGGGCGCCGGGGCGCCGCACGCCGTGCCCTTCGCCGAGGCAGCGGCGTCCGGCTCCCCCGCGCGCGGCTTCTCGCCGCGCTCGGCGGACGACCTCTTCATCATCTACACCGGCGGCACGACCGGCATGCCCAAGGGCGTCATGTGGCGCCAGGAGGACCTGTTCTTCTCCGGGCTCGGCGGTGGCGCGCCGACGGGCGAGCCGGTCACCCGGCCCGAGGAGGTCGCCGAGCGGGTGGCGGCCGGCGGCGACGGCATCACGTTCTTCCCGACGCCTCCGCTGATGCACGGCACCTCGACGCTGACCGCCTTCATCTGCTTCCACTTCGGCCAGCGCCTGGTCATCCACCGCAAGTTCGCCCCCGAAGAAGTGCTGCGCACCATCGAGCGCGAGCGGGTCACCAGCGTCTCGCTGGTGGGCGACGCGATGCTGCGCCCGCTCATCGACGCGCTGAACGGCCCCTGTGCGGGCACGGACCTGTCCTCCCTCTTCAGCGTCTCCTCCTCCGGCGCGATCATGTCGGACACGGTCCGCGCCCAGTTCAGGGCGCTCGCGCCGAACGTCATGCTCCTCAACAACTTCGGCTCGTCCGAGTCCGGCTTCAACGGCACCGCCACGGACGACTCGGGCCCGGAGCGCGGCTTCCGCATCCAGGTCAACTCCCGTACGCAGGTGGTGGACCTGGTCACCCACGAACCGGTGGCCGTCGGCGAGCCGGGGCGCATCGCCCAGCGCGGCCACGTCCCGCTCGGCTACTACAACGACCCGGAGAAGACCGCCGAGACGTTCTTCCGGCGCGGCGACGAGCGCTGGGTCCTCCTGGGCGACATGGCCACGGTCGACGCCGAGGGCATCGTGACGGTCCTCGGCCGCGGTTCGCAGTGCATCAACACGGGCGGCGAGAAGGTCTACCCCGAAGAGGTCGAGCAGGCCCTCAAATCCCATCCCGACATCTACGACGCGCTGGTCGCCGGGGTCCCGGACGAGCGCTGGGGCACCCGCGTCGCGGCCGTCGTCCAGCTCCGCCCCGACGCCCCTCCCCTGGACCTCCCGGCCCTCAAGGCCCACTGCCGCACCCGTCTCGCCGGCTACAAGATCCCGCGCTCCGCGGTGTTCACGGACCACATCCAGCGCTCCCCGAGCGGCAAGGCGGACTACCGCTGGGCCCGGAAGGTGGCGGCCGAGGCCTGAGGCGGGGTGTCACATCCGCGAGCCCGGCGGTGTCTTCATGACGAACAGCCGATCAGGCACTCGTACAAGGAGAACCGCAATGGCGCTACGCATCCACAAGGCCGAGCTCCCCGCCCAGCTCAAGGAAGACATGATCAAGCAGCTCGGTGCCGTGCCCGAGAACGTCGAGGTCGTCTGGCACAGCCCTCAGGTCGCCCAGGACAACCTGGAGTTCGGCGCCAAGGTGGGCGCGTGGGACGCGGCCGACGAGAGCCTCAAGTCGTTCGCGCACATGGCCGTCGCGGCGCAGGTCGGCTGCGGCTGGTGCCTCGACGTCGGCTACTTCCAGGCGCGGAACGCCGAGCTGGACCTGACCAAGGCGAGCCAGGTGCCGCGCTGGCGCGAGTCGGAGGTGTTCACACCCCTCGAGCGGGACGTCATGGAGTACGCCGAGGCCATGACGGCCACGCCGCCCACCGTCACGGACGCGCTCTACGCGAGCCTCCTCGAACGGCTCGGACCGGCGGCGATGGTCGAACTCACCGCGTTCGTCGCCTTCATCAACCTGGCGACCCGGACCAACGTGGCGAGCGGGGTCTCGTCGCAGGGCTTCTCGTCCGCCTGCGAGATCCCCCTGGCGACGCGCCCGGAGAGCTCCGGCGTAGCGTCCGCCTCATGACCGAGGACCCTTTCGTCACCCACCGCAGCCTGCTGTTCACCGTCGTCTACGAGATGCTCGGCTCGGCGGCCGACAGCGAGGACGTCTTGCAGGAGTCCTGGCTGCGGTGGGCCGACGTCGACCGTGCACAGGTGCGTGACCCACGGGCGTACCTCGTCCGGCTCGTCACGCGCCAGGCCCTCAACCGGCTGCGCACTCTGTCGCGCAGCCGCGAGGACTACGTGGGCGAGTGGCTGCCGGAGCCGCTCCTCACGAGCCCCGATGTGGCCGAGGACGTCGAGCTCGCCGACAGCGTCTCGATCGCGATGCTGACCGTCCTGGAGACGCTCGCGCCCACCGAGCGCGCGGTCTTCGTGCTCCGCGAGGTCTTCGAGGTGCCGTACGGCGAGATCGCCGAGGCCGTCGGGAAGTCCGCGGCCGCGGTACGGCAGATCGCGCGGCGGGCCCGCGACCACGTGGCGGCGCGGCGCCCGCGCGTCCAGGTGAGCCGGTCGGAGCAGCAGGCCGTGGTGGACCGCTTCCTGGCCGCCCTGCGCACCGGGCACCTCCAGGAGCTGATGGAGGTCATGGCCCCGGACGTCGTCATGATCGCCGACGGCGGCGGCCTGGTCAGCGCCGCGCTCGCCCCGATCCACGGGGCCGGCACGGTGGGCACCATCCTCGCCCGCGCCCATCTGTCGGCGACCGCGCTCGACACGAGGCCGGTGTGGCTCAACGGCTCCCCCGCGGGCCGCGTGACCTTCGACGGCGAACCGGCAGCGGTGAGCCTCACGGTCGAGCACGGCCGAGTCACCCGGATCTATGTGGTCCGCAACCCACGAAAGCTGACACGCCTGGACGATCTGGCCGAACTCGCGAGGTAGGCAACCACTTTCGGCGACGACGCCTACACCTACAACGACGCCTCCCAGCTCACCTCCCTCACCCAGGGCGGCCGGGAGTTCCAAGGGCGGTACGCCTCCACCGACCAGTCCGAACGTACCCAGTTCGGTGACACCACCTTCCACAACGGCCCCGTCGGCCTCTCCGCGCAGACCACGGGCGGGGTGGACATGAACCTCACCCGCGAGCCCAGCGGAAACCTCAACTCCTTCCGCACCGAGGCTCCCGCACGGACGAAGAGCACGTACTACTACCTCACGGACGCCATCGGCACCACGCGGGCCGTCGTCGACGACCAGGGCGAAAAGGTCAACGCCTACGACTACAGCCCGCGCGGCGTCACCCGCGCCATGACCGAGAAGAAATCCCCAGCCCCACCGCTTCGCGGGCGGCTACCAGGACCCGACAGGCCTCTACCACAACGAAGCCCGGTACCTGGACCCCCGCACGGGCCGCTTCACCCAGCCCGACCCGTCCGGCCTGGAGACCAATCCGTACCTGTACGCCTCCGGCGACCGGCGGCGCCTCGGCCGTGGGCGGTCAGGCAGTCTGCTTCGCCGGTTCCTGGGCGGCTGGTGAAGCCGCCTCCGGTCTCGTCGAATGGGGCCTCGGCTGACACTTGACCCGCTGGGGTGGAACCGGCAACGGTGCCACCCCAGCATGTCTGTCCGCTACTCGGAAGGTGAATGGATATGGGCCGTCCAGGTTGGACGAGGGAACAGCAAGCGGGGATCCGCTTCTACACCAGGATCACGAACATCCTCACCCTGGTATTCGTCGTCCTCTTCTCGACCCTGGCGATCGCCACGGGACGACACCGGCTATGGGTGGTCATCGGCGCCGTCGCCCTCTTCTGGGCATGCTTCACCCTTTTCATGAAGCGCACCGGGAAGGGGCAGCCGTAGTCGGCGGACGTACGCTCCGGAAGAACCTCCGGATGTCGTCGACGAGGAGTGCCGGCTGTTCCAGGGCCGGGAAGTGGCCGCCTCGGTCGTGCTCCGTCCACTGCACGATGTTGTTCGTGCGGTCGGCGATGTGCCGCAGGGGGATGAAGTTGTCGTGCGGGAAGACGGCCAGGGCGGTCGGAGTGGTCGACGGCTCGGGTGGGGTGCCCCAGTAGTCCGCGTGGGCGCGCTCGTAGTAGAGGCGGGCGGACGAACCCGCCGTGCCGGTGAGCCAGTACAGCATCACGTTGGTGAGCAGCCGGTCGCGGTCGACCGCTTCCTCGGGACGGCTCTCGGAGTCGGTCCACTCCTTGAACTTCTCCACGATCCAGGCCAGTTGCCCGACCGGGGAGTCGGTCAGCGCGTACGCCAGGGTCTGCGGCCGGGTGGCCTGGATGTCGGCGTAGCCCTGGCGGTCGCGGCTCCACGCCTGGAAGCTCGCCCAAGAGGCCGAGGCGCGCTCCCGTTCCCGCAGGTCGAGCGCGGCCAGCTCCTGCAGGCTCGGCGCCTCGGCCTGGAACGCGTTCGGCAGGAGGTTGAGGTGAACGCCGGTGACCCGCGAGGGCCAGGCGCGGCCGAGCTCCCTGGAGACGGCCGCGCCCCAGTCGCCGCCCTGCACCCCGTAGCGCGCGTAGCCGAGGCGCTCCATCAGTACGGTGAACGCGGCGGCCACGCGCTTGAACTCCCAGCCCGTCTGGACCGTGGGGCCGGAGAAGCCGAAACCGGGGATGCTGGGCAGCACCAGGTGGAAGGCCTCCGCACCGGCGGCGCCGTGCGCCCGGGGGTGGGTGAGCGGGCCGATGACGTCGGCGAACTCGACGATCGAGCCGGGCCAGCCGTGGGTCATGAGCAGCGGCGTCGCATCCGGTTCGGGCGACCGGATGTGCGCGAAGTGGACGTTCGCGCCGTCGATCGTGGTGGTGAACTGCGGCCACTGGTTCAACTCTTCCTCGGCGGCCCGCCAGTCGTACGTGTGGCGCCAGTAGCCCACCAGCTCCTGAAGGTAGCCGCGCGGCGTGCCGTAGGCCCACCCAACGCCCGGCAGCTCGTCCGGCCACCGGGTGCGATCGAGCCGCGCGTGCAGATCATCGAGGTCACTCTGCGGCACGTCGACACGGAACGGACGCACCGCCTCGTCGTCTGAGGAGGAGGCGGCGGAGGCAGAGATCGTCGTCATGCGCCGCATGCTACGTCCGCCCGCGCCGGCCACGTCCGCCAACCCGGCCTACGTACGCCCGGACCCGCCGCCCCCGGACCGCAGCCACTCATCGAGCGTGACGAAGTCCTCGTCGAGCAGGCCGATCCGGGGGTCGACGCGATGGAGGAGGGCCCGCCCCGGGTGGCAGCCCGCCACCCAGGACCGGTCCAGACCGGAGATCTCGTCGTCCACCCAGGCGAAGGGGCGTCCGTCCGCCCACTCCACGAGAGCGGGAGTCTTCCAGTGCAGGCCGCGCGGACCGTCCCTCTCGGACGCCTTTGGCCACTCGACCCAGGGCAGCTCCGGCAGCCCCAGCCACGGCGCGACGCAGTCGTTCGCGTCGGCCCTCCATGTCGTGGCCCAGACCAGGTCGCACGGCAGGGCCAGCAGCCGCGGTCCGTGCGCCGGATCGATGCGGGTGATCAGCGGATTCTCCGTGGCTCCACGCGGCTCATGCGCGGTGTCGTAGGTCGGGTATCCGTTCGGCAGTTGCGCGCGCGTCGCGCCGAAGGGGATGAGGGGACCGTCAACGTCGAGGAAGAGCAGAGGCCGCGTGGAACCGTTCACAGGAGCACCGTGGACGGCGTCGTCACCGCGTGAGGGTGGTGACCCACTCGTCCACGGTGAGTACGTCGAACCACTGCGGGAACAGCTTCTCGGTCAGGAAGCGGTGCACCTCGGGGTCGAGGTCGAGGCAGGCGTCGCCCAGGACGGTGAGGTCGAGGTCCAGGTCGTTGCCCGCGCAGACGGTGTGGAGCACGACGCCGCTGGTGGCGATGCCGGTGAGGACGAGGCCGTTGATGTCCCGGGCCCGGAGCACCAGGTCGAGGTCGCTGCCGGAGAACGCGCTCCCCCGCCTCTTCGTGACCACGATGTCGCCCTCCTGGGGCGCGATGTCCGGGTGGATCTCGTTGCCGGGGTTGCCTTCGGTGAAGAGGCCTATCCGCACGACGTTGGTGACTATCTTGTTGCGCGGGCTCACCTCCGTCTTGTCCGCGCGCAGGCCCATCACGACGTAGATGACGGGCATGCCCGCCGCCCGGGCACCGTCGATGGCCTTGCCCAGACGGGCGAGGTACGCCGAGCTGTCACCCGCCTCCACCCCGGGCGCGGCTCCGGCAAGCGCGCCTCTGCCATGCGCGACGTCCACGACGTCTCGCTGTACGTCCATCACGAGAAGGGCAGTGTTGTTGGTCATGGGGTCCGTCCTTTGCCATTGCGTGTCATTGAGAAGGGGAAGGTGGCGCTTCAGGGAGCTTCCGCAGGTGTCCGTTGGCTGGCTCGGAGCGCCCGCGAGGGGTGGGCGATGGCCTGCGTGGACGGGCCCTCCTCGGCGGCGCCCGCGTCGCGGGGCAGCGCGCGGGCCTTGTCGAGGAGCTGCCGGGCCAGTGGGTGGTTCTGCCGCGCCCACTCGACCTTCGCGGCCAGGCGATAGGCGTAGTTGAGGCTGGCGGAGTCACCGGCCGCCTCGAAGAGGGCGACCGCGCGGTGGGCGTGCCGGGCGGCCGCCGGGAGGTCGCCCGCCTTGCGCAGGGCCTCCGCCGCCGAGGCGTGCGCGTGCGCGGCGCCCTCCTTGTCGCTGTGGGCGGTGAGCAGCTCGGCGGCCTGGTCGGCCAGGGTCGCGGCGGCCGGGAACCGCCCGGCGAAGGTGTGCAGCGCGGCCTGCCCGACGAGGCACTCGGCCAGGAGCTTCTCGTCCCCCGCGTCCTCGAAGCAGGTGTGCGCCTCGGCCTGGAAGCGCATGGCGTCCTCGACGAGACCGGCGATCAGGGCCCGCTCGGCGAGGTTCATGAGCCGATGGCCCAGGTCGACCGGGTCGGCCGGGTCCTTTGTGCCCTGCCGTGCCGTCCGGGCGGCGCGGCGGAGTTCGGCCGTCACCTCCTGCCGTACGCCGGCGAGTTCGCGGGTGCGCTGCCGCTGGTCGCCGGGGCCGAGTTCGCCGCCCAGGAGGGCGAGGCAGCCCCGGGCGCGGGCGATGCCCCGGCCGTCGGCGCGGCCCGCCGCGTACCGGTAGGCGGCTTCGGCTTCCTCCCTGGCCTCGTCGAGGCACCGCTCCTCGCGCAGCGCGTCGGCCACCTCGCAGCTCAGCTCGGTCGCCACGGTCCACCGGTCCTGGCGCGCCGCACGCGCGGCCGCGCGCAGCTCGGGCAGGGCCGCCACCCGCCAGACCCGGTCGGCGCCGCCCTCCCGCGTGGCCTTCAGGCGCCGCCTCAGGTGCAGATACAGCCAAGTGCGGCACAGGGCCTGCTCCTGGGCGCTGGTCTGCGAGTAGCTGCGGTAGAGGGCGTGGAAGGCGTACCGGCCGTCGCTCCGCTGGAGCAGCCCCGCGTCGACGAGTTCCTCCAGCATCAGCCCGCAGATGCCGGGCGGCATCCGGCTCAGGGCCGCCGCCGAGTGCCGGTCGAAGTCCGGTCCGGGGTGGCTGACGCAGGCGTGCAGGACGTGCCGCTGCCGCTCGTCGAGCGCTTCGTAGGACATGGTGTACGCGGCCCGCACGCGGTCGTCGTCCCAGCGCAGGTGCTGCAGCGGCCGGTCCGACTCGCGCATGGCGTCCAGCATGAGGTCGGGCGGCGTACGGCGCAGGCGGGCGGCGACGGGGTACAGGGCGAGCGGGAAGCAGCTCAGCATCCGCGCCATCGCGGTGAGCTCGGCGTCGTGTCCGGTGAGCCCGCTCAGATACCGCATCATCTCCACCGCGTCCTCCAGGGCGAGGGGAGCGAGCGGGTAGCGGCGGGCGTCGGGCCCGGCCTCGGTGAGCGAGGCGCGGCTGGTGACCACGACGAGCGCGTCGGGCGCGGCCCCGGCGGCCCTGGCCACCTCGGCGACGTCCGTGACCTCGTCCAGGAGGACGACGGGGAACGCGGCCTCGGGGTGACCCGGGCGGCGGCCGGTGAGCCGCTGGTGGAGCTCGGCGGCCAGGGCCGACTTGCCCACGCCGGGCGGGCCGTGGATGACGAGGAGCCCGGGTCCCCTGGCCGCGTCCTCGGCCAGCTCCCGCAGCTCGCGGTCGCGGCCGAACAGCCGCTCTGCGGGCGGCGGTTGCGGTGCCGCCGCGTTCCCGTGCTCCTCGGCCCGCGCGTGCTCGACGTAGGCACGATTGCGGAAGACGGCGATCCGCTCACCGGAGTTGTGGGTGCCGAGCTGCGGGTGCTGGGGGTGCTGCCGGGCGCTCAGGCGCTGGTGCAGGCGGGCGTGCAGCGTGCCGAAGTCGAGCACGGGGCCGGCCTCGGGCACTCCCGTCCGCACCAGGTCGACGAGGGCGCCGGTGAAGGCGGTCAGCTCTTCGCCGGGCGGCGCGTAGGCGAGTTCGGTGGCCGCGCTGGAGGTCAGCACGCAGACCCCGTCGATGTCGGCGGCCTGCTTCAGGAGCGCCTCGGGGTGGCTCATGCCGCCCTCGACGGCCGCGCCGCTGAAGCAGCAGTCGAGCACCACGGCGCACTTCAGCTGTCGCTGCCGGTGGGCCGCGCGCACCTCGTCACGGATGTAGGCGTACGGGAGCGCCCGCCACATCTGCTGCTCGTTCGAGTCGTGCAGGGCGAGGTGGAGTTCGGTGGGCCGGTCGGGGTGCAGCAGTCCGTGCCCGGCGTAGTAGACGAACAGGGTGTCGCTCGCCGCGTGCACCGCCTCGTCGATGGCCCGCATGACGTCACCGCCGGTGGCCTCGGGGCCCAGCACGCGGCAGCTGGCGGACGACAGGCCCCAGCCGACCTCGTCGCACAGGACCTCCCGCAACGCGCTGATGTTCCGCCGCACCGCGGGTAAGGGGGAGAGCCCGGCCTGCTCGGCGTAGGCGTGCACCCCGATCAGGACCGCTCGGGAGGACGTGCGGGCTGACAGGCGCACGGTCATGCTTCGGGCCGCTCCCGCTCGCGGCGTGCCCGTACGGTGTCGAGCACTTCCTTGGCGGTTCCCTCCACCACTGTCCCGTCGTCCTCGATCACCCGCACCAGGGGTGGTTTGACGCCGCGCGGGCGGCGCCAGGCGGCGACGGCGATGAGCAGCGAGAAGATGCCGACCGTGCTGTTGACGACGGCGGTGACCGTCTCCACGGCGCCCATCGCGCCGCCCGCTTCGGGCGACGCCGAAGGGGTGGGGCCCGCGGCCTCGATCTCGACGCCCGACCGTGCCATCCCGGGGTCGCGCCGCAGCCATCCGGCGAGCGCACCAGCCCCCGCGGCATCTCCCGCGTCGATCCAGACTTCGCCCATGCACACTCCCCCGTGCTCGCTCACACCGGCCCTGTGACCGGCTGGTACCTCAGGGTCGCATCTTCCGTACGGGCTGGGGGAGGTGTATGCCGACGTGCATCCATTCAGGGGTGACTTCCCGCCATCGCTTGCTTATCCGCACACGGACGGCAAGGCTCTGCGCAACGCTGTCGCGTGCAATGTGTCAAGGCCTCGCGCGTGTCGTACGTGCGCGGTGGCCGCTGTCAGCAGGCCGTCGCAGTACGGCGCAGTGCGCGTGGGCGCGGATGCGGCGAGGGCGCGGACGAGTTCGCCGTTGACGCGGTTGATCTCCTCGCGGACCTTGCCGAGGTCGGGCCGCTCGGTGGGGGCCGACGACGGGTCGGCGTCCCACTGCCTGTGCAGGGCGCGCTGGACGAGTTTGTTCGCCTCGATCTGGTCGCGGAAGACGCGCACGGTCGACTCCGGGTCCCCGCCCGCCTCCACCGCCTGGCGCGACACGGCGTCCAGCACCTGTTGCTCGCGCGCGGGGTCGTCGATGGGGCTCCCCGTGCCGTACTTGGCGGCGGCGACGAGATCGGCGGTGGCCAGGCGGTCGGCGGAGAGCGCGGCGAGGGTGCGGAGTTGACCGTACGGACCGGCGTGCGAGGCCGCTCCGACGGCGGGTGCCGTCCGTACCGCGGGCGCGGCGACGGCGCCGCTCCCGCCGAGGACGAGCACGGCGGCTGTCACGCCGACGGCGAGCGCACGTCCGAGGCGAGCGGCGGTGGAGGTGGTGCGATGCACGGGAGCCTCCTGAAAGTGCTTCGGCGGACCTGGGCGTGGACGCTGCACAGGAGCACCTTACGGCCGACCGCCGCACGGCCCGGCGCGCCTCGGGGCCTATTCGGTCACCCGCGTCAGGGAGTTGCACCCTTGCTGCTGCGCGACAGTGGCACACACCTTGAGCGTTTCCGTGCCGGTCAGTTCCCAGGTGGCGTCGAAGCGTTCCACGTCCTGGCAGGTCTGCGGGTCGACTGAGACCACGGTGCCCGTGTAGCGCGGTCCGCTCCCGTTCACGGTCCAGATCTCACGGCCCGCCTCGACCACGCAGCCGTCGGCCACTTCGTTGTCGGAAGCGGTGCGGCCGGTGAACGTGTCCGGGCCGCGCTCCTCGACGCGCACCCGCTCACCGGCGGACTCCCAGGTGCCGACGATCTCGGAGCGCGTCGGTCCGGCACTGGACGGTGCGGCGTCCGACGGCTCCGGGCCGCCGGTCCCCGCGCCTGCCGGGGGCAGTGGGGGTGGTGCGGGCAGCCGGACGTCCCGCGCCGCGTCGGTGCCCGCCGTGCGCCCGATGCCCTTGCCGCTGTCGAGGTCGAGGAGCCGGAACCTACCGATGCGCTTGGGCTTCTTGCCGGGCTTGACGGTCGTGGTCCTGTCCCGGTCGTACCGGTCGCGCCATTCCGCGTCCGGGATGCTGCCCGTGTCGACGTCACCGGGGCTCACCGAGGGCGCCGCGAGCGGGTTGCCGCAGTTGCACTTGACCACCGGCTGGCCGATCCGGTCGACGAGCACCGCGATGCCCGCTTCGAGGAGGGACTCGAAGATCGTGGCCACGCCGTTGCGGAAGCCATGGTTCCGGACGAGTGTGTCGGTGCGCAGCAGGACGGGTGTCAGGCCCCGGATGTAGCGCCGGACGTTCTTGATGTCGATGCCGCGCACCCGCGACCAGGCCGTCGCCTTCTTCGCGTTGCGCCTGTCGGTCAGGAAGTCGGCCAGTGCGGCCTTGTCGCAACTGCTCTTGTTCAGCGTCCCGCCGTAGAGCCCCGGGGTGCTCCCGGGGCGTACGCCGCCGCCGGACCGGGGTGTCAGACCCTCCCGGTCGCGCCCCAAGGCCTCCGCGAAGAACGGATCCGGTCCCAGCTCACCCGCGGCCACCGGGATGACCTCTTCCTTCGGGTCCTCGTCGCCCCCGCACGCGGTGGTGACGCCGACGATCAGCAGGACCGCGACCAGCGTCGCGACGGCGCGCCGTCGCGTGGAAAGCTTCAAGGTGCCCCCCTTGCACACACAGTCTTCCCCTCCCTCACCATCGCGCGGACCGGCAGAGCTGGAAAGCGCCCGGGGCCCGGCGGAGGGGGCGCACCGCAGCGCACCGACAGCGCCGGTCGAGCCACCGCGCGCCACCCGTCGACGACGGCGTGCCCGGCTCCATAGGGGCCCCATGCGCTGGTTCAGGCCATTCGCCGCGGAACCCTGTCCTCACTGTGTGAAGACGGTCACGATCTGAACGAATTCTCCGTTCGAACAGGACAGATCTCACCCCGCAGATCTCAGTCGGACGGATCCCAGTCGGACAGATGGAGCGCTCATGACACGAACCGCTTCCCATGCGCCCGTGCTCATCGAAAGACCGTCCGTCAAATTCTCCAGTGCCCCGCAGCGCCCTTCCCTGCGCCACCTGGGCAACCCCTCCTTGCGCACGTCGTCGTCCGGCACCCGGCGGCGCGCCCACGGGGAGTCGCCGCGCGTGCTGCTCCTCGTGCCCTCGTACACCCGAGTCGTCGAGCCCTCCCCGCAACGGAGCAGCTTCCGGGCGCTCGGTCTGGACACCTTCGAGGTCATGAAGCGGGCGGGCACCCCGATCGGCCTGCTGCGCATCGCGGCGAACGCCCGTCTCTCCGGCTTCGAAGTCCGCATCGTCGACTCGCCCTTCGCCGGCTGGGAGCAGGAGCGCCGGCACGTCGACCTCGGGAGCGGCAGCAGCCTGGTGCGCTACGGCCTCGACGACGCCCAACTGCGGGCCCTCATCGAGGAGTTCGACCCCGATGTCGTCGGCGTCCAGTGCATCTACACCGTCCAGTGGGGCAACGCACGGGCCCTCGCCGATCTGGTCAAGGACATCGACCCCGAGATCGTGACCGTCACCGGCGGTGCCCACCCCAGCGGCGACTGGCAGTACGCCGTGCCGGACTCGCCCTTCGACTACGTGGTCATCAACGAGGCGGACCAGACCTTCACCGCGCTGCTCCACGCGCTGACCGAGGCGGACGGGGACATCGACGCCGTGCCCGGCATCGCCTACCGGCGTGCCGACGGGGCCGTCGTCCGGACAACGGCCATGTCGCCGTACATGCGGATCCTGCCCAAGCGGCAGGGGCTCGACCAGCGGCTCGGCATGATGCCGCTGCCCGACTTCGGCATGCTGGACATGCGCCAGTACGAGCAGGGCTACCACTCCTCGGGCAAGCGGGTGCGCGACCACGGCTCCTGGGCGCAGATCTTCTCCACGATCGGCTGCAACGTCGGCTGCGACTTCTGCTACATCCCGATGGTGAACGGACCGTGGCGGGCGCTCGGCACCGACTGGTTCGATCTGCACCTCGGCGAGATCCGCAAGCACGGCGTGACCGAAGTCCTCATCGAGGACGACCACTTGCTGCACGACCCGCTGTACGCGATGGAGATCTGCAAGCTGCTGCGCAAGCACGACCTGCCGTGGGTCGAGGAGGGCGGTCTGAGCCTGTTCAACCTCGTCCTGTTGCACCTGGGGTCCGAGTTCGCGGACAGCATGGACGAGGCCGAACGGCGCAACCCCAACTTCCGCAACGTGCTCGCGGCGATGCGGGCCGGGCTCACCTGCCGGGACCTGATCAAGGCCATGGCGGACGGCGGCTGCTACAGCGTCTACCTCGCGGTGGAGAGCGCCAACGAGGACAGCCTCGTCGAGTCGGGCAAGCCCCGCCTCAACTCCTTCCAGAAGGCGACGGGTGACATCGTGGAGATGTTCACCGAGTACGGCATCCAGGTCACCGGCGGCTTCATGCTCGGCTTCGTCAACCCGCCCGAGCAGCCGGGCGGCGAGCCGTACATCGAGTCCTTGGAGCAGATCGAGAAGACCATCGACTACGCGGTCACGCTCATGGGCCACGGCATGGCGTACGCCAACCCGTTCATCGTCACGCCGCTGCCGGGCACGAAGATGTGGGACTTCCAGAAGGACTACGTCGTACGCCACTACGACAACGGCTGGTCGCACGAGAAGGGGACCATGGCCACCGACCGGTGGAGCGCGGAGGACATCGAGCGCGCGCGGCTCGAACTCCTCGTGCGGGCCAACGGCGCCGACAAGGTGGTGGAGATGGTCCGCCGGGGCACCTGGCCGGTGGACGCCTGATCCGGCCGGGCTCAGCCCCTTCGCGGGTGGCCGGGCCCGGCACGGCCTCGCCGGCGCGCCGCTCGCACGGCGTCCGCCGAGGCCAGCGTGGCACCGCCGGCGATCAGCACGCTGGCGGCGGCGACGGGCCAGCTCGCGTCCGCCCGCCCGGTCGCGACGAGCAGCGCAGTGGACAGCAGCGGGGCGAAGTACGAGAACGTGCCCAGGAGTTGGATGTCGCCGTGTTTGGTGCCGTGGTCCCAGACGTAGAAGGCCCCGCCGACCGGGCCGAGGCCCAGGGCGAGCACGGCGAGCCACTGCCAGCCGTCGGGCCGGACCGTGTCCTCGAACACCAGGTGGCAGACGGCCGCGAGCGCCGCCGTGGCCAGGCAGAAGAAGGCGACCATGTCCGTGGGCACCTGTGGGTACCTGCGGTTGGCCACCGAGTACGCCGACCACACCACCGCGCAGACGGCGGCCGCGGTGTACCCGAGCAGGTACTCGCCCCGCAGCTGCACCCCCTGGCCGCCGGTGACCAGGAGGAAGGTGCCGCCGAGTCCGAGCACCGCGCCCGCCGTGTGCCACCAGCGCAGCCGTTCGCCGGGCAGGGCCGCGGAGAACACGACGATCAGCAGCGGCCACAGGTAGGCGATGAGCCCGGCGTCGACCGCGGGGGCGTTGCGCAGGGCCAGGAAGTAGAAGAAGTGGTAGCCGAACAAGCCGCCGATGCCGAGCGCCCAGGCGCCGGCGGGCAGCCCGCGGGCCATCGCCCCGCCGCCGCGCACGGCCCGGGGAAGGCCGATGATCCCGCCGACCGCGAACGCCATCGCGGTGAGCTGGAACGGCGGAATCCGCCCGGTCAGGGTGGTGACCAGAGCGAGGGACGCCCACAGCAGGACGGCCACCCCGCCGATGCCGGTGGCCCGCAGCTGACGCGCCGAGTGCGCCGCTCCCCCGCGCTCGTTCCCCGCCGCGATGACATCGGCCGACCGGTCCCGTTGTCTGTCCCGCGCGTCCACCAGTCCAGCCCCCCGTGCCCGGTAACGGTGCGTCCCCCTGCGGATACCGGGAAATGCTACTGAGGCGCGCCGAAGGCACCCGCGCATTCCGGACAACCGCATCAGCGACCAGAGGTTACTGACAGTGATGGGTTGATGGGGAGAATTTGGCCTTCGTGGGGGGAAGTTCCCCGGTTCGATCACGCTC
This sequence comes from Streptomyces spectabilis, assembly GCF_008704795.1. NCBI lineage: Bacteria > Bacillati > Actinomycetota > Actinomycetes > Kitasatosporales > Streptomycetaceae > Streptomyces > Streptomyces spectabilis. Next base: position 9,206,069 of record NZ_CP023690.1, on the reverse strand, counting down.
GGTCGCGGCGCGTCGTACGATCTTGGCCGTTGTTCCCACTGCCTGCCATCAGACCCGAAAGGCGCCGTGTGAGCCAGTACTTCGAGATGGGCGACGAGACGCTGTGGAATCCCTCCGGCGGTGCGGCGCGGCTCTTCCTGCGCCAGGTGGAGGTCTTCGAGGCGGAACTCGGTGTGCCCTCCGGCGTCGGCCCGATGGAGAACGACGAGTCACACATCGACCCCGATGTGTTCGGCGACTTCGTGAACGCCTTGGTGGCCCACCACCGCAGAACCCATCACGCCGTCGTGCTCGCCCTGACGGACGGCTTCCTCGCCACGGTCCTCGCCCTGGCCGAACGGGCCGGGGTCGCGGCGGAGTTCGACGACGAGGACGGGGCGGCGCGACTGCGGGAGCGGGTCCGCGAGCTCGACCGGTACATGGCGCGTTGAGCGTGCCGGGCCTGCGCACGCCGGACGGCTACCGGCCGCGCGGCGACACGGCCGCCGTCCCGCGCAGCGCTTCGCGCGCGATCGCCACGAAGGCGAGGACCGCCTGCCAGAACGGCGCGTAGCAGGCGTTGAAGCGCTCCTCCGCGCCCGCCTCGTCCCCGATCATCGCGTTCAGGGCGCGGTAGTTGTCGGAGGTGGACCGGCGCAGCCGGTTCGCCGCCTCCGCCACCTCGGCGGGGCCCTCCAGGTCCACCACCCACACGCGGTGGCGCAGTACGGCGTACTCGTCGCGCAGCCGCAGCCGCAGATCCGTGAGCGCGCCGCGCCGGTCGGCGGCGTCGGGGTCACCGGCGACGTCGGTGACCTTCCAGTACATGTCCCCCATGCGCTGCGCCTGTTCGATGACGCCGACGTACGCGCTGCGCCGTGCCGCGCGCAACCGGTCCACGTGCTGGCTCTCCGCCGCGGCCTCCGCCTGGATGCGCGCGGCCCTGGCCGTGCCCCGGCTGGTCACCCAACTCGCGACCACGGCGGTTCCGGCGGTCAGGACCCCGACCCAGAGCGTGTTGTCAGCCATGGGGGCATTGTGGCGGACCCACCGACCGGCGACGGCACGGGCCTCGGCGCTACAGGGAGGCGCCCACGAGCAGGGCCAGGTCGATGAGCCGGTTCGAGTACCCCCACTCGTTGTCGTACCAGCCGACGACCTTCACCTGCGGGCCGACGACGCGGGTGAGTTCGGCGTCGAAGACGCACGAGGCGGGGTCGGTGACGATGTCGCTGCTGACGAGCGGCGCCTCGCTGTAGGTCAGCAGCCCCTTGTACGCGCCCGCCGCGGCCTCCGCGTACGCCGCCTTGACCTCCTCCACCGTGGTGCGACGGTCGGTCGTGACCGTCAGGTCGGTGACCGAGCCGTTGGGCACGGGCACGCGCAGCGCGAACGCGTCGAGGCGGCCCCGCAGTTCGGGCAGGACGAGGCCGATGGCCTTGGCGGCGCCGCTGGAGGTCGGCACGACGTTGAGCGCTGCGGCACGGGCGCGGCGCAGGTCCTTGTGCGGGGCGTCCTGGAGGTTCTGGTCCTGGGTGTAGGCGTGGACGGTGGTCATCATGCCGGACTCGATGCCGACGGCGTCGTGCAGCACCTTGGCGAGGACGCCGAGGCAGTTGGTGGTGCACGAGGCGTTGGAGATGATCGTGTGACGCAGCGGGTCGTACGCGTCGTCGTTCACGCCGAGCACGATCGTGACGTCCTCGCCGCTGGCCGGGGCCGCGATGATGACCTTCTTCGCGCCGCCGTCGACGTGCGCGCGGGCCGCGGCGGCGTCGGTGAAGATGCCGGTGGACTCGATGACGACGTCCACACCGAGATCGCCCCAGGGCAGCGCGGCCGGGTCGCGTTCGGCAAGGACCCGCACGGTGGTCCCTCCGGCGCGGATCACGCCGGGCTCGGCGGTGACCTCGCCGGGAAAGCGGCCGAGCAGGGAGTCGTGGGCGAGCAGATGAGCCATGGTGGCCACGTCGCCGAGGTCGTTGACCGCGACGATCTCCAGGTCCTCGCCACGCGCCGCGGCCGCGCGGAAGACGTTGCGGCCGATCCGCCCGAAGCCGTTGATGCCGATGCGCACTGTCATGGTCTCTCCTTGGGCGTTCTTGCCGGGGCCTTCTTGCAGGGGCTTTCTTGTACGGGCGTTCTCGCGCGGCGGCGCTGCCGCACGGCGGCGTTCCCTCGTGGTGTGCCGAGCCGTCGCACACCGCAGCAGCGGGCCTGCCCCGAACGTGCTCGCCGGGACGCCCCGAGAACAGCATAAGCCGCTTATATAAGCGACGCGATATATTTCAGCCGTGGACGATCTCTCGCACGCCGACCCCTCGCCCCCGCGCTCCCCCGACCTGGACGTGGACGCCTTCACCGCCGCCCTCGAGAACTTCAACCGCTTCTACATCCGGCTGCCCACCCTGGAGAAGCACCCCTTCACGACCCTGTCGGTGCTCGACACCCTGGCCTTCGGCGGCAGCCCCAAGCGCCTCACCGAGCTGACGAGGACCGAGCAGATCACCCAGCCCGCCGTCACCCAGCTGGTCACCCGGCTTGAGCGCGACGGCCTGGTCGAGCGCCGGCCCGACCCGAGCGACGGGCGCGCCGTCCTCGTCCACATCACCGAGGCGGGACGGCGCGTCGGCCGGTCCCGCCACGACGACCGCACCCGCCATCTGGCGCCGCTCGTCGCGCGGCTCGCCCCGGAGGACCGCCGGGCGCTGGCCGCCGCGCTGCCCGCGCTGACCCGTCTGGCGGAACTCGGCAAGGCCGACGGCCACGAGCCTCAGTAGCCGTCGGCCGCGTGCTCACCCCCTGCGGCAGGGGGTGGGCGTCACGCTGGATCGACGCGGTGGATGCTGCCGCCGATGTCCAGCGCGTACAGCTCGCCCCTGCCGCCCTGCACGAACGAGACGACCTCGCCGCCGTTGACCCCGAGGTCGCCGGTGCCGGTCACCTTGCCGTTCTCGATCTTCAGAGTGCGCAGGGTGCCGTCGCAGTAGTCGCTGTAGACGTACTGTCCCCTGAGCGCCGGGATGGCCCGGCCCCGGTAGACGAAGCCGCCGGTCACCGAGCAGCCGAGGCCGTTGCGGTCGTACTCGTGGACCGGCGGCACGTGGTTCGCGGGCTCCGTGCCGCCGCGGAACGGATGGGTGCCCTCCATCTGGGACCAGCCGTAGTTCTCGCCGCCCTTGCTCCTGGCCGGGGCCCAGTCGATCTCCTCCCAGGCACTCTGGCCGACGTCACCGATCAGCACGTCGCCCGTGCCCGCGTCGAAGGAGAACCGCCACGGGTTGCGGAGCCCGTACGACCAGATCTCGTCCCTGGCCTTCGGGTCGTTCACGAACGGGTTGTCCTTCGGGATCGCGTACGGCTTGCCGCCCCTCGGGTCGATCCGCAGCAGCTTGCCGAGCAGCGTGTCCAGGTTCTGCCCGTTGCCGTGCGGGTCGCCGCCCGCGCCGCCGTCGCCGAACGCGATGTAGAGGTAACCGTCCGGGCCGAACTTGATGTCGCCGCCGTTGTGGTTCGCGTACGGCTGCGTCTGGGTGAGGACGGTGCGCCGCGTGTGCGGCCGGATCTTGCCGTGCCGTACGGCGAACTCGTCCACGACGCTGGTGCCTTCGAGGTTCGTGAACGAGATGTAGAAGTGCGCGAACTTCCTGTCGAACGCGATGCCGAGGAGGCCGCGCTCGCCGTCGGTGGTGGTCTCCTTCGAGATGTCGAGGACGGGCGTCCCGAGTCCCTTGGCGTCCAGGACCCGCACGGTGCCCGCGCGTTCGGCCATCCACACCGTGCCACCGGGCCCGGCCGTACCGGCGATCGGGTTCTGGGCCGTGGCCACCTTCGTGAGCGCGACCTTCGCGGGCTGCCGCGGCGCGGCACGTTCGTCGGCGGACGCCGTGGTCAGGGCGAGCGATGCGACGAGGCAGAGGGTGCCGACGATCGCCGAGCTTCTGGTGCGTACGTTCACGTTCACCGTGATCCTCCTGGAGGCGGCGAAGGGGGAGGTCACCCGGCTGCTGGGGCAGTTCCAGGGGGCATCGCCCGTGCCAGCACGCAACCTGGGTGGGGGGATGGTGTGCTACTGGCCACGGATGAGCGTACTGGGATAGCCGTGGTTGGTGTAGACTAAGGCCCCCTCCATCTACCGCCGTTCCACCTCCGCACGGCCCGGTGCGGTGCGGGCTCACAGTGCCGCGTGGGCCAGCCAGTGGTCCAGGAGTGGGCGGGTACCCGTCACCGTCAGGCCGTCGGCCTCCGGTGGGACGCGGCGGTAGGCCACGAGGAGGAGGTCCGGTGCGGGGCCCGTCACCACCGCGTCGGCGTGGACGGGGCCGTGTTCCCACCGCACTCCCTCGGGGGTTCGGGTGGCCACCCAGCCCGATCCTGAGGGGAGCCGGAACCCGATCCGTTCGCCGTGGCCGCGCAGTTCGGCCGCCGCGGGCCTGAGTGTCTCCCAGCCCTGCGCGGCGAGCAGCTCCAGGTGCTCGCTGATCACGTCGGCCGCGAGGTCGTCGGCGACCTGGAACGCGGTGTCCGTCGCGTGGGCCGCGTCGTAGTGGTGGACGCAGGTGTCACTGAGCATCCTGCGCAGCCAGGAGACCGCGGGCCGCGGGCCCAGGAACGTCGGCACCTCGGTGTCCGCGCCGACCTCCTCGATCGCGTGGATCACGTCGTCGGCGCCCTCGCGCAGCCACCGGGCCCAGTCCTCGGGGGCGCCGGGATCGGCGTCCCACGGATCGGGAACGGGCAACTGCTCACCCTTGCGCACCAGTTCGGCCGCCCAGCGGTGTTCCTGGCCGACGTGTCCGACGAGGGTGCGCAGCGGCCACTCCGGGCAGGTGGGCACCCGGGTGTCCTGCGGTTTTCCGGCGACCGCGCGGATGAACCCTCCGGTCTGCTCCCGAAGGCCCTCCACGAGCCGCGCGGTGCGCAGCGTCGACGACATCACGAAATCTCCTCCCATGGGGCTACGCCGGTACGGTAGGAGCTCCAGTCCAGTGGAGGTTCAAGTGCCTTTACTCGATGGCACGCTCGGCATCGGCGACCTGGCACGACTGACCGGCGTGCCGGTGCGGACCGTTCGCTTCTACTGCGACGAGGGCATCGTCGACTCGGTGCGCAGCACGGGCGGCCACCGCAGGTTCGACCCGACGGCGGTCGAGCGGCTCCGTCTGGTCCGACGGCTGCGCGGCCTCGGCCTCGGCCTCGCGTCCATCAGGAACGTGCTCATCGGCGAGCGCTCCGTGGCGGAGGTCGTCGCCGCCGAGCGGGCCGCGCTCGACGTGCAGCTCGCGGACATGGCCTGGCGGCGGGCCTCGCTGCGCGCGGTCGAGGAGGCCGAACCGGCCGACCGTGCGGCCCGCCTCGAACTGCTCGCCGCCGTGGAGGGCGGGGGCGCGGCCCGCGACGCGCTGATCGACTTCTGGCGGCGCACCATGGTCGCCCCGGCGTCCGAGGCGATGCTCTCCGCGTTCGTGACCATGGCGGTGCCGGAGCCGCCCGCGGACCCGACTCCGCCGCAGGTCGTCGCCTTCGCCGAGCTGGTCGCCCTGACCGGCGACCGGGTGCTCACGCGCGGCCTGCTGGCCATGGCGCGGGCCAACGCCGAACTGATCGCCGACGAGGCAGAGTTGATCAGCGGCATCCGTGAGGCGTGCGCCCTCGCCAGGCCCCGCGTGCAGGCGTGCGAGGCGCCCCGCCGGGGTCCCGAACTCGACCGCTTCGTCGCCGTGCACGCCTCGGTGCGCGGCACCACCGACACACCGCGGTTCCGCCGCCGCCTCCTGGCGGACGTGGCCGCGGACCACGACCGCGGCATGCGCCGCTACTGGCACCTGGTCGCCGAGGCCAGCGGCGACCCCCTCACCCTCGGCGCGTCGCACCTGTGGCTGACGGACTCCCTGGAGCGCTGCGTACGGGCGAGGGACGCACGCCCGTCCGAGAGGGCGGGCGGGGGCGGGCCCGTGTCGGCGAAAGCCCCCTCATGACCTAAAGTCAACGCAGGGAGCCCCACTCACGACCGAGCGGGGCGCGGGAACAGCACGGCGAGGAACGTCAGGTGCACGGTCGGCAGAGCGGGCTCTCCTTTCGGCTGCTCGGGCCCGTGGGCGGCCGGGCGGGCGACGAGCCGCTCGCCGTGGGATCCCCCCAGCAGCAAGCCGTCCTCGCGATGCTGTTGCTGCGCGAGGGCCGGGCCGTCTCGATGGCGGAGCTGGTCGACGGCCTGTGGGGCGAGGAGCCGCCGCGCACCGCGCACCGCACGGTCCTCACCTACGTCTCGCGGCTGCGGACCGTCCTGGAACCCGGTCGGCGCGCCGGAGAGAGCGGTGGCGTGCTGGTGTCCGTACCCGGCGGATACGCGCTGCGGGCCGAGGGCATCGAGGTCGACTCCGTACGGTTCGAGCGGGAGGCGACCGACCGGCGCGGTGGCGTCCGCGCCGTGCACGACCGGCTGGACGGGGCGTTGGGCCGCTGGCGCGGGGCCGCGCTCGCCGGTGTTCCGGGGCCCTGGGCGCAGCGCGAGCGGGACCGTCTCGAGGAGCTGCGGTCCACGGCGCGCGAGGCGCTCTTCGGCCACGCCCTCGATCTGGGGAGGCACGCCCAGGTCGTGCCGGAACTCCAGGCCATGGTCGCGGAGTTCCCGCTGCGCGAGCGCCTGAGCGAGCTGCTCATGCTCGCCCTCTACCGCTGCGGGCGCCAGGCCGAGGCGCTCGCGGTCCACCGGGCCGCGCGGGAGGCACTGCGTACCGAGCTGGGGATCGCCCCCTCCGCTTCGCTCACGGAGGTGCAGCGGCGGATCCTCACCGCCGATCCGGGCCTCATGGCGTCCGGGGAGCAGTCCGGGGCCGGTGGCCGGGCGGCCCGTCCTGCCGCGCCCGCCCCGTCGGTACGACCGCTCCCCCAGCAACTGCCCTCCGACATCGCCGACTTCACCGGCCGCGACGCGGCGGTCGACGCGATCCTCGCCGTCCTGGACGGCGACGGTGAGGAGCAGAAGCACGCGGTCACGGTCTGTACGGTCAGCGGCACCGCGGGCGTGGGCAAGACCGCCGTCGCCGTGCACGTCGCGCACGCCCTGGGCGAGGCGTACCCGGACGGGCGGCTCCACGTGGACCTGGGGGCGGGCAGCACGCCCGCCGACCCCGCCAGCGTGCTCGCGGACTTCCTGGCGGCCCTGGGCACCCCGTCCGACCGGATCCCGCTGGGCCTGGAGCAGCGGGCCGCGCTCTACCGCACCCTCCTCGCCGACCGGCGCGTGCTGCTCGTCCTCGACAACGCCCTGGACGCCGAGCAGATCCGCCCCTTGCTGCCGGGCACGGCGGGCTGCGCCGTCCTGGTGACCTGCCGCTCCCGCGACCTGGCGCTCCCCGGGGCGCACCGTTTCGATCTCGACGTGCCGCCCGGGTCCGAGGCCCTCGCGCTGCTCGCCGCGATCGTGGGCCCCGAGCGGGTGAACGCCGAACCGGAGGCCGCGCGGGCCCTGGTGGAGGCCTGCGGGCGGCTGCCGCTCGCCGTGCGGATCGCGGCGTCCCGGCTCGACGGCCGCCCGGGCCGCAGCATCGCCTCGCTCGAACAGCGGCTGCAGGACGAGCGCGCCCGGCTCGACGAACTCCGCGTCGGCGGTCTGGCCGTGGCGTCGGCCTTCCGCCTCGGCTACGGGGCGCTGCCGCCCGACGCCGCTCGGGCGTTCAGGCTGCTCGCCCTGTCCGACGCGCCGGACATCCCGCTGCCGGTGGCGGCCGCGCTCCTGGACACCGACGAACGCACCGCCGAGCACCTCGCCGAGACGCTCGTGGACGCCGGCATGCTCGAATCCCACACGCCGGACCGCTACCGCTTCCACGACCTGCTGCGGCTGTACGCCCGCCACGGCACGGACCACACGGACCCTCCCGCGGAGCACGAGGCGGCCCTCGTGCGCGTGGCGGAGCTGCTGATCGCCACCGCGCTGCGGGCCGCGCGGGCCGTCGTCCCCGCGGAGCCTCCGCGCGCCTGGCTGCAACCGGTGCGGCACTCGGGTGTGGCCTTCGCGGGGGCCGAGGAGGTGCGGGAGTGGTTCGGCGCGGAGCACGCGCTGCTCACCGCCGCGGTGAACCAGCTCCTCCCCTGGGGCCCACACGCGCTGCGCACCGCGATCGAGCTGCTCGGCGTCGTCGCCGTCAGCGGGCACTTCATGGGCCGGGCCCACTATCTCGAGATCAGCAGGATCGCGGGCGCCGCCGCCGACCGCACCCTGGCCCGGCAGGACCCGGAGTACCGTGCCCGCGCTCTGCACACCCGCGCCTGGCTCGCCTTCCTCGCCGCGCGGCACGAGGCGGCGGAGGCCGATCTGCGCACGGCGCTCCGCTGTGCCGCCGAGACCGGCAGCGCCCTGCGCCACCACATGTCGGGCATCCTGCTGGCCCTGGTGCTCTGGGCGACGGACCGGCCCGAGGAGGCCGAGCGCACGATGCACGAGGCGGCACGCTTCGCGGGCGACCTCCAGGACCCGGCGAGCCCCGCGTCCGTCGCCCGGTACGTCGCCCGCCTGTACACCGCCCTCGGCTCCCGCCAGCCCGACGTCACGGTCATGACCCCCGTGATGCGCACCGCCGACGCCACCGGCGAGTCGCTCACCACCACGGAGGGCCTGCAACGCCTGGGCACCCTGCTGCGACGCCCGGATCCCGACCCTTCGGATCAGCGGCGCGCTCGCGCCTTGCCGAACTCTCCGTAGAGCGCGAGGGCGGCCCCGAGCACGAACAGGGCGGCGTATCCCGCCGTGGGCACGTCCCACCACTTCTGGATGAGGCCCCAGGAGTCTCCTCCGAAGATCCGGCCCAGGACTCCCAGGGCGCCCTGGATGCCGACGACCCAACCGACGATGGCGATGATGTCTTTCATGCCTTCAGCGTCGCCCGCGTCCGGGGCCTGGTCATCGTTCGCCGGTCGGACCTGCGAGTAGGCCGAAGGATGCACACCACTGACGACAGTGGCGGGAGGACAGGGAGGCGTAGGACGGGAGGGCGACACGCGAGGTCGTGCGGTCCGTCAACCCCGCGTACTCGCCCCATGCGGCCGGACGCCGGGCCGCAGCTCGACGCGGACCGAGTCGTCGTCCTCGATGACGAACGTCGCGTCCCGGTCCTTCCGCCAGCCCAGCGGGAGGACGTAGTAGCGGTGGTCGCGCTCCACCAGGAGCCGCAGGCCGCTGTAGCGGTAGCGGTAGCGCAGGCCCTCGCCGAGGTTCTCGTCCACGACACCGGGGCCCGTCAGGCTGAGGCGTTCGGTGCTGAGGACGACGACGGCCACGCGGTGCACCAGGCGGTGCGCGGTGCGCCGGGCGTCCCGTCGGCCCAGGTCGCCCGCCGCCAGGGCCACGACCCACATCAGGAACACTCCGGCGACCACGAGGGAGACCGCCCGCTCCCACGCGCGTCGCCGCCGGGGCGAGCGGGCGGTCGCCGCCGAGGTCTGCCCGAGCAGCAGCCCCACGGCGACGCACAGGGGCGCGAGCCAGTTGAGGCCGCGCAGTGGTTGCCACAACGCCATGAGGACGGCCCCGGCGACGATGAGGAAGGGGTGCAGCCGCGCGAGGGTGTGACCGTACTCCCGGACGGCTCGCACGCGCCGCTCCGGCACCCCGAGCAGGGCCAGCAGCTCCGGCGTGTACGGGATGAGGACGAGCACCACCAGGGTGGCGAACACCGGCAGCGTGACGAGTCGCAGACTCCGCAGCGCGAACTCCAGCGAGTCGAAGCCGACGGCGAAGGTGCCGAGGTGGAAGTAGCTGTAGAAGGCCTCGATGTAGAGATAGCCCGCGTAGAGCATCAGGGCCACGACGAACGAGCCCGCGCCGAGCAAGGAGTTGGCGTACTCCAGGTGCCCGCCGGTGTCGGCCGCCGAGGGCGCGTTCGGTGGTGCGTCCGGTGACTGCCTGGCCCGGGGCCGACGCGGTGCCGGGCGGGCCGGGCCGCGCACCCGGCGCCGGGGCGCCGGACGGGGGCGCGCCCCACCACGGCGAGGCGTGCGCGGTGGCGGGTCCGGCGACGGCATCGGCGCCTCAGGACCCGTCGTCCGCCGTGGGCGGAACGTTCTCCGAAGCTCCGGGCGTGGACGGCGGCGGGCAGGAGGCGTCGGCGGTGGCGACCGGATCGGCACACGGCGGCGGAGGGTCGGTGGTGGCGCCCCCGGAAAGCCCGGCGGAAGCGGTCTGGTGCCCGCCTCCGGTGCCGCCGGTGTCTCCGCTGGGGTACACACCGATGCCGCCGGTGCCCCCGCCCGTGTTCCCCGGCGCGACGGGTGGCGCGGAGACCGGCGGAATGTCGTCTCCGCCCTCGGCTCCCCCACCGCTGTCTCCGCCGCCGCGGTCGCCGGACGAGTCCGTGCCGGAATCACCGGACCGGGCGGAGGTGAGCGAGGAGGACGCCGGCAGTCCGGAGCCGCCGCGCGGGTCCGTCGGGGCCCCTCCGCCGGGGGCGCCTCCCCCGCACCCCGACACGCCGCAGGCCAAGAAGACCACTGTGAGGCCCACCGCGCCCGCGCCCCTGACGCGCCGCCTTGTCCGCATCGAGCCCCCCTGGACAGCCCGTACGTACGCTGTCTGCAGGAAGGATCCCACCGCGCCGGGCGAACCGCAGCACCGTGCGTGACCGACGTAGGGAATCTGAGCCCCATGACGGAGAGACCGGACTCCGGACGCCGTATGTCCCGGACCACGGCGCGCGGTTCGGCGTGCTTCATGGGCACCGGGGTAACCGTCGCGCAGCGGGCGGCCCCGCGTCACGGCGCGCGCCCGGGCCGGACAGCCGGAGGCTACCCATGAGTGAGCAGAACTGGCCAGTGGCGCTGATCGTGATCGTGGCGCTGACGCTCGTGGTCACGGCAGGTGTCGCACTCGTGCTGTTCCTGCGGCTCCTGCGCACCCGGCGCCTGCTGCGCGAGGCGGGGATCCCGGTGGAGAACAAGCTGGTCTTCTGGGGCGCTCTGATCTACGTGATCTCTCCGGTGGATCTGCTCCCCGACCCCGTCTACCTGGACGACATCGGCGTCCTGCTGCTCGCCCTGCGCTCGCTGCGCACCGCGAAGCTCCGCTCGGACGGGACCGACCGGGCCTCTTCGGCAGCTGCGGCGCCGCCCGGGTGACGGTGAACGGTCAGGCGGCCCGGCAGAGCACCGCGGGCCCGGTCGGAGCCGCGGCGCGGGCCACGGTCGTGCGCACGGGAGCGGCGGTGGCGACCGCGGCCCGCGAGCGGTTCCGCGCGAAGACGACGAGGCGCAGCACCACGAACCGGGCGACACCGGCGAGTGCGGAGGCGGACAGATAGACGACCTGCTCGAGCACCGCGCCGGGCGCGGCCACCAGCTGCTGCAGGACGAACATCGCCCCACAGGTCACCACGTACGCCGCTGCCGCCGACCCGGCCGACTGCGTGTGCTGGCTCCAGGTCGCGCGCCCGCCCTTGCCGAAGGTGAAGCGGGCGTGCAGCTCGGTGGCGAGGAGCGTGGAGACCACGGTGATCAGCGCGTTGGCCAGGGCCCAGGGAATCCAGGAGGCGAGGCCCGCCACGGCGAAGCTGGAGGCGAGGCCCACACCGCCGCCGCAGAGCACGAAGCGGGCGAAGGCGACGAAGGCGCCCGGTGCCGCCACCTGCTGCTGGCTCTGCGCTGTCTCCATGATCCGACCCCTTCGATGACTCTCCGAAACGCGCGCTCCTGGCCTGTGAGACCGAGGAGCACCCCCTCATGTCGCCATCATGGCACATCCATGGCGCCATGGCGAGCCACTTGTGGCGCCATGCGCATCACGCGTGGCGCCAGAGCGTGGACGGAGTGACGCATCCGCAGGTCAGAGGGTCATGGCCGGTTCGGCACGCCTCGGAACACGACACACGCCGGAGCCGCAACGGAGGAGTTCGAACCGGGTGCGCACTCGACCATGGCGCCAGCTGGTGCCAACCGGGTGCCGCTGGCACCCGCTCCGGCGTCAGGAATCCCCCTGCCTCATCTCTTGGCCCCTCTCCTTGGCGACGGCCGAGGCGGAGACGAGGGTGACAGCGGTGAGACTGCCCCAGAGGGCCGTCGGTCCGTGCGGGGCGAGCGCGGTGAGGGCCATCGGCGAGACGGCGAGGCCGAAGCCCGTGGAGAGTTCGAAGCGGGCGAGGGCGCGGCCCAGGGCGTGCGGCGGGGCGAGATGGGTGACGAGGGCGGTGGCGCTGCCCGCGTAGATGATCTCGCCGAGCGTGCAGACCACGGAGACCACGGCGACGGCGGGAGCACCCCAGCCGCGCCCCAGGGACGTGGCCGCGAGGAACCCGAGATAGGAGGCCGCGAGTACGACGCCCGCGAGGGCCAGGACGGTCCGACGCGAGAAGCGGGACATCAGGACGGTGAGCGGCACCTGGAGGGTGACCACGAGGACCGTGTTGGCCACGAAGACGGCCGCCGACCACACCGGGGACGCGTGCAGCTGCGTCACCAGGACCAGAGGGAGGGCGATTTCGGGGACGTTGAGGCAGAAGACGTAGATCACGTTGGCGGCGAGGAGCGCGCGCATGCGGGGCGCGGGCTCGGCGTCCCCGCTCTGCGGCGAGGCAGCCGCCGGCTGCGCGTACAGGTGGACCGACCACGCCAGGCCCGCGGCGACGAGGTAGGCGAGGCCGGTGACGACGGCAAGGGCCCGCAGCGCGGTGGTGCCGCCCGCGAGGCAGACGGTGGCGATGAGCGCGCCCACGCCCAGGGCGGCGTTGCGCAGGGCGCGCCCCGCGGCGAGAGCGGCGTCGCGTTCCCGGCCGTGGGCGACCGTGGCCACGAGCGCCGCGTGGGCGGCGGGCCAGGCCTGGTTGCCGACGCCGAGGACCAGCGCCGCCGTCGCGAAAAGACCCACGTGCCCCGCCGGGGTGGCCAGGAGCAGCGCCACCCCCACCACCCGTACCAGCATCGACGCCGCTACGACCGTGCTGCGTGCGCCCCGGTCGAGCCAGCGGCCCACCGCGGGCATGCACACCAGACCCACGACGACGCCGACCGTCATGGCGATGCCGGTGGCCGGTGCGGAGAGCCTCAGCACCGTCACGCCGTAGAGCAGGAGGAAGGGCCGCAACAGGCCGGTGCCGAGCGCGTCCACGGCCAGGGCGACGGCGTAGCGGGGGCCTCCGGAAGCGCGGACGAGGGCGCGGGGCCGCATCTTGGTGGTGGTTGCCATGGCGCCAACGGTGCGGACGGCGGCCCGGCTGACCTCGTCGGTTGACGGACCCCGTCAACCGACGCCGAGGTCCGTCGGCCGGTCGGTGATGATGTGCGGATGACGCTGAGGATCGACATCAGCGGTCTGCCGTCCGAGCGGCTGCGGTTCGCCGCTTCCCCGCTGGCCGAACTGACCGCGATGCTGCACGTGCTGGCCGAACCGGGGCATCATCCGCAGTTCGCCGGGTGGGCCGGGGACGTCTGGGCGGGGCTGCGGCCGGAGCTGGCCGAGCGGTTGCGGGAGGCGGAGTTCCTCTGGCGTTCCTCACAAGCGGACTTCCTGCTGCCCGCCCGGCCCCGGCCGACCCTCGCCGAGGAGCTGGACGACGTGGACCGGATCGCTGACGAGGCGTACGTGACCGCCGCGCTCGTCACCACGTGCGGCAGCAACCGGCTCCGCTCCGCCGCGCCGTCGCCCCTCACCGACGCGACCGCGCGCGAGCGGGCCCTGGATCTGGCCCAGGCCCGCGGCGCCCGGCAGGAGGCCTTCGCGGAGCGGCTGCTCGCGGACCCGGCGGCCGTGCGGGCGCGGGTGCGCCAGACCCTCGAACAGTGCGCCGACGCGTTCTTCGATGCCGCCTGGACGGGTGTGGCCGTGCGGCTGGCCACCGATCTGCGCCTCAAGCACGACCTGCTGAGGCGTCAGGGCGTCGGGGCGGCACTCGCGTCGGCCTCCCGCGCGGTCGCCCTGGCACCGGACGGCGACTGCATCGTCGTGGACAAGCTCCAGGACAAGGCGACCTCCGCCCACGGCACCGGGGTCACCTTCATCCCCAGTGTCTTCGGCAGCCCGCACCTGGTCGTGGTCCACGCGCCCGGATGGCAGCCGGTGGTGCAGTACCCCGTGGCCGAGCCCGGCCCGGCGGAGCCCGTGTCCCTGGAAACGGTCACCCTGCGCCTCGATGCCCTCGCCCACCCGCTGCGGCTACGCCTCCTGCGCACCCTGGCCCGCGGCCCCCACACCACCGGCGAGCTGGCCCATGCCTGGGAACTCTCCCGTCCGGAGGTCTCCCGCCACCTCGCCGTCCTCCGCCGCGCGGGCCTGCTCACCTCCCGGCGGCACGGCCGCTACGTCCACCACGCCCTCAAGGTGCCGGACCTGTCGGCACTGGGCACGGATCTGCTGGCCGCCGTGCTGCGCTGAGTACGCCGCGCGGTCGGCGGCTTCCCGGTCGCGGGGCGGTGGAGGCCGACGTAGACCTGGAGTCATGGACGAGGAAAAGACGACATGGCATCCCGGCGAGGTCGTGCCCTCCAGCGGGATCTACGAATGCGACTGCGGCGGCGAGCATCACTGGAGCACCGATGTGAAGTCCCACCGGTTTCCACCGCTTCCGGCGGGCTGCTCGGGCGAGTACTGGCGGCTTCAGACGCAGGCCCACCCGGAGGAATCACTCGGCTGACCCAACGGGCGTCGGCGATGGCGGTGCGCCGCGATCGCGCACGGCATGGCTCCGGCCGGTCGGGGTCAAGCATTTCACGTTCACGTCCGTCACCGAAGGCCGGAAGCGCCGCATTCATAAGGCGCCGAGTATGGCCGTCATGCTCGGATCGACCACCGGGAAAACACTGCCGGGGAATTCCTTCCCTGCTCTCCCCGACACCGGGCACAGAGCTGCCGAGAAGAGAACGAGAGCGAGGGCGGCCGCAATTCCATACCGCCACGCGCATGCGGTACGCCCCTGAGGCCAGCAGTCCGAGCCCACTGCCGCAGGTAGGCGAATACCTATTCCGAATTCACATAGTACGTCACAGCGGGATTCCCCCTGGTCATACGGGAGGCGTCAATGACTGGCTATTTTTCGAGTGGAGACGGGTACAACACTGATATGAAGACCATGGAGTGGGAACTTGCTGCCTCCTCCGGCACGGCGTTGCTGATGTGGATTGCCGGTATTGCCGTGGTCGGCGTTCTCCTCGCGGCCTTCGTCTGGGGCCGCCGCGTGCAGTCGCGGGAGGCCAGGCGGCCGCGTCCGGACGAACAGCCGCACCTCCCCGAGGACGGCCCCGTCAGGGAAGTCCGGGAGTACCGGGACCCCGACGAAGTGCCTCACGACGGCGGCTGGCTCACCCCGCACGAGCTCAAAGAGGGCTACGGCCAGTCGAGCACGCACCCCAGCGACTCCCAGGACCCGAAGGACCACCGGAAGGGGCGCGGCAGCAGCTTCGGTGGAGGCGGTCTCGGATAGCCGGGTCGGCCCCTGGAGAAGCGGCCCCGCCCGTTTGCCCCGAGAGAGGAAGGGCACGCGTAGGCCGAACCCGAGCGCGGCGCCTTCGAGAGCACCGAGGAGAGGTTGTCCCATGCCCGCTGGATCCAGCAAGAAGCGTGAGCGCCAGTACGAGCACATCAAGGAGAGCGCGGAGAAGCGCGGGGAGTCCACCAAGCGCGCGAAGGAGATCGCAGCCCGCACGGTCAACAAGGAGCGGGCGCGTTCCGGCGAGTCCAAGACCGCGAGCAAGACCTCGACGCGCGACAAGAAGTCCGCGTACCAGCGCGGCGGCGAACGCTCGCACAGCGGCTCCGAGGGCCCCACCCGTGACCAGCTGTACGAGGAGGCCAAGAAGAAGAACATCGAGGGCCGCTCGTCGATGAACAAGAAGGAACTGAAGCGGGCGCTCGGCCACTGAAGTCTCCGCAGGGGGCTCACGTTCGCGTACGGCGGGTACTGGTGTCTGCCGTATGGCCGCCGCCCGAGGACGGGACCGCCATGACCGAGTACGAGCGTTCACGCACGATGCCCGCGCAGCCCGAGCACGTCTTCGACCAGGCCGCCCAGGTCGACCAACTCGACAGCTGGCTGCCGGACGCCCTCCATGTGCGGGCCGAGCACCTCCCCGAGGTCAGCGTGCACGAGGACCGCACCGACGAGGACACCGCCGCCGAACTGCGCACCCTGCGCGAGCGGATGCGGCTCGAATGGGGCACCCGCGACCAGGGAAGCTACACCGGCTGGCTCCAGGTCACCGAGGTCGACGGCGGCTCCAGCGAGGCGACCGTGCACCTCACCTTCTCCGACGAGAGCCACGACCCGGGCAAGGAGGCCGTCGACGCCGCGTTGGACAGCAGCCTCCGGCGCCTGGAGGAACAGGTGCGGCTGCGCGTCGACAACGCGGCGGGCTGACAAGCGCCGACAGCGATCCGCCGCGAGGTCCAGGAGGTTCGTGTGCGCCTCTGCCACTGCCGCCCCACCGATCCGGGCTACGCCCGCAAACGGCACGGGCGGGGCTTCCGCTACCTCGATCCGCACGGACGGCCCTTGCGCGACGCCGCCGAGCTGGACCGCATCAAAACGCTCGTGATCCCGCCCGCGTGGCGCGACGTCTGGATCTGCGCCAAGGCCAACGGTCATCTGCAGGCCGTCGGCACCGACGCCGCCGGGCGACGGCAGTACCTGTACCACCCCCAGTTCCGTGCCGAACAGGAGCAGGCCAAGCACGAGCACGTCCTCGACGTCGCGGACCGCCTGCCGAAGGTGCGGGAGGCCGTGGAAGCACACCTCGGTGACCGCGGACTCACCAGACTGAGAGTCCTCGCCACCGCCGTACGCCTCCTCGACCTGGGGTTCTTCCGGGTCGGCAGCGACCGCTACGCCGATCTGAACGACACCTACGGCCTCACCACCCTGTTGCGCGAACACACCCGCTGCCGACGCGGCGAGGTGGTGTTCACCTACCCCTCCAAGCAGGGCAAGGAGCAGGTCCACGCGGTCACCGACCCCTCCGCGTGCCGCAGCATCGTCGCGCTCGCCCGCCGCCGCCACGGCGGCGAGCGGCTGTTCGTCTACTGGGAGCGCCCCGACTGGCACGAGATCAGCGCCGCGGAAGTCAACGCCTATCTCAAGGAGTTGGCCGGTCTGGAGGTCACCGCCAAGGACTTCAGGACCTGGCACGCCACCGTCATGGCCGCCGTGGCTCTCGCCGTCTCGCAGGGCGCCGCGCACAGCGAGGCCGCCCGGCGGCGCGCCATCGGCAGGTCCGTCCGGGAGGTCGCCACGTACCTCGGCAACACTCCCGCCGTCTGCCGCGCGTCCTACATCAACCCCAGGGTCATCGAGTTGTACGAGGAAGGCGTCACCGTGGCCGCCGTCCTGCCGCTCCTCGGAACCACGGGCACCCACGGGACCCCGGCGACGCAAGGGCCCGCCGAGCGGGCCGTGCTGCGCATGCTCCGCACCGGGCGGGCGCCCGGGGCGAAGTGAGCTGTCATCCGAGCGCGTACTCGGTGCGGCTCTGCCAACGGGAGCCGTCCCACACGATCAGATCGACCGTCCGCACGCGGCAGACCAGCGGCAGCGCGGTCGCGATGTCGCTCTCCAGCCGGTCGTACGCGGCCTCTTGCGTGGCGGGGCCCTCGCTGTTCGCGACCGTCAGGTGCGGGTCGAGCCCGGCGCCGAAGATCCCTCGGTAAGGCACCGCTTCCGGCCACCGCTGGGTGAGCTCCTTGGTGAGCACCTGAACCAGGTCGCGCGGCCATGGATCGAGGTAGAGCACCCCCGGGTAGCGGCCGAACGCGGCGAACGTCAGGGTGAACGCGTCGTGCCCGGCGAAGAGTGCGGAGAGCTCGCCGTCGAGCCGCGCGTCGATGCGGCTCTCGTGCAGGAACGGGTAGAGCACGGTCACATGGGCGGGAAACCCGGCCCGTACCAGCGGATCCGCCTCGGGAATCCTGAGGGTGAGCGCGGTGTCACCGGGTATGTCCGGCCAGCCGTCCGCCCCGTGCTCACCCCCGTGCTCACCCTTGGCGAGGTCCCCGTGTGTGGTCATGACACGCCATGATCGCACGGGCGATCACGCCCTCCCCATCCCGGCTCCGGGCTCCCGGCACCGGCCACCGGGCACCGGGCACCGGGCACCGGGCACCGGCGTCAGGCCGTCTGAGGCCGCCGCTCGTAACGCCCCACGTACCACCGCAGAGCCAGGGAGACGGCCCCGAACACCACGAACAGGCCGGTGGCTATGCCGAGCGTCCACCAGCGCAGGTCCCCGTCGACCACCAGGTCGCTGCCCACACCCGGGTGGAGGCTGTGCAGCAGGACGTGGAAGAAGAAGGTCAGACCGATGAGGTAGAGGGCGTACCAGGCGGGCTTGTTCCAGTCCTTCAGGCTGTGGCCGTCCATGCCGGACAGCGGGAGCAGGCCGAACACCACCACCTCGACGCCGGCGACGACCGTGAGGCCCACGGCGTAGGCAAGGGCGTACCGGAGGCTTTCGGGCCGCGCGTGCTCCGCCTGGACGGCTTCGAGCAAGGGCGCGCCCAGCACCCACAGGAGGACCACTGCGGCCAGTACGCAGATCCCGCCGATCAGGACCGCCTGGCCCTTGGGCAGGCCGTCGTCCGGGTCACCGGAGCCGCGGCGGGGCGAGCTGAGCACCATGTACACGGCGACCAGGCCGTAGACGTACGGGACCGGGAACTCCAGGAACCGGGACATCGCCGTCATCAGGCCCGCGAGCAGCAGTCCCGCGGGGACCACGCGCAGCTCGGAGCGGAATCCGTTCCGCCGAGGGCTCAGCAAGGAGTCCTTGGTCTTCTCGTAGGCGACCAGGATGACGAGCATCCCCCCGGCCGCGCCCGCGGTCTTGATCGCGGTCGTCGAGCTCAGGCCCGTCGTGGCGTCGGCCCAGACAGCCAAGGAGCCGCCCAGGAGCGCGAAACCGCACACCCTGGCCCACCCGGGCAGCCTCGGCGGCCGGGACCGCCTCTGCTGCTGACGGCGGAGCCACCAGCGGCCCAGCGCGTTGTCGGCGAGCTGTGACGGGAAGGCCCTCTCCAACAGGAGGACCAGGATCAGGAACCAGGCGGCCATGCCGACCGATCCGGCCAGGTCCTTCAGCGCCCAGGAGACATCGGCCGGGGTGCGCAGGGCACCGACGAGGCCGAGGTCCGGATCGTCAGGGGTCGAGCCTTGCGGGTCGTCGCCGTCCTTCCCCTTTTTGTCGTTCGGCCGGGTACTCGCGCCGTCATCGTTCTTGTCCGGATCGTCCTTGTCTCCGCCCCGCTGGTGCGAGCCGCCGTTCTTCCCATGCGTCTTGTCCGGCGAGGGGGACGGTGTGATCGGGCCCTTCTCCCCTTCTGGATGCCGGGTGGACCCTAGGGGTAGCTGGAAGAGCGTCAGCTGGTCCCGCGCCGGAAGGGTGATCTCGCCTGCCTTCTCCCAGTCCCGGCCCGTGCACTTCAGGCCCACGTCCCTGCGGCCAGTCATGTCCGTCGGGATCTTGGCGTGGAGGTCGATCAGCTCCCAGCGTCCCTTCGCGGCTCCGCCCTCGAACGAGTCGGCGTCCAGCCAGGTACTGAGTCGGCGGCCGCCGATGACGATCGAGCCGTCGACGCAGGCGGCCGGGTAGTCGGCCATGTGGATCGTGACCTCGCGGGGGTCGTCACGCGGCTGCGTGACCTTCGGTGGGTCCACGCTGAAGCTCGCCGAGGCGCTGACGCCTTCCGGCGTCCGGCAGGCCGCGGCCACCTCGTGCGCCCCCTCCGAGGCGCCGGCCGGGACGTGTAGCGGGACGGTGACGGCTCCGCTCTCCGAGGGCGTGCCGCCCGCCACGACCCGGCCGTCCCACAGGACGTTCACCCCCGCTCCCGCGTCGCACGAGAACCCCGTGCCGCCGACGGTCAGATGCGATCCCGCAGGCCCGGAGTCGGGCGACAGGGAGATCCGCGGGTCGGGCCGGTCCGCCTCCAGGACCTCGAACACCGCTGTGGCGGTGGGCGCGTCGGGCACCTCCGCACAGTACGCCTGCATGCCGTACTGCCCCGGGGCCGCGTCCTCCGGCACGGAGACCGGCTGCTGGAAGCCTCCGCTGGCCCCCACCGTCACGGTCACCGGGGCCCGCCCCTCCACGCTGAAGGTCAGCGGGCCCGCGAGACCGGCCCCATCGGAGCAGTCGAAATCGCTGCCGGTCGCCGTGAACGTCTCGCCCTGCAGCACCTGTTCACCCGACGGCCCCAGTGTGGGGTCGACGGGCGGAGGCTCGTCCGGTCCGTCCGTCGGGGTGTCCGAAGGCCCTGTGACCGGCTGTGTCTCCGAGGGGGACGCAGACGTGGCCGACGGCTCAGCCGTCTCTTCCTCCCGGACCCCGGCGACGGCCTGGGCGGCCGCGCCGCCCACCACGGCCACGCACGGCATCGCCGCCGTGATGACGAGGAGCACCGCCCCCAGGAGCGCCCCCCATAACCGCCGCCTTCGTGCTCGTCCCATCCGCTCCATGGCCGTGCACCCCCATAACCGCACGGCCTCCCCCGGCCGCGCCCCCTCGGCTCTCTCCCTTGAGACGAACGAGCGGCTCCCGGTCGTTTCCGGCCATGGGGGCGCAGCGTGGTGCGACCGCGCGCACGCCGGGGACGCGCGCTCCCCCGCACACGCGCCCGCTCCTCGCTTCCCGCGCTTCGGGCTTCGCGTTTCCGGTGGTGGGGGCGCTCTACGTCAGGTCGAGGTCGGTGCGCAGCAGGTCGTGGTCCGAGTGGGGGGTGGTCTCCACGCGATGCCTGAGCGGGGCAATGCCCCGCAGAAAGACGTAGTCGAACTTGCTGCGCCAGTCGGTGGTCGGCTCACAGGCGCCGACGAGCGAGGGGTGACACTGGGGGTCGGCGTCCGCGGCCAGGGCCCACATCCGGCGGAGCTCGGGAGCGTCCGGCACCGCGTTGAAGTCACCGAGGACGATCGCCCGGTCGTGCCGGGCGACCGCCGCGGCGAGCACCTCGGTCTGTCCCGCTCGGACCGCCTCCTGCCGGCGTTGCGCGAGGTGCGTGTTGAAGACCCGGACCGACTTGCCGCCCACCGTGGTGGTGACGGCCATGTACCCCCGGTCCTCGGACCCGCCGTCGGGGTACTCGACGTTCACCCGGTCCGTCATGGGCGCCGCCGAGAGGATCGCCTGGCCGAACGCTCCCGGACTCCATGGCCATCCCCCGCAGCGGCCCCGGTTGCGCAGGACCGACCCGTACTCCACGTGGTAGACGAGCCCGTAGAGGTTCCTCAGATGGTCCCGGATCCTCTCGACGTCCCGTACGCACGCTTCTTGCATGCCGATGACCTGGGGCGCGTACGCGGCGATCTCCGCCGCCCGGCCGACGTTGGTGTCGCCGCAGGGGTTGCAGATGTTCCACGTCATGACCCGGTTCGGCACGATGTCCTTGACCGCTTCGACGGGCTGCGACCTTCCGAAGAGGGCGCCGCCCGGCGTGCTGGGGCCGATCAGCGCCATGCAGGCCACGACCCCCGCGCCCGCGAACAACCGCGTGCCCCTTGCGAGCACCATCGCCTCCCGAATGGCTACACGTGACACCTGGCGTCTCCATGCACGAGGTTATGGGACGCGCCTGTGAGCGACACATGGGGAGTACCGGAACTCGTCAGCGATGTGCCTCGGGCCGCCGCTGGAGCCTCTCGTTCACCGCCGACCGCTCCGTCGGCCTCTCCGTCGGCCGCTCAGGAGCCGTCGCCCGGCGTCGGCGGGGTGATCCCGGAGGCCTGGGCCGTGGGCGACGGCGAGCAGGAGGCCGCATCGGTGGTGGAGTCGCCGCACGGCGGGGGCGGGGAGTCGGAGGGGCTGGCCGGAGGGCCGCTGCTGTCGGCGCCGCCGATGTCCCCGCTGGGATACACACCGATACCGCTGATGTCGCCTTCGTTGCCCGGGGCGACGGGTGGTGCGGGAACGTCCGGGATGTCGTCGCCGGCGTCACCGCCGCCACCGGCACCGCTCTCGCCACGGTCGGCACCGCTGCGGTCGTCGGCGCTCCGGCCGGGCTCGTGCCCGCCGGAGCCGCCCGGCTGGGCTCCGGTCAGTGAGGAGACGGGTCGGTCGGAACCGTCCGGCGGGTCCGACGGAGCCGCTCCTCCGCCGCCGCAGCCCACCGCGCCGCAGACCATGAGGGCCACCACGAGGCCCAGCGCGCCTCTGACATGTCGCCTTGTCCGCATCGGATCCCCCTGGACAGCCCGTGCCTACGCTGCCTTTCGCCAGGGTGCCACCGCCCCGCGCGGACCGCAGCACCGCGCGCGACCGGCGTAGGGAATCTGAGCACCTCGGCGGACGCGCCGGACTGCCGACGCCGTACGTCCGCCCCGTCGGCCCCTGCGGTCAGCGGCGGGCCCCGGGCAGGCGCTCCAGGCTCTCCTCCAGGTCGTCCAAGGCCCGGCGTGCGGTGGCGATGCGGGTGCGCAGCTCGTGCTCGGCGTCGTCGGTCGCATCGGCTGCATCGGCCGCGCTCGGCCGCCCACGCTCCCGGGCCTGCTGCTCCTCCATCGTCCGCGCCTCGTCGAGCGAGGTGATCACCACGCCGATCAGGACGTTGACCAGCACGAAGGAAGCGATCAGGACGTACGTGGCGTAGTAGACGAAGCTCCACCGGGAGATCTCCAGGCCCGCGCGGACCGCGTCGCCGA
The DNA here is from genome assembly GCF_008704795.1 of Streptomyces spectabilis. NCBI lineage: Bacteria > Bacillati > Actinomycetota > Actinomycetes > Kitasatosporales > Streptomycetaceae > Streptomyces > Streptomyces spectabilis. Next base: position 9,183,486 of record NZ_CP023690.1, on the reverse strand, counting down.
GGCCGTCGAGGGTCATCAGGAGGAACAGGGTGAGCACGGCGCGGCCGATGGAGCCGAAGTGTTCGGGGTCGTCGTCGGCGAAGAAGACCCACCCGACCATCGCGTACACGTACAGCACGAGCGCGCCGACGAGCAGGAAGCTGACCGTGCCGGGCAGGCTGCGGCCCACCGCCACGAGCACGATGCGGAGTTGGGGCAGGAACCGGGCGGTGCGCAGCACCCGGGCCAGGCGCAGCAGGCGCAGCACAGTGGTGTTCTCCCGCGCGAACGGCAGGAAGGCGCACAGGACCACGGCGAGGTCGAAGAGGTTCCACGGATCGCGGAAGAAGTCGCGGGGCCGGTCGGCGTGCGCGCCGATCCGCAGGAGGACCTCCGCGGTGAAGAGCACGAGGAAACAGTGCTCGACGACCTTCAGCTCCCCGTGCCATCGGTGCACGACGCCGGTGTACGTCTCCACGCCGAGGACGGCGGCGTTGGCGAGGATGAGGACGAAGACCGCCAGGCCGAACCAGCGGGCTTCGGTGAGGCCGCGGCAGCGCTCAGCCACCGCCTGTCTGCCGGGTGTTGAGCGTGTGAGCCCGTCGTACGTCATCGGGTATCGCACTGCCCCTCGCCGGAATTCCGTATGCCGCCCACCGGAAGTCGATCTTACGAGCTCCGGCTGCGCGGGGCGGTCGCGCCGGTCGGGAACGGCCTGGTCACGCCCTCCGCCGGGGGCGGCACCTATGCTCCTGTCATGGAGGCACTGGCCGCACGTCTTTCGCAGCTGGACGCGCACGTCGAGGGCGCGATCCGCGTCGTCATGTTCTACGACACGCTGATGCGGCGGCGGGTGGACCTTCCGGCGCTCGCCCGGGCGTCGGCCGGTCTGGCCGAGTGCGTGGCAGGCATCCGGCTGCACGGCACGGACCGGCCGATCCGCTTCTCGCCCGACGGGACGGAGGCGACCGCCCCGGCGCCGAACGCTTCCACCACGGCGCCGGTCACGCTCGACGAGGAGGAGATCGGCGCGGTGTGGCTGGAGCGCACCGGCCCGGCGGGCCCGCTCGACGAGGTGCTCCTCGACCGGCTCGCCATCGCCGCCGCGGCGGTGGTCGAGCGGTACGGCCCGGCCCGCACCACCATGGCCGACCCCGCCCTCGTCGAACTCGCCATCAGCGGCGACAGCGACGCGGCGGCCAGGGCCCGTGCGCTGCGCCTGCTGGGGTTCACCGCCGGGCTGCCGCTGCGCGTCGTGGCCGTGCGCTCGTCCGTTCCGCTCGACCGGATCAGCGCCCTGCTCTGCCCGAACCGCCCGGTGAAGGCGGCGCCTCTCGGCGATGTGGGGGTCGTGCTGGCCGGCGCCGTGGACATGGAGCGGTTCCCGGTGGGCGTCCGCGCGGGCATCGGCGCCGCCGACAGTCCCGAGCGGTCCTGGCGGGAGGCCCGTACGGCGCTGCGCTTCACCACCGGGAGCCAGCCGGTCGTCCGCTACGAAAGCCTGGGAGCGCTCGCGCTGCTCGCGCAGGTGCCGCGGGACAGCGCGCGCGGCAATGCCGACGTGGCCGCCATCGGGCGCGTCGCCGACACCCCCGAGGACCTGGAGACCCTGGACGCCTACTGCGCCACCGGCACCCTGCGCCGCGCCGCCGACCGGCTCCATCTGCACCACAGCAGCGTGGCCCGCCGGCTCGACCAGATCGGGAAGGCCCTGGACATCGAACTCACCACGCCCGCCGGGCTGATCCGCGCCACCCTCGCCCTCACCGCGTGGCGACTGCTCGACGACTGAGCCGCCCCGCACCCGGCTACGGCCTGCCCGGAAGCGACTGTGACACTGTCCGAATGATCATCAGACTCGCTACGGAGAACGACTTCCCGGGTTTCCTCGGCCTGGCGGCCCAGGTGGAGGACTGGTTCGGCCCGATGGTGGAGGAGCCCGGCTTCCACCGTGCCGTGAAGGAGCACATCGGGGCGTCCGCCGCGCTGGTCGCCGCCGCGCCCTCGGGTCCGGACCTCCTGGGCGGGCTCCTCTTCGGCGGGAGCGCCCCGACGCACCACGTCCACTGGCTCGTCGTCTCCGGCGAGGCGCGTGGCCAGGGCGTGGGGCAGGCCCTGATGGCGGAGGCCGAGCGCCGCTTCGGCCCCGGGCCCGCCACCATCGAGGTCATCACCTTCGGGGCCGATCACCCGGGCGCCGTCACCAGCGGCGCACGCGACTTCTACCTCCGTCTCGGCTTCACCCCGGGCGAGGCCGCCGAGCCGGGGCCCGAGGGCGGATCCCGGCAGGTGTTCAGGCGCGTCATGGCGCCGTGAGGGGCGACGTTCAGGCTCGCCCGACCGCGGTCGCGGGGCCCGTGACGACGCCGAAGCGCCCCTCACCCGCCCGTGCCTCCGAAGTCCGGTGACACCGGCGAAAGATCGGCCCACACGATCTGCCCGGCGCCGCCCGGAACGCGGGTGACGCCCCAGTCCTCGGCCAGCGCGTCCACCAGTGCGAGCCCGCGGCCGCTCTCCCTGTCGGGGTCCGGGGGGCGCTGCGCGGGGGCCGTCTCGCCCCTGGCCTGGTCCTCGACCTCGATGCGGAGCCGTTGACCGGCCACGCACAGGCGGCACACCACGTGGTCGCCGAAGGCGTGCGCGATCGCGTTGGTGACGAGTTCGGAGATGACGAGGACCGCGTCGTCGCCCACCTCCGGGGCGATGCCCCAGTCCGTCATCCGCTCGTGCACATGGGTGCGGGCCGCCCGTACGGAGGCGGCCGCCGCCGGTAAACGGAACACGGTCGACCGGTGCGCGGGCAGGGGCCCGGGCACGAGATCCGAAGGCGTGGAGTGGGTGGGGGAAACCACGTGGGTCGCCTTTCGCTCGCCGCCGCCTCACCGACGGTGTCCGTCACGCGCCACGGCGTGACGACGCGTGCGTGCTCGCCCTCCGCCCGCCGTCGGGCCGCCCGGGCGGTGGTGCCGGGGCGACACCACCGCGGGCGAGTCATGGCCGGGGCCCGGAAGGGCCCATTCCGTCATGACGTACTGCCAACTCCGGGATCACCACGGGACATTGGCGATCACCTGACAGCACATCCACTGTGGCATCTGTGAAGAGCGAACTGCAACCGCTGAGTTGAAATTTTCAATTCGTGACGCGCATCCTGCTCACATCGGCCGATGATCGTGACAGACTGCGATCGCGGCACCCACACGACGCATGGGGCCCGCGCAAGCGACGTACGAGCGGGGGGAGGTGGGCATGGCAGCGGAAACATCGTGGGGCGGAGCCCCCTCGGTCCTGCGCATGATCCTCGGCAAGCAGCTGGAGGGCCTGCGGACGCGCGCGGGCCTGACCTACGAGCAGGCGGGCGAGGCGATCGGCGTCAGCCATTCGACGATCCGGCGCCTCGAGGCCGCCAAGGTCGCGCGGCTGCGGCTCTCCGACGTCGAGAAGCTCCTGCGGACGTACGGCGTCGCCGACCAGCGCGAGATCGACACGTTCCTCCAGTCGGTCCGCGAGGCCAACAAGCGCGGCTGGTGGCACTCGTACCGCGACGTGATGCCCGACTGGTTCACCGCGTACCTCAGCCTGGAGCAGGCCGCCCACCACATCCGTGCCTACGAGTCACAGTTCGTCCACGGCCTGCTGCAGACGGAGGACTACGCCCGCGCCCTGCTGAGCGCGGGCAACCCGCACGCGTCGGCCGAGGTCACCGAGCGTCAGGTCGCCCTGCGCATGGAGCGCCAGGAACTCCTGAACCGCCCCTCTCCCCCGCATCTGTGGGTCGTGATGGACGAGACCGTGCTGCGCTGGCCGGTCGGCGGCAGCGCCGTGATGCGGGCGCAGATCGACCATCTGATCGCCGTGACCGCGCAGCCCCATGTGACGCTGCAGATCATGCCCTTCAGGAACGGCCCGCACCCGGCCATGCGGGCGGGAGCGTTCCACATCTTCCGGTTCAAGGCCCCCGAGCTGCCGGACATCGTCTACGTCAACGGCCTGGTCGGGGCCGTCTATGTCGACAAGGGCGACGACGTGGTGGTCTACCGCGAGGCCCTGGACCGGCTCGGCGCCCAGGCGGCGTCCGTCAGGAAGACCGAGGCCCTGCTCGGCTCGATTCGTAAGGAGCTGTGAGTGCACCCCATCCGCAACGGCATGCCTTCCCGGGAACTCGGCGCCCACGGCTGGCGCAAGCCCTGGAGCGACGACGCCGGAGGCGCCTGCCTGGAGGCGAAGAAGCTCGTCGACGGGCGCGTGGCGCTGCGCCAGTCGACTGACCCGACGGGGCCCGCGCTGATCCTCACCCCCCGTGAAGTGGCCCGCTTCCTCGCGAGCGTCAAGGCGGGCGACGCCGACTTCCTCTGCTAGTACGGCTCCGAGCGCTCCCGCGAAACGGTTCAGCACACAGCTCACCACAGCTCGACGCACAACCCAGCACACAACTGAGCACACAGCTCACGGCACAGCGAGATCACGACTGACAGGAGGGGCCGTGTCGCACGACGACGGATGGCCGGCCGAACGGATCGACACCGCGAGCGCCCACTCGGCGCGCATCTACGACTACATCCTCGGCGGCAAGGACTACTATCCAGCCGACAAGGAGGCGGGGGACGTGATGGCCCAGGAGTGGCCCGCCCTGCCCATCCACATGCGGGCCAACCGCGACTTCATGGACCGCGCCGTCACGTATCTGGCGCGGGAGGCGGGCATCCGGCAGTTCCTCGACATCGGGACCGGCATCCCGACCTCGCCGAACCTCCACGAGATCGCGCAGTCGGTCAACCCGGCGTCCCGGGTCGTGTACGTCGACAACGACCCCATCGTGCTCACCCTGTCCCAGGGCCTGCTCGCCAGCAGCACCGAGGGCATGACCTCGTACATCGAGGCCGACATGCTCGACCCGGACACGATCCTGAACGCCCCGGAGCTGCGCGAGACCCTGGACCTCGGCGAGCCCGTCGCCCTCACGATCATCGCGATCGTGCACTTCCTGCTCGACGAGCACGACGCCACCGGCATCGTGAAACGCCTCCTGGACCCGCTGCCGTCGGGCAGCTACCTCGCGATGTCCGTCGGCACCGCCGACTTCGCGCCGGAAGACGTGGCGCGGGTGGCGCGCGAGTACGCGGCGCGGGGCCTGCCCATGCGGCTGCGCACCCGGGCCGAGGCCGGACAGTTCTTCGAAGGCCTGGACCTGGTGGAGCCCGGGATCGTGCAGGTCCACAAGTGGCGCCCGGACGGCACGGAGGACGGAACGATCAGGGACGAGGACATCGCCATGTACGGCGCGGTCGCCCGCAAACCCTAGTTTCCCGCCGGGCGCCCCGCGCCCGCTGCTGCGGCCGAGGCAGGGGTACGAGACCCTTGCCACAAGCCATGAAACCTTGAATTACTGACCCCGAAACAAGATCGGCCGATAGCTCGGCCGCCCGGCTCGGACGGGGGTATCCGCCCATGGCGCGTACACCGGCACTCCTGGACGCCGCGGAGCGGCTCGGTCGTGAGGAGCTCGAAGCGCTGCAGCTCGAGCGCCTTCAGGACACCTTGCTGCACGCGTACGAGAACGTTCCCTTCTACCGGGCCGCGTTCGACGCGGTGGGGCTCAGCCCCGACGACTGCCATACGCTGGCCGACCTGGCCCGCTTCCCCTTCACCACGAAGGCGGACCTGCGCGCGAACTATCCCTTCGGGATGTTCGCCGTGGAGCAGTCGGAGCTGCGCCGTCTGCACGCCTCCAGCGGCACCACGGGGCGGCCCACCCTCGTCGGCTACACCGAGCAGGACCTGTCGATGTGGGCGGACGTCGTGGCCCGCTCGATCCGGGCGGCGGGCGGCCGGCCCGGGCACAAGGTCCATGTGGCCTACGGATACGGCCTGTTCACCGGCGGGCTCGGCGCGCACTACGGCGCCGAGCGGCTCGGCTGCACGGTGATCCCCGCGTCCGGCGGCATGACCACGCGCCAGGTGCAGCTGATCCTCGACCTGCGCCCCGAGATCATCATGGTGACGCCCTCGTACATGCTGACGCTCCTGGAGGAGTTCGAGCGGCAGGGCATCGATCCCCGTACGACGTCCCTCCAGGTCGGCATCTTCGGCGCGGAGCCGTGGACGGAGGAGATGCGGCGCGAGATCGAGGAGCGGTTCGCCATCGACGCCGTGGACATATACGGCCTCTCGGAGGTGATCGGCCCCGGGGTCGCGCAGGAGTGCGTCGAGACGAAGGACGGGCTGCACATCTGGGAGGACCACTTCTATCCGGAAGTGGTCGACCCGATCACCGGTGAGCTGCTGCCCGACGGCGAGCACGGTGAGCTGGTCTTCACCTCGCTCACCAAGGAGGCCATGCCCGTCATCCGCTACCGGACCCGGGACCTGACGCGGCTCCTTCCGGGCACGGCCCGCGTCTTCCGCCGCATGGAGAAGGTGGCGGGCCGCAGTGACGACATGGTCATCCTGCGCGGGGTGAACCTCTTCCCCACCCAGATCGAGGAGATCATCCTCCGCACGCCCGGCCTCGCCCCGCACTTCCAGCTCTGCCTCACCAGGGAGGGCCGTATGGACGCCCTCACGGTGCGCGTCGAATCCCGCGTGGACACACCGCGCGGGCGCCGCGTCACCGCTGCCCGCGAGGTCGAATCGGCGGTGAAGGACTCCATCGGCGTCTCGATCTCGGCGGAGGTCGTCGACCCCGAGTCGATCGAGCGCTCTGTGGGCAAGGTGAAGCGGATCGTGGACCTGCGGAACCTCAAGCCCTGACGCGGGGGCGGCCCGCGGGGGCCGCTCCCCGTCACAGCCCCGCCAGGAACGCGCCCACCGCCCCGGCGAACCCCTCCGGGTCGGTCTCGTGCACGGTGTGCCCGGTGTCCAGCTCCACCAACTGGACTCGCGCCCGCCGCCAGGCCATGTCCCCCGCCTGCCCGGCGTCGAGGACCCGGAAGCACAGGTCGAGGCCCGCGCCGGTGCTGGTGGCGACGTCACCGTGGGCCGCGTACAGCCTGTCCGGCTCCACGCGCACCTGGGAGAACTCGCGCCGCAGCTGTTCGGCGCGTCCCCAGTGCGTGGTGGCCGAGCGGCCGTCCAGCAGTCCGGTGCGGGCCAGTGCGAACACCCCGGAGCAGATCGTGACAAGGCGTGTTCCGCGCGCGTGCGCCCGCAGCAGCGCCTCGCGCACGGGGTCGGAGAGCGGTTCCTCCACCGGCAGCCAACCAGGGACGATCACGGAGTCCGCGCTGTCGAGCGCCGCGAGGCCCTGTGACACGGCCATCGCGTACCCGCCGTTGGTCGGCGCGGGGCCGGGCTCCTCCGTGCACGTCTCGAAGGCGTAGCGCCGCGGCGTGCCGAAGGTCTCGACGGCGCAGCCGAGTTCGAACACCGATGGGACCGGCCGCACCAGAGCCACCACGCGACGCATGGCAGGAAAGTACCCCACGACGCGTCAGTCGGGCTCAGGCGCCGAGAACCGGTCCCGCAGCTCCCGCTTGAGGATCTTGCCGCTGGCATTGCGGGGCAGTTCGTCCACGAACAGGACGCGTTTGGGGGCCTTGAAGGCGGCCAGCTTCTCGCGCGCGTGGGCGATGAGTTCGGCCTCGGTGACCCCTGACCGGTCACGCGCGGGGACCACGACGGCCGTCACGGCCTCGATCCAGCGGACGTCCGGCAGACCGATCACGGCCGTCTCGGCGACAGCGGGGTGGGTGTAGAGGGCCTCCTCGACCTGGCGTGAAGCGACCAGGACGCCACCGGAGTTGATGACGTCCTTCACGCGGTCGACGACGGTGAAGTAGCCCTCCGCGTCCCGCACGGCCAGGTCGCCGGAGCGGAACCAGCCGCCGCGGAACGCCGCTGCGGTCTCCTGCGGCTTGTCCCAGTAGCCGTCGCACAACTGCGGCGAGCGGTAGACGACTTCGCCCTGCGTCCCGTCGGGCACCTCCTTGCCGGAGGCGTCGACGACCCTCGCCTCCACGAAGAGGACCGGCCGCCCGCACGAGGCCATCCTCCCCTCGTGCTCGTCGGGCCCGAGGACCGTGGCGAGCGGGCCGATCTCGCTCTGCCCGAAGCAGTTGTAGAAGGCGAGCCCCGGCAGCCGCTCCCGCAGCCGCTCCAGGACCGGCACCGGCATGATCGAGGCCCCGTAGTACGCCTTGCGCAGCGCGCTCAGGTCGCGGCCTGCGAAGTCGGGGTGCTGGGAGAGCCCGATCCACACGGTGGGCGGCGCGAACAGGCTGTCGGCGCGCCCCGCCGCCACGAGGTCGAGGATCCGTCCCGCGTCGGGCCCGTCGAGGATCGTGTTCTCGGCCCCCACCGCCAGGTACGGCAGCAGGAACACGTGCATCTGCGCGGAGTGGTACAGCGGCAGCGAGTGCAACGGCCGGTCCGTCGCCTTGAGGTCCAGGGCATGCACCGCGCTCACGTACTCATGGACGAGGGCTCTGTGGCTCATCATCGCGCCCTTGGGATGGGCGGTCGTGCCGGAGGTGTACAGGAGCTGCACGAGGTCGTCGCCGCCCGGCTCCTGCCCGTCGTACGGCGCCGCGGCGGCGAGCCGGGTGAGCAGCGAGTCGGCCGTGTCGCGCAGGGGCAGCACACGCACGGTGTCCGGCAGCCGGGGCGCGAGGTCCGGGTCGGCGAGGACGAGGCCGCTGCCGGACTGGCCGATGATGTACGCCAGGTCGTCGCCGGTGAGGTTCTGGTTGACCGGCACGTGCACCAGGCCCGCCCTGGAGCAGGCCAGGAAGCCGATGAGGTAGGCGTCGGAGTTGTGCGCGTACGCCCCGACGCGGTCGCCCCTGTCGACCCCGCTCTCGCTGAGGACCCGCGCGGCCCGGGAGACGGCGTCGTCGAGCTCGGCGTACGTCCACACCCGCTCTGCGTACCGCAGCGCGACGCGCTCCGGCGAACGGCGCGCACTGCGCCGCAGGACTCCGTCGACTGTGCTGCTGCGGACACCGGTCATGGCGTGATCCTGGGGTGCGTCGAGGCGGGGGTCAAGGCGACGGGGGCACGAAGGAGGTACATGGCCACGCGCTATGGTCCTGATCATGGCGCGTCTGAAGATCGAGATATCCGTTCCGGAGACACATGTGAATGCGGTGGTCGAGGCTCTCCACTCGGCCGGAGCGGGGCGGGTCGGCGCGTACGCGCGCTGTTCCAGCGTGTGGAGGGTGACCGGCAACTGGCAGCCGCTGCCCGGCTCTCAGCCGTACGACGGCGAGGTGGGTGTCGTGCGGCACGGCGAGGAGTGCAGGGTCGAGTCGGTCTGCGACGTGGAACAGGCCCGCGCCGTCCAGCAGGCCGTGCGTGCCGCCCATCCCTACGAGGAAGCGGTGATCCACTTCCTGCCCCTGTACGAACCGTGAGCCGAGGTGCGGTGCACCGTTCGTGCGCGTCGGTGGCAGGTCAGGCCAGACCCGCCTCGATGGCGCGTCGTACGGCCTCGGCCCGGTCGCGGATCGCCGCCTTGGCGAACAGGTTGTTGATGTGGGTCTTGACGGTGGCCTCGCTGATGAAGAGCTTCTCGGCGATGCCCCGGTTGGGCAGGCCCTGGCCGATCAGGGCGAGCACCTCGCGTTCGCGGGGTGTGAGGTCGTCGGGCAGGGCCTTCACGGGCGCCGGGGCCGTGGTCCTGACGGTGGCGAGGAGTCGGTCCTGGACCTCGCGGTCGAGCACGGACTGCCCCGCGGCGGCGGCGCGGATGGCGCGGGTGATGTCCTGGCGCCCCGCGTTCTTGGTGAGGTAGCCGCGGGCTCCCGCGCCGAGGGCGCCGAGGATCGAGTCGTCGTCGGCGAAGGTGGTCAGCACGACCACCGCCACCTCAGGGTGTTCCTCGCCCAGGCGGCGGGTGGCCTCGATCCCGTCCATCCCGGGCATCCTCAGGTCCATCAGGACCACGTCCACCGGTCCGGCGGCAACGGCCGTCAGCACCTCGTTCCCGTTCGCGGCGGCCGCGACGACGTCGATGTCCTCGGACAGTCCGAGCACCGCGGCGAGCGGCTCCCGGACGGCGGCCTGGTCGTCGGCGACGACGACCCTCAACCGCTGCGGCTTCTCGGTCGGTTCGCTCATTCCGGGATCACTGCCTCCACCTGCCAGCCGCCTTGGTGCGGTCCTTCGGTGACCGGGCCCGCGGTGACCGTTCCGCCCAGCAGGGCGACGCGTTCGCGCATTCCGATCAGTCCCATTCCGCTGCCGACACCGGCGTTCACCCTACGGGTGGCGGGGCCGTTGCGGATCCTCAGCGCGGTCGACGAGGCGGCGTACGCCAGTTCCACGTCGACCTCCGCCCCGGGCGCGTGCCGAGCGGCGTTGGTCAGTGCCTCCTGGGCGATCCGCAGCAGGTTCTGGGTCACCCGGGCCGGAACCGCGCGGACGGTCCCGGTGACGGTGAGGACGTCGCGGTGGCCCGACGACGCGAGCATCGCGGTCAGGCTCTCCACCAGCGGCAGCGCGTCCTCGCGCAGGGCGTGCACGGTCCACTGCGCCTGTTTCAGGCTCTCTTTGACCAGGCCGTGGGCCTTGTTGTTGGCCTCACGGACCTTCTCCAGGTCGCCGGTGTCGAGCAGCGCGTCGGCCAGTTCCAACTGCATGTTGATCCCGGCCAGTGAGTGCGCGAGGACGTCGTGCACGTCCCGGGCGATCCGGCCGCGCTCGGTCAGTACGGCGGTCCGGGCCTCGGCACGGGCGGCCCGTTCGGCCGACTCCGCCGCTTCGATGGCCGCCCGTACGGCTTGGCGCTGGCTGCGGTTGACGATGCCGATCAGGACCGGGGCGCCGGTGGTGAGGCCGAGTGTCCAGGGCAGCAGGTGGTGCCCAGGACCGAGGTGGAAGTACAGGACGCCGCCGCAGAGGAGGCCGCAGGCCCCCGCCAGCACGAGGGCCTGTGCGGTCTTGAGGCGGTAGCCGATGTGACCGGCGAGGAAGAAGGCGAAGAGGTAGCTCGTGCCACTGCTGCTGACGCCCATCAAGGCGGCCGCGGCGACGATGCCGAGCGTGAGCCAGGTGAACACGAGGTGCTGGGGAAGCTTGTGCTCGGGCAGGCGCCGGGCCAGCAGCGCGGCGGAGTTGACCACGAAGAGGGCGGCGACGGCGAGGCCCCGGCCGCTGAGGCCCACGGGCCGGATCGTCAGGGCGCCGACGGCGATGACCGCGAGGGTCAGTGCCCATTGCACGCGCGGGTCCTGCCCCGGAACCGGCCGGGGACCCGCCCCCTGGTCCGGGGTGCTCCTGGGGGGCGGGGCGCTCTGGGGTGCGGACACGGGCAGAACATACTTCACGGTCAGGCCGTACGGTCGAGGGCGGGTGCGGGGCGGGTCGCCGCCCGGGACCGGCTCCGTATGAAGATCGTGGCCACCCGCGTCACCACCTCGGTGAGTGCCATCAGTACGAAGGCCGTCACCCAGGCCTGGTCGCTGGTGATGTGGTGGGCGACGCTGAAGCGGGCGACGTCGTCGGCGCCCCCGCCGTGCTCGACCCACGTCTGGAACCCCATCCGCGCGCCCATGCCCACGACCCACAGGACCGCCGACACCGCCCCCGCCTTGATCATGAGGTGTCCGTCGAGGCTCCGGATCCGGGTGTAGAAGCCGCCGGTGACGCCGAGCGCGGCGCCCACGCCCATCAGGACGGCGATGAGCGCCAGGTCGTTGCCCGCGGTGGGGATGGAGTCCAGGTACGAGTAGCCCACATAGGCCACGATCCCCAGGGGGATCAGGAAGGTCTTGTGGTCGAGTCGGTCTTCCCGCAGTTGCCGGAAGACGACGAGGATGAGCGCGATGTCGGTGATCCACTCGGTGGTCGTCATGCCCTTCAGACTGCTGCGGGAGGGCTCTCGGCACCTGGACCCACGGGTGGAACCGTGGGTGGAGTTCGGTTGCGCCTACGATCTCCACCCACGGGCCGAGCGGCCGCCACCCTCACGGGGCGAACGGCCGCCGCCCCACCACCCGACTCAGCGCGGGGCGAGGACGCAGAACTCGTTGCCCTCCGGGTCGGCGAGGATCGTCCACGGGACATCCCCCTGGCCCACGTCGAGGGGCGTGGCGCCGAGTGCCTGGAGCCTGGCCACCTCAGCCTCCCTGGCGTCACCGGAGTACGGCCGGAGGTCGAGGTGGACGCGGTTCCACACGGTCTTCGGGTCGGGCGAGCGGAAGAACTCCAGATACGGGCCGACGCCCTTGGCGGAGCGCAGCACCGCGCGGTCGTCGGTCACCTCGTGCACGGTCCAGTCCATCGCCTCGCCCCAGAACCGGGCCATGGCCCGCGCGTCGGCGCAGTCGACCACGACGGCCGCCATCGGCCCGGTGTCCCGGTAGATCTCCCGAGGTTCGAGGACGCAGAACTCGTTGCCCTCCGGGTCCGCGAGGACCACCCACGGGACGTCGCCCTGACCGACGTCGACGGGCGTCGCCCCGAGGCCCTTGAGGCGGGCGACCAGCTCCTCCTGGTGCGCCGCGGAGGTGGTGGCGAGGTCGACGTGCACACGGTTCTTCACCGTCTTGGACTCCGGCACGCCGATGACGTCGATGCACACGGCGGTGGGTCCGGGATACTCGAAGCCCTCGGGCTCGATGTTGGTCTCGACGCCCTTGTCGCCGGTGACGCTCCAGCCCAGGGCCTGCGCCCAGAACCGCCCGAGCGCGGAGTTGTCCCGAGCCTGCATGGAAATCTGTACGAGTCGTGTCGCCATGCCGCAGATCTTAGGCGTGTACGGATCAAGAAGCACCGAGGTATTCCGCGCACCCGCCGATCAGCCCCCCCGGCCGCCCTCAGCCGTCGTCGGCCTCCGGGTCCGGAGAGGGCGGCGTGGCCGCGCCGTCGGGGTCCAGGCCGTTCGGCCACCGGACCGGGACGTTCAACAGCCAGGCGTAGCCCATATCGGCGGCCTTCAGGGCCGCGCGTTCGGCGCCCGCGAGGTCGCCTTCCCGCTCGCGCATCCGGACGAGGCGGAACAGGGCGTGGGGATCGCCGTCCTCCGCGGCTCGCCGGTAGAGGAGTTCGGCGCCCGTGCTGTCGCCCTGTCGTTCGCGCAGGGCCGCGTCCGTGAGGGGCTGGAAGCCTTCGGCGTCCGCCGCGCTCCGGGCCAGGCGTTCGACGCGCTCGACGGCTCCCGCCCGCTCGTACGTCTGCGCCAGGCGGAACAGGGCGAGCGGATCCCCGGCTTCGGCGGCCTGCTCGTACAGCCGCTCGGCGCCGTCGCGGTCGCCCGCGCGCTCCGTCAGGGCGGCCTCCCGGTAGAGGACGGCGGTGCCTTGGACGACGTCGCCGCCCAAGTCGGCCGCGCGGCGGACCAGATGGTTCGCCCACTCCAGGCGAGCGCTCTTGAAGGCGACGGTGGAGAGGGCGAAGAGGTCCGGGGCCGGAAGGTGGTCGTAGGCGGCGTGCCAGAAGGAGGCGGGCGGGAACTGCGTGCGGCGCGTCCTGCGGCCCATCTGTGCGAGGTAGTCCGTGAGGCGCAACGTCAGGCCGCCAGGGGCATCTGCCCGCTGCCGCCCAGGGGCCTCGGTTCCGGGGTGGCTCCGTACCGGACTCAGCGGCGCCATGCGGCCGTGGACGGGCGCGGTGGCCTCGGCGACGGCGCGGTCGGCCCAGTCGCCGGACAGGCCGTCGTACTCGGCGTCCGACAGATAGCCGAGCGCGGCTTCGGTGAGGAAGGCGAGCGGCAGGGCGGGGCCCGTGCCACAGCGGCGGGCGTCGATCGCGGCGGCCAGGAGTGCGCGCGCGGGCGGGGTGGCCGTGGAGTAGCGGCGCAGCAGTTCCGGCGCGGCCGCGAGGAGCTGGGGGACGCGGCCGCCGCGGCTCCAGGCGAGTGCCTCGGAGAGGGGTGCGTCGCCGTGCCGGGCCAGGGCCCTGGCGGATGCGAGCGCGTCCTGGTCGAACGAGTCGGGGACGGCGATGAGGTGCCCGGCGAGGAGTTCGCGTACGCGGCGACGCGGGTCGGGCGCGCCGGGCGCGGGCGGATCGGTGAAGGCCCGCGCGTACTCGGGCCACAGGGTTCCCAGGACGAGGACGGGGCCGCGCTCGGGGCGCCCGAGCAGGTCGTGCAGCGCGGCGGCGAGCCGTTCGCCATGGCGGGGCCGGCCGAGGTAGTGCTGGCTCTCGTCGAGCCACACCACCGTGTGGGGCCGGACGTCCTCGATGCCGCGCAGCGCCGCCTCAGCACGGGTGGGATCGCACGGGTGCCACAGGTGCCAGCCCTTCGGCGCCAGCGACTTGACCGCTTCCCAGCAGGCCCGGGTCTTGCCCGTCGAGGAGGATCCCACGAGGACCGCGAGGCGGCTGTTCCCCTCGGCGGCGGCCGACACCACGCGGGCCAGGGCCCGGTCGTGCGCGCGCGGGACGTACCCCGAAAGCGCCGGTTCGGCGGCGGTGCCCGACAGGGGTGCCGCCGGGTGGACGTCCAGGTCGAACGGGCTCCACCGGCTGATCGGTCGTACGGCGGGCGGCGCGTCGTCCCGTGCGGCGGGCGGAGCGGCGGCCCGGAGCACCCCCTCGACGGCCGGTCCGCGCTCGGCTTCCGGCAGCGTGCCGATCAGGGCGTGCGCCACCTGGAGGGCCTGCGGCAGTGCGGGGTCGGGGCTGCGGAGCGCGCGCTCGATCGTGGACTTCCCGAGGGGGGTCCCGGCGGCCGCCAGGCGCCGGGCGATCTCGCGGAGGCTGAGTCCGGCCTCCTCCTGCAGCACCAGCAGGTGGTCGTGCAGGCCGCTCGGTCCGGCCGGCTCGCCGCTGGTCGTCGCCTGGTCCTCGGCGTACGCCTGGCGCAGGCGCAGCTCCAGCGCCTTCGTATCGTCCTCGGCCAGGCCCAGGAAGGAGGCGACGAGGCGCAGTTGGGCTTCGCTGACGAGGCGCTCGCCGTTGAACACCCGGGACAGCGACGCGGGGCTCAGCCCGGTGGCGAGGGCGAGGGAGCGCAGGGTGAGGCCGGACTCCGCGCGACGGCGCCGCAGTTCCGCGGCGAAGGAGCGGCGCGCGGGCGGCAGGTCCGGCCGCAGCGCGGCCATGGGACGTCCGGCGCGGCGGGACGTCATGCTGGATCACCACCCCTCAACTGCATTGTTTCCATTGTCTCAGAAACTCTGGGACAGTGTCGGGAGGGGACGCCCCGTCAGCCCTGTCCGTCCCGCCCCGTCCCCTCGTCGTGCCCGCGCGGCACTTCGCCCCGAGGGAGTCTCCGTGTCCATCGTCGTCGCCGTGCTCCTGGGGTGCACCGCCCTGGCCGCCGCGGTCTGCGCGCGCATCGCGTTCCGCCTGGCCCTGGGGGACGGGTCCGGCCGCGCCAGGGCCTGGGGTGCGGCCGGGGCCGCCGCCATGGCCGTGATCACGGATGTGTGCACGGCCGCCGCCGCCCTGGAGCTGGGCGACGGGCGCCCCGGCGTCTCCCGCGTCGCGGTCACGGTCGTCACCGTCGCCCTCGCGCTCTTCCTCGGGTTCATCGCGTACGACGTCACAGGACCGGCGCCCGCGCCCGCCGCGGGACCGCCCGCCGCCGCGCTGAGCAGGCCGAAGCGACTCGCCTCCGCGGCCACCGCGTTCACCAGTACGTTCATCGTGCTCGCCCTCGTGCTGCCACTGCTCGACTGACCCATGGCGCCGGGCCGTCGCTCCCCGGCGCGCCGGGGAGCGTGCGGGGAAGGGACCCTACAGCAGGGCTGCCTACGGAAGGTCCGCGCGGAACTTCTTCGTCAGGTCCGCTCCCCGGATCACACCGCCCGAGTGGTACTTGAGGCCCCAGGCGTCGATCACCGAGCCGTCGCCGAACATGCAGCCGGGGACCACCTTCTCCGGGCTCGTCTCGCCCTTCTTGGCCCAGCCGCCGCCGTCCGTCGCCTTGGGGCCGTACATGGCCGTGCCGTTGAGGGCCTTGCAGTAGCCGATGGACGGGTTGCCGGGGTGGCCGCCCGGGTCGGCGGGCTTGTGGACGTAGGCGAGGGCGGCGAGCGTCGGCTTCGTCGCAGCGAGCGTGTCCGCCGCGACGGTGAGCTTCGAACCGTCGTCCGCGGTGAAGACGCACATCTCCCGCTCACCGCCCAGACGCACGATCTGCGTACCGGTCTTGGTGTAGTACGGAACCTGGACCTGCGGCTTGCCTCCCTTCTTCGCGCACCACTCGGCGGCCGGTGACCGGTGGTGGGCGGAGGACCGCGCGGCGGATCCTTCGGCGGCACTGGCCGCCACGGCGCTGCCCGACAGCAGCAACAGGACACTCATGGCGAGGGCTTGAGAACGCTTCATGTTTCTCCTCCGCAAGGAATCGAACGAGCACTCAAAGAGATCGGAAGACTCACGGGCCCCAGGGGCTCCCGGGATTCGCAGGACATCTTCCGGAGTGGAGTTCCCGCAGGTCAACGCGGAAGCGGAAGCAATCGACAACCTTGGCGACAACGTCGCGAACCCTCGCCACGGCCGCCCGTGACGTGCCGCGATGAACAGCGAGATCCGGCCAGTAATTCACGGGTAACAGGCGTGGTCGCGCCCCTGGCTGGAGAGACTGCACCCCATGGGCTCGCCAGCACGCGTGTACGACAGCGGGAGCGGCGCCCGCGAGGCCGGCGGTGCGGCCGGTGCGGGCACCGGCCCGCTGCATCTGTATCTGCTCGGCGGCTTCCGGGCCGAGCGGCCCCACGGCGTGCCGCCCGCCGGGCGCTGGCCGCGCCCCGGCGCCCGCACCCTGGTGAAGCTCCTGGCACTCGCCCCGGGCCACCAACTGCACCGTGAGCACGTCATGGCCTCCTGCTGGCCCCATGCCGAGCTGGGCGCCGCGCTGCGCAACCTGCGCGTCGCCCTGCACACCGCCCGCCACGCCCTGGAGCCCGAGCTCAGGCCCCGGGCCGTCTCCTCCTACGTCGTCACCGACGGGCCACTGCTGCGCCTTGTGCCCGGAGCGGTGCTCGTGGACGCGGACCGCGTCGAGACGCTGGCCGAAAACGCCTTGTCGCAAGGTGGTGTGCCGGAACTGGCCGCCGCGTTCGAGGCGTTCACCGGTGAGCTGCTCCCGGAGGACCGCTACGCCGCCTGGGCCGATGCCCGGCGCACCCGCCTGGCCGACCTCCGCGCCACGACGGGATGCGCGCTAGCCGAGCGTCACCTCGCCGACGGCGATCCGGCACGCGCGGCGGCGGTGGCCCGGCGCGTCCTCGATCAGGCCTCCGGCGATGAGCGGGCCCGCCACCTCCTCATGGACGCCTCCCGGCGCCAGGGCCCCCGACGGCCGCGAGCACCACTGCCCGACGCGCGCGAGGACACCGGCCTTGAAGCCGCGCGCGTCCGCCTCGACTGGGCGCTCACCCTGGACCGCGCGGGCCGCTACGACGAGGCCATCGACGTACTGCGCCAGGCCCTGGCCGCGTACGCGCCGCGCGGCCACGCCGACGCCCGCGCCCTCGCCGCGGCCCGCCTCGCGGAGGTCCTCGCCCGGCGCCACCGCCCGGCCGAGGCGCACGCGAGCCTGCGTGCGCACGCGCCGGGCCCCGCCGCCCCCGTCGAGGTCGGGGCCGCGCACCACATGGCGTGGTCGATGGTCCTCTTCTACGAGGGCGCCTACGAGGCGGGGCTCGAAGCGGCGCGCACGGCCCAGGCCGCGCTCCGCACTCCCCCGCCGCCGGCGAGCGCGAGCCACGCCGTGCCGTCACCGCACGCCGCGCTCCTGGCCCGCTCCCTCGCCCAGCAGGCCGTCTGCAACGGCCTGCTGGGACGCTTCGACGAGGCGGCCGCCCCGGCCGAGCGGGCCCTCGGCGCCGCCGAGGCATCCGGTGACCCGGCGCTGCTCGCCAACGTCCTGTCCGTCCTGCGGGAGAACGCGCGCCGCGCGGGCGACCTCGCGCAGGCCCTGCGCCACGGCCGTCGCGCCCTCACCCTGGCCGAGCAGGCGGGCCGCCCCACGGCCACCGCGTTCGAACGGGCGAACCTCGCCGAACTCCATCTGACCCTGGGCGAGTCGGCCGAGGCGGAGCGCCTGGCCCGGGCCGCGGCCGAACTGGCGGAGCCCTTCGGCGGCACCGTCCTGGCCTTCGCCCTCACCGCCCTGGCCCGCGTCCGCACCGCCGCCGACCCGGCCGGGGCCGCCGCCCTGCTCGACCGCGCCGAGCGCTGCGCCCGCGAGGGCGGCCACCGCCAGGCGCTCGACGAGGTGCGCGCCGCCCGCGCGGAGTGGGCCGCGCACGGCCGCTCCCCCGGCTGACGCGAGCCCCCGCGCCGATCGGCCGCCGACGCCCTCCGGACAAGCGACATACCGGTTGGTACGCTCCAACGGCCACTGCTCTCACAGTAGTTGGGAGGCACGATGCGCATACGTATCAGACCCGCCGTAGCCCTGAGCACGGCGCTGCTCACCGCCTCGGCCCTGCTGCCGGCCACGGCGGTAGCCGCGCCCGGCGCCAACGAACGGCCCTCGGGCGGCGGCCTGTCCGCCACCATCCGCTACACCGAGTACGGAGTCCCGCACGTCCTGGCCGATGACTACGCGAGCCTCGGCTTCGGCACCGCCTGGGCCCAGGCCGCCGACCAGGTGTGCGTGCTCGCCCAGAGCTTCACCACCGTACGCGGCGAGCGCTCGCGGTACTTCGGCCCCGACGGCGACCCCGGCGGCGGCCTGTCGTCGGCGACCACGAACCTCACGAGCGACCTGTACTTCCGGGGCGTACGGCAGGCGGGCACGGTGGAGAAGCTCCTGGACCAGCCCGCGCCGCGCGGCCCGAGCCACGCCGCGAAGGAACTGATGCGGGGCTTCGCCGCGGGCTACAACGCGTGGCTGCGGCAGCACCGCGTCACGGACCCGGCGTGCGCGAAGGCCGACTGGGTGCGCCCGGCGACAGCTCTGGACGCGGCCCGCCTCGGCCACGCCGTGTCGGTCCTCGGCGGCCAGGGCCGGGTCGTCGACGGCATCACCGGGGCGCGCCCGCCGGGCCCCGGCGAGAGCCGCCGCGCACCCGACCCGCGCGGGACCGCACAGGCGGCGCGCCGGATGCTCGCGCCCGGGGCCGAGGGCGCCGACATGGGCTCCAACGCCGTGGCCTTCAGCGGGAGGACCACCGCGGGCGGGCGCGGCCTGCTGCTCGGCAACCCCCACTACCCGTGGCAGGGCAGCCGCCGCTTCGCGCAGGTCCAGCAGACCATCCCGGGCGAGCTGAACGTCTCGGGCGCGGCCCTGCTGGGCACTCCCGTCGTCAACATCGGCTTCACCAGCCATGTGGCGTGGAGCCACACCGTCGCGACGGGCGTCCCGTTCAACGTGCACGAGCTGACGCTCGACCCCGCCGATCCGACCGCGTATCTCGTCGACGGCGCGCGGGAGCGGATGACGCGGCGGACGGTGACCGTGCCGGTGCGGGACGGCGCCCCGGTGACCCGCACCCAGTGGTGGACGCGCTACGGCCCGGTCGTCACCTCGCTCGGCTCCCAGCTGCCCCTGCCCTGGACGGCCAGGACCGCGTACGCCCTCAACGACCCCAATGCCGCGCAGCTGCGCGCCGCTGACGCCGATCTGCGCTTGGGCAGGGCCCGTTCGGTCAAGGGCGTCCTGCGCGCGCTGCGCGACACCCAGGGGCTGCCCTGGGTCAACACCGTCGCCGCGGACCGCGCGGGGCACTCGCTCCTCACCCAGTCGCAGGTCCTGCCCCGCATCACCGACGACCTCGCGGCGCGCTGCTCGACCCCGCTCGGCAAGCTGACGTATCCGGCGGCGGGCGTGGCCGTCCTGGACGGCTCCCGGGGCGACTGCGCGCTCGGCTCGGACAAGGACGCCCTGCAGCCCGGCACGTTCGGCCCGTCACGCATGCCCACCCTCAAGGACGCGCCGTACGCGGAGAACTCCAACGACAGCGCCTGGCTCTCCAACGCGGAGCGACCCCTCACCGGCTACGAGCGGATCTTCGGCACCATCGGCACCGAGCGGTCGATGCGTACGCGCGGCGCCGTCGAGGACGTCTCCGCGCTCGCCCGGCGCGGCGGCCTGACGGTCGGGGACCTCCAGCGGCAGCAGTTCGCGAACCGCGCGCCCGCCGGTGACCTGGCCGCCGCCGACGCCGCGCGCGCCTGCGCGGCCCTGCCCTCGGGGTCGGCGACGGGCAGCGACGGCAAGGCCGTCGACGTGCGCGAGGCCTGTGCCGTGCTGGGGGCGTGGGACCGCACCATGGACACCGGCTCGCGCGGCGCGCTGCTCTTCGACCGGTTCTGGCGCGCGCTCCGCGCCGAGGTGCCGGGCGCGCAGCTGTGGAAGGTGCCGTTCAGCGCGTCCGATCCGGTGCGTACGCCGCGTTCCCTCAACACGGACGCGCCCGGTTTCGCCACCGCGCTGGCCGACGCGGTGGCGGAGCTGCGCGCCGCGGGCATTCCGCTCGACGCCCGGCTCGGTGACCACCAGTTCGTCGTACGGAACGGCAAGCGCCTGCCGGTCCACGGCGGTACGGAGTCCCTGGGCGTCTGGAACAAGATCGAGGGGCGCTGGAACCCGGCGGGCGGCGGCTACACGGAGGTCGGCAGCGGCTCCAGCCACGTCCAGGCCGTCGGCTGGGACGCCTCCCGCTGCCCGCGGGCCCGCACGCTCCTGACGTACTCCCAGTCGGCGGACCCGCGCTCACCGCACTACAGCGACCAGACGCGGCTGTACTCATCGGAGCGCTGGGTGACGTCGCGGTTCTGCGAGCGGGACATCCTCAAGGCGCCCGGCCTGAAGGTGGTGAAGGTGCGCGAGCGCTGAGGCCCACCACCGGCCCGGGCGGGCCGCGCTGGAGGGCGGGGCCTCAGACCGCCTTCTCCCGGCCCGCCCAGTAGGGCTCGCGGAGCCGCCGCTTGTAGAGCTTGCCGTTCGGGTCGCGGGGCATCGCCGCGATGAAGTCGACGCTCTTCGGCCGCTTGTAGCCCGCCAGGTGGCGCTCGCAGTGGCGCAGGATGTCCGCGGCGAGCGCGTCGCCCGCCGGGTGCCCTGGCGCGGGCTCGACGACGGCCTTCACCTCCTCGCCCCAGTCGTCGTGCGGGATGCCGAACGCGGCGGCGTCCGCGACCGCGGGATGGGCGAGCAGGGCGGACTCGATCTCGGCGGGGTAGATGTTGACGCCGCCCGAGATGATCATGTCGATCTTGCGGTCGCGGAGGTAGAGGTAGCCGTCCTCGTCCAGGTGGCCGAGGTCGCCGACGGTGA
The DNA here is from genome assembly GCF_008704795.1 of Streptomyces spectabilis. Lineage (NCBI taxonomy): Bacteria > Bacillati > Actinomycetota > Actinomycetes > Kitasatosporales > Streptomycetaceae > Streptomyces > Streptomyces spectabilis. Next base: position 9,162,386 of record NZ_CP023690.1, on the reverse strand, counting down.
AGAAGTCGCCGATGCGGTTCTTGCGCGTCTTCGCCTCGTCCTTGTGGTATGAGAATCCGCCGGTGGTCATCTTCATGTAGACGGTGCCGAGTTCGCCGGGCGGCACCCGGCCGCCGTCGTCGTCGAAGACCGCGAGTTCGCTGATGGGCCAGGCCTTGCCGACGGTGCCGGGCTTCTTCAGCCAGTCCCGTGCGGTCGCGAAGGCGCCGCCGCCCTCGCTGGCCGCGTAGTACTCCTCGACGCACTCCCCCCACCAGTCGATCATCGCCCGCTTCACGTGCTCGGGGCAGGGCGCGGCCCCGTGGATGGCGTGCCGCATCGACGACACGTCGTACGCGGCCCTCGTCGCCGCGGGCAGGGCGAGCAGGCGGTGGAACTGGGTCGGGACCATGTGTGTGTGCGTGCACCGGTGGCGGTCGATCAGGCGCAGCATCTCTTCGGGTGTCCACCTGTCCATGAGGACCAGGGGGTGTCCGATGTGCAGGGCGGCGCCCGCGAATTGCAGGACGGCGGTGTGGTAGAGCGGGGAGCACACCAGGTGCACGTTGCCGTCGAAGGGCTTGATGCCGAAGATGCCGAGGAAGCCGCCGAGGTAGGCCTCCTCGGGGGGCTTGCCGGGCAGCGGGCGGCGGATGCCGCGCGGCCGTCCCGTCGTGCCGGAGGTGTAGTTCATGACCCAGCCGAGCGTCCGGTCATCGGGCACCGCTTCGGGCTGCCCCGCGAGGAGTGCGGCGTACGGGTCGAAGCCGGGGACGTCGCCGACGGCGTAGCGGCGCTCGACGGGGAGCCGGGCCTCGTCGGCGGCGGCCGTCGCCGCGTCGGCGAACCGCTCGTGGGCGATGAGCACCTTGGCGCCGGAGTCGGCGACGATCCAGGCGATCTCCGGGCCGACGAGGTGGTGGTTGACGGGGACGAGGTAGAGGCCCGCCTGCGAGGCGGCGAGGTACGCGGTGAGGAACTCGACGCCGTTCGGCAGGACGACGGCGAACGCGTCACCGCGCTCCAGGCCGGCCGCGCGCAGCCCGTGCACGAGCTGGTTGACGGCGGCGTGCAGACGGCCCGCGGTCCAGAGGGCCCCGTCGGGCGCGGTGACGACGGTCCGGTCCGGGTCGGCGGTCGCCTGGGCCCAGAAGCCGTTGGGCGGGGCACTGGTGGTCATCGAGCTGCCTCCTCGGGCGAGTTCGGGCCGGGTGGTCAGGGCCGTCCGGCGCGATCCGGTTCGTCCGGCGTGGTCAGGGCCGTCCGGTGGGGTCAGGGCCGTCCGGCGATGCGGTTGAGGCGGGCGACGGCACGCTCGAATCCGCTGGTCAGATCGTCGAAGACGGCTTGGACGCCGCGCTCGGAGGTCATGCGGCCGACGATCTGCCCGACGGGCGTGCCGAGCAGGGGCTCCACCTCGTGCTTCTGGATCCGCGAGACGGCCTCGGCGACGAGCAGCCCCTGGAGCGGCATGGGCAGCGTGCCGGGACCCGCCGGGTCGTCCCAGGCGTCGGTCCACGCAGTACGCAGCTGACGCGCGGGCTTGCCGGTGAGCGCGCGGGAGCGGACGGTGTCGCCGGAGCCCGCGGCGAGCAGCTTGCGCGTGAGGGCCGGGGAGTGCAGGTCCGCCTCGGTCGTGGTGAGCCAGACGGAGCCCAGCCACACGCCCTGGGCGCCGAGGGCGAGGGCGGCGGCGACCTGTTCGCCGCTGCCGATGCCGCCCGCGGCGAGCACGGGCAACGGCCCGACGGCGTCGACGACTTCGGGCGTGAGGACCATGGAGGCGATCTCGCCGGTGTGGCCGCCCGCCTCGTAGCCCTGGGCCACCACGATGTCGATGCCGCCCTCGGCGTGCTTGCGCGCATGCCGGGCGCTGCCCGCGAGCGCGGCGACGAGGACGCCGCGCTCGTGGGCGCGTGCCACGACGTCCGCGGGCGGTGAGCCGAGCGCGTTGGCGAGCAGCTTGATCGGGTAGTCGAAGGCGACGTCGAGCTGACCGCGGGCGACCTGCTCCATCCAGCCGGTGATGCGCCAGCCCGCCGCCTCGCCCTCGGCGAGTTCGGGGACGCCGTGCCGGGCCAGGGTGTCCTTGACGAACTGCCGGTGGCCTTCGGGGATCATCGCCTCGACGTCGGCCTCGCTGACGCCCTCGACCTTCTTCGCGGGCATCACCACGTCGAGGCCGTAGGGCAGGCCGTCCACGTGGTCCTGCATCCAGTCGAGGTCGCGCGCGAGGTCGTCGGGCGCCGTGTAGCGCACCGCGCCGAGCACGCCGAAGCCCCCAGCCCTGCTGATGGCGGCGGCCACCGCGGGGAACGGCGTGAAGCCGAAGACGGCGTGCTCGACTCCCAGTCGCTTGCTCAGCTCCGTCTGCATGGGCGCAGGATGCCGCAGGCGCGCAGACGACGGAAGAGACTTTCTGATGCAACGTCAGATTCTCCTCCGCGCCCGACGCCTCACCGGCCGAGCGCATCACTGACCGATCGGTCAGACATCTGACCGATCGGTTAGAGTGCTGCGCGGGCGGCGCCCGGCGAGACGAGGCGCCCCGGGAGGGACGAGGTGTCGACATGGAACGCGAGCGCACGACGTGCTGTGTGGTGGGCGGCGGGCCCGCGGGCATGATGCTCGGCCTGCTGCTCGCCAGGGCCGGTGTCGAGGTGACCGTCCTGGAGAAGCACGGGGACTTCCTGCGCGACTTCCGCGGGGACACCGTGCACCCCTCCACGCTGCGGCTGCTCGACGAGCTCGGCCTCGGCGAGCGCTTCGCCGGGCTGCCCGCGCGAAGACTCCAGGAGATGCGCATGCGCATCGACGGCACGACGGTCGTCGCGGGCAGCCTGCGCCGCGTCCCCGGCCGCCACAAGTACATCGCGATGGTGCCGCAGTGGGACTTCCTCGACCTGCTCGCGGGCGCGGCCGCCGAGGAGCCCTCCTTCACCCTGCGGATGCGGACGGCGGTCACGGGCCTGCGCACGGGCCCCGGCGGCCGGGTCACCGGCGTGACGTACGTGGACGAGCGCGGCGTCCCCGGCGAGCTGGCCGCCGACCTCACCGTCGCCTGCGACGGCCGCGACTCACGGGTGCGCCGCGAGGCCGGGCTCACGCCCGACTACTTCGACGTCCCCATCGACGTGTGGCAGGTACGGGTGCCCGCGCCGCGCGACGCGGTCAAGGACGGCCGGGTGTTCCTCAGCATCCGCGACGGCCAGGTCGCCGCCACCATGGACCGCGGCGACTACTACCAGACGTCCTACCTCATCGAGAAGGGCGCGGACGCGCGGCTGCGGGCCCACGGCATCGAGTGGTTCCGCGACCGGCTGGGCGACCTGCTCGACTGGGACCGCGAGGCGCTGCGCGGGATCGGGTCCTGGGACGACGTGAAGCTGTTGGAGGTCACGATGGGACGGCTGCGCCGCTGGTACCGCGACGGACTCCTGTGCATCGGGGACGCGGCCCACATCATGTCGCCGGTCGGCGGCGTCGGCGTCAACCTCGCGGTGCAGGACGCGGTGGCGGCGGCGCGCTTCCTCGCCGCCCCGCTGCGCCGTGGCGACGTCGGCGTACGGGACCTGGAGCGGGTGCAGAAGCGGCGCCGGCTGCCCACGGCGGTGACGCACGCGTCCCAGCGGGGCGAGCACGAGACGCTGCTGCGGCCCGCCCTGGCGGGAACCCTCCGCGGCGATCGCCTTCCGCTGCCGCTCAAGCTGCTCCAGAAGGTCCCTCCACTGCGGACGGTCACCGGCTATCTGGGCGGGGTGGGCGTGCGGCCGGAGCGCGCCCCGGGATTCGCCCGGCGCTGACCGGCCGACCGCACACAGGGCTCCGCTCCGCTCGCACCGGGGGCCGCACCTCGGAATCAGCGACTCCGCATGCTGGCGGGAACCGTCCTTACCGGACCGCTCCCCCGCTGCCGCCGCTCTTGCGCAGCCGCTTGCGCAGCTCGCGCGGCCACTTGCGGGTGTCGCGCGGCTCCACGTACGGCTCCTGCGTCTCGGGCATGCCGCCGCTGATCGCTCGCTGGCGGGCCAGCTCGGCGTCGAATTCCAGGCCGAGGAGCACGGCCAGGTTCGTGAGCCACAGCCAGACGAGGAAGACGATGACGCCCGCGAGCGTGCCGTACGTCTTGTTGTACGAGCCGAAGTTGGCCACGTACACGGCGAACCCGGCGGAGGCGATCAGCCACAGGACGACGGCCACGGCGCTGCCGGGGCTGATCCAGCGGAACCCGGAGGTGCGGGCGTTGGGCGCGCGCCAGAACAGCAGGGCGATCATCACGACCACCAGGACGAAGAGCACCGGCCACTTCGCGATCGACCACGCGGTGACCGCCACGTCGCCCGCGCCGATGGCGTCACCGGCCCGTTCGGCGAGCGGGCCCGTGAACACCACGATCGTCGCGCTGACGGCGAGCAGCACCATCAGGACCAGCGTGAGGCCGAGCCGCAGCGGGGTCAGCTTCCACACGGGGCGGCCCTCGGCCACGTCGTAGACGGCGTTGGCCGCGCGGATGAAGGCGGCTACGTAGCCGGAGGCGGACCAGACCGCCGCCGCGAGCCCCGCGACGGCCACCAATCCGCTGACTCCGCCCCGGTCCTGCAACTGCCGTACGGCGTCCGTCAACAGGTCGCGCACCGCGCCCGGCGCCAGGTCGTCCAGGTTGTCGAGCACGGTGCGCGTGGCCGACTCGCCGATCACCCCGAGGACGGAGACCAGGACGAGCAGCGCCGGGAAGAGGGACAGCACGCTGTAGTACGTCAGGGCGGCGGCGCGGTCGGGCAGGTCGTCGTCGAGGAACTCCTTCACGGTGCGGCGAAGCACCGCCCACCAGGACCGGGCGGGCAAGTCGCTCGGCTCGTCCGGGGCGGCCCGCTCGACCTCCCGGCCGGGGCCGGCGGCGGGCTCCGCCGCAGGCTCGGGGGCCTGTTGGTCATCGTGCTGCCGCGCGTCCGTCGGCCCGCCGTGCCGCCGGTCCACTCGTTCGTCGCCGTCTGCCATACGGGCACGGGTGACCCGATCGCTCCGCGCCAATCCGGGGTGCGCCGTCGCGTGTCGCGCACGGACGGTGTTCCGATCAGCGCCCCGGGTACCCGGCGCCGCGTCCGACACCAGCACCCTGCCCGAGGAGGCACCATGGATCGGAGCGACAGGCCCCACGAGACCGGCCGGGACCGAGCGACGGGGCACAGCGCCGCGGACGCCGCCCGCGAAGGCGCGGCCGACGTGCTGCACGAGTCCGCCGCCCAGGGCCGCGACCTGTACGAGCGGATGCGCGAGCAGGCCGTGGACGAGGCCGAGGCCCAGCTGCGGCGCCTGGCGGCCACCATCCGCGACGTGTCGACGGACCTGCGGCACATGGGCGACAGCGCCAAGCCGGACTCTCCCGCGGCGTCCCTGGTACGGCAGGCGGCGGGCGGCGGCCACCGCGTCGCCGACCGCATCGAGCACCGCGGCGCCGCCGACCTGCTCGACGACGTACGGCACTTCGCGCGGCGCCGCCCGGGGCTCTTCCTCATCGGTGCGGCCCTCGCCGGGTTCGCGGCCTCGCGTGTCGGCCGGGGCACCGCCGCGGCCGAGCCCGCCACGGCGGACGAGCCAGGACGTGAGGTGCCCGCCACGGCCTACACGCCCGATCCGGCCCTGGCTCCGGGCGAGGGGCCGCCGCCCATGCCGCGCCTCGGCACGTCCGGCACGGCGGCGCCGGAGCCCCCCGGCCCGACCCCTCCGCCACCGCCCGGCCGGGGGTGGTGACCGTGCGGGCACCCCACACCGCTCACGGCCACGACCGCGACCGCGAGGCATCCGTCGGCGCGCTCGTCGGCGAGGTGACGCACGACCTCACCCGGCTCGTGCGCACCGAGGTCGAGCTGGCCAAGGCCGAGCTGAAGGAGCAGGGCAGGCCGGCGGGGCAGGCGGCGGGCCTGTACGGGGGCTCCGGATACGCCACAGGGCTCGCCCTCGCCCTCGCCAGCCTCGCGGCGGTCTTCGGCCTCGACCACGTCATGGACCGCGCGTGGGCCGCCCTGATCGTCGCCGCCGTCTGGGCGGTGGTCGGCGCGGTGCTCTACGCCACCGGCCGCCGCCGCATGCGTTCCGTGCGACTGACCCCCGAACGCTCACTGGACTCGTTGAAGGAGGACGCCAAATGGGCTCGACACCCGACCGGTTGAGGCAGGAGACCGAGGACACCCGCGCACATCTGTCCGACAGCGTGGACCGCCTCGCCGAGCGGCTCAGCCCGCCCCGCGTGGCCCGCCGTCGTGCGAGCGCCGTGCGCGCCCGCGCGACGACCGCGAGGGACCGGGTCATGGGCACCGCCCAGGCCACCGCCAGGCAGACCGGCGACACCGCGGGGCAGGCGCGCGCCCAGGCCCAGGGCAGCCCGCTGGCGGCCGGGGCGATCGCCTTCGGCGCGGGCCTGCTCGTCGGCGCGCTCTTCCCGCCGACCGACGCCGAGACCCGCGTCGGCCAACGCGTGCGCGACCACGCCGACGATGTCGTCGGCCCCGTGCGGGAGACCGCCCGGGAGGCGACCCGCGAGGCCGGGGCCAAGCTGCGCGAACCGGCCCGCGAGGCCGCGTCGTCGGTCAAGGACACGGCTCAGGAGGCGGCACGCTCGACCGGCCGGGAGGCCCGCACGTCCGAGTGACGTCCCGGTCGCCGCGGTCCGCGAGTCGCCGCGGTCCGCGATGAGCACGGCTGATCCCGCGCTCGCGGCGCACGCTCGGTCGGTCGGTCAGGGCGCGGAGCACGGCAGTGTGCCGTCCTGGGCGCCCTCGATCAGTCGCTCGTGGGCGGTTCTGATGCGCTCGGCGTCGCCTTTGAGGACCTTGCGGTCGTACGTCAGCAGGCCGTTCAACTCGCCCTCCACATCGGCGATCTGGGTGTAGACGGCGCCGTTTCCGCCCTCGCAGGCGAGGGCGCGGACCTCGGCGAGACGGGCCAGGTAGTCGTCGGTGTACGTCGCCGGGTCGACGTCGACGTACGACATCTGGACCGACCAGGCGTGCCCGGGGACCGCGAGCCCCAGTCCGCCGTACTCACCGCTGACGAGGGCCCGCCTGCCGTCGGGGGCGGGCAGGGCGGGGGCGGGGTAGCCGTGCTCGTCGAGGATGTCACCGGCGCCGCCGTCGGTGCCCAGGTTGACGCCCGACATGTTGTTGACCAGGCGGGTGGGGTCCCAGCGCTTGACCTGCTCCGCGACGCGCGCCACGTCGTACTGGCCCCAGCCCTCGTTGAAGGGCACCCACATGACCACGGAGGGGCTGCTCGCGTGCTCGTCGACCATCTCCTTCAGCTCGCGCTCGAACCGGGCCCGGGCGGCACCGTCGGGCACCGCCCCCGCGGTCATCGCGGGCATGTCCTGCCATACGAGCAGGCCCAGCCTGTCCGCCCAGTAGAACCACCGGTCCGGCTCCACCTTGATGTGCTTGCGCACCGAGTTGTAGCCGAGCCTCTTGTGCGCCCGCAGGTCGTAGGCCAGGGCCTCGTCGGTCGGCGCGGTGTGCAGCCCGTCCGGCCAGAAGCCCTGGTCGAGGGTGGCCATCAGATAGACGGGGCTGCCGTTGAGCAGAGTGCGCGGAGTGCCGCCGGTCTTCTCCACGGCGATGGAGCGCATGCCGAAGTAGCTGCCGACGCGGTCGCCGCCGACCGTGACCTTCAGGTCGTAGAGGAACGGGTCGTCCGGTGACCAGAGGCGGGGCCCGCCGATCTCCAGAGCGAGCGGGGTGCCCGTCCAGCCGGTCGCCGTCGCGACCTTCCTGCCGTCCGCGTAGGCGGTGGCCGTGACCGGTACGCCGGCCCGTACGCCCTTCGCCTCCACGACGGCCCGGCTCCCGGGGACATCGGGGGTGATCTTGAGCGATTCGACGTGGTCGGCGGCCACCGGCTCCATCCAGACGGTCTGCCAGATGCCGGACGAAGGGGTGTACCAGATGCCGCTCGGGTCCAGGCGCTGCTTGCCGAGGGGCGGGTTCTCGCCGCCCTCGGCGTCCGTCGGGTCGTACACGCCGACGATCAGCTCCTGGGTGCCGCCGGGCTTGAGCGCGTCGGTGACGTCCGCGCTGAACTTGTCGTAGCCGCCCCGGTGTTCGGCGACCTCGCTGCCGTTCACGTACACCCGCGCCTGCCAGTCCACGGCGCCGAAGTTCAGCCGCAGGCGCCGGCCGTCGCCGATGCGCCAGCCCTCCGGGACGGTGAACGTACGCCGGTACCACATGCGGTCCTCGTGCCGCTGTACGCCCGAGAGCTGGGACTCGACCGGGTACGGCACCCGAATGCGCTCGGCGAGGTCCTTGCCGACCGGCGGGGCGTCGCCCGCGGCGGCCGCGGCGAACTGCCACCGGCCGTTGAGGTTGCGCCACTCGGTCCGGGTGAGCTGCGGGCGCGGGTACGCGCGCCACCCTTTGCCCGCCTCGGCGTCGCCCGCCCAGGGCGTGCGCAGTTCGTACCGGGAACGGTTGACGCCGCCGCTGAGGAACGCGTCGACCTCGTCGCCGCCGACGGCGGCGAGACCGCCCCGGCCGTCGTAGCGCACGTCCACGGTGCCGCGCGCGGTGCCGTCCTTGTTGCCGACGACCGGCTCCTTGAGCCGGACGAGCAGGACGCTGGGGTCGGCCTCGTCGAGCGCTGCGGTGGCCAAGGGCCACGTGGCGCCGCCGATGACGGCCTCGATGTGTCCGGGGAGCGTGCCGGGCGGCGGCGCCAGCCGCTGCGGGAAGTCGAGGGCGAGGGTGCGGCCGTCGGCCCGCACGGTGGCGTCGGTGGCACCGTCGTAGTGCCAGCCGTCGGGCGGCCGGAACGCGCTGCGCGGCACGGCGGTCTTCTCACCGTCCGGGGGGATCCAGCGCAGGCGCAGATGCGAGCCCCCGTAGTGTTCGAAGTACTCGACCTTGATGTCGTGGGACGTGCCCGCGCTGAGCTCCACGGGCCGGGAGTTCTGTTCCCTGTCCCAGTCGTCGACCCAGTGGTCGATGACGAGTTCACCGTCGATCCACAGCCGGAAGCCGTTGTCCCCGACCATGGAGAAGGTCGTGGGTCCGCTCCTTTCGGGCACCAGCTTCCCGGTCCAGCGGACGGTGGCATCGTCGTTGCGGCCGGTGGCGGCGGCCAGCCGGGGTTCGAGGGTGGCGAAGTCGATGGCCGGGTCGAAGACGGTGGCCTTGAGCTCGTGGAAGTCGAAGGCTCCCGGGGCGGACTGGGTGTAGTACTCGCCCTTGAGTCCATGGCTCGTCGGTGGATCCCCTGCGGCCGTGGCCGCGGGCGTCGCCGTGAGTCCGGCGGCGCCCAATGCCATGGCCACCAGCAGGACCAGCCCGCGTCCGAGCCCGGTGAACTGTCGCAGTCGCACGGATCCTCCTTGGCTGCTGAGGAAGGCGGCGGCCCGGGGGCCGCGAGGGGGGAACGGCCGTGCACGGCGTTGCGAGGTGGTCCGGTTGTCCGTAGGTACCAGAGCACACCTCTGATGCGAGAGCCAGGCCCGTGGAAGAAGTGACCGCGCGCCCGGGCCGAAGCGGGCACGGATCCGGGCGAGAGCGGGCACAGAACGGCGTCCGCCCGGTCTGGACTTGGCATCGCGGCTTCCCTACCCTCGGCCCCAGCCGCAATGAGAGCGCTCTCAGCAACCCCGGTTCCACCCCCACCTCGTTGGAACGACGAAAGGGTCCCCTGTGAGACGCAAGACGGGAGTACGTCTGGCTCTGTCCGCCCTGCTGGTGATGGCGACCTGTGGCGGCACCGGCCTCGCCACGGCCGCCACCGCCACGGCCACGACCACGGCCACGCCCGGGTCCTCCGAGGCACCCGCGTCCGCCGCGCTCCTCGACGCGATGGAGCGCGACTTCGGCCTGTCGCCGAGCGCGGCGCGTGACCGGCTCGCCGCCGAGCGGCGCGCCGTCGGGGTCGAGCGCGCCGCGCGCGAGGCGGCCGGCGCCGCCTACGCCGGGTCCTGGTTCGACGCCGGACGCGACCGCCTGACCGTGGCCGTGACCCGGCCGCGGGCGGCCGAGGAGGTGCGCCGCGCGGGGGCCGCCGTCCGGCTCGTCGAGCACAGCGCCGCGCGCCTCGACGCCGCGAAGGCACGCGTGGACCGCATCGAAGCGCCCTCAGGTGTGGCGGGTTGGCGTGTCGACCCGCGGGCCAACCGCGTCGTGGTCTCCGTCGTCGCGCGGCACGCGTCCGACAAGGACGTCGAGGCCTTCGTGCGCCGTGCCCGCGCCACCGCTCCCGTGCGGGTCGCGACGGTCGCCGACGCACCGCGCACCTTCGCCGCCGGGACCGTCGGCGGCGACCCCTACTACACCGGCAACGTCCGCTGTTCCATCGGCTTCTCCGTGCACGGCGGCTTCGTCACGGCCGGACACTGCGGACGCGCGGGCGCGGCCGTACGCGGCTGGGACGGCTCCGACATGGGCACCTTCCGGGGCTCCTCCTTCCCCGGTGACGACTACGCCTACGTCTCCATCGGCCACGGCTGGTGGACCGTGCCGGTCGTGCTCGGCTGGGGCACCATCCCCGACCGGCTCGTGCGCGGCTCCACCGAGATGCCGGTCGGCACGTCCATCTGCCGCTCCGGCTCCACCACGCACTGGCACTGCGGCCAGGTCCTGGCCAAGAACGAGACGGTGAACTACTCCGACGGCACCGTCGTGCACCAGCTGACCAAGACCAGCGTCTGCGCCGAACCCGGCGACTCCGGCGGCTCGTTCATCAGCGGCGACCAGGCACAGGGCGTCACGTCGGGCGGCTGGGGCAACTGCCGCAGCGGCGGCGAGACGTGGTACCAGCCGGTGAACGAGATCCTCTCGCGCTACGGCCTGACCCTGCACGTCACCTGACGGCCGGCGAGCAGGCCGCACCGCCTCCGGCGCGCCGCGCGACGTGCCCCCCCGGCGCTGCCGGTCGGCTGACCGGCTTCAGTCCCCCGCGCGGCGCCGGGCGCGGCGGCACGTGCCGGTGAAGACGCGGTCGATGCGGTCGTCCAGGGCCGCGAGGACCGCCGGTTCGGGTGTGCCGTCGGGGTCGATGTGCGTGTGCAGGGCGAGCCCCTCCGCGCACGCGACGATGCGCAGGGCCTGGCCGGTGGCGTCTACCTCCCGGGCGACCTCGCCGCACGCCGTGCCGTTCTCGATGGCCCGGGCGACGCGGGCGCGGATCCCCGCGAGGGTCTCCCTCTGGACCGCGGCGAGGCGGGCGTGGTGCGCGGCCCGGTCCGCGAAGGCGAGGCGGACCAGGAATTCGGCGCGGCGGGCGTCGTCGAGCGGCACGAGCTCGGCCAGGGCCTGCCGCAGCATCGCGGCGATGGTGCGGCCCTCGGCCTCGCCGCGGTTCACCAGCGCGTCCACCCGCGCGGTGAAGCGCGCGTTGACGCGCGTGAACGTGGCGAGGAGCATCTCGTCCTTCGCCGTGAAGTAGTGCTGCACCAGGCCCACGGACATGCCCGCCTCGGCGGCGGTCCGCGCGACGGTCACGGCGCTCAGACCGTCCCGCACGATCAGGCGCTGGACGGCATCGGTGATCTGCCCGTGGCGGGCGTCATGGTCGGCGACTCTCGGCACGCGAAGACGGTACCGTGCGCTATAACCGTACGTACATATTGCTATCGGAAGAGGGCCCTTGATGATCTCGATGACGCGACGCCGCACAACCCGCTTACTGGGAACGGCGCTTGCGCTCTCCTTCCTGCCGCCGTCCGGGGTGGCCGCGGCCGACGCGGCCCCCGGCGGTCAGGCCCGCGCCTCCCGTGATCCGGCTCTCCAGGAACTGGTCGACCGGGTGGTGGCCGATCCGCACCCCAATCCGGGTGCCTTCCTGCTCGCCCGCGACGGCGAGCGGACCCGCTTCGGCGCGGCCGGCGTCGCGGACCGGGCCACGGGTGCCGCGATGCGTCCGGACCTGAGGTTCCGTTCCGGAAGCCTCACCAAGACCTTCACCGCGACGGTCGTCCTGCAACTCGTGGCCGAGCACCGGCTGCGCCTCGACGACACCGTGCAGCGGCTGCTCCCCGACCAGGTCCGCGCCGACAACGCGCTGTCCGGCGCGCCCGTCACCGTCCGCCAGTTGCTCAACCACACGAGCGGCCTGTACGACTACCTCGACGGGCTGATCCCCCACTTCGAAAGCCTCGACCAGTACTGGCCGCGCGACCAGCTGATCGCCATCGGCCTCGCGGGGCCCCGGTACTTCCCGACCCCCGGCACCCGGTTCCGGTACTCCAACACCAACTACCTGTTGCTCGACCTGATCGTCGAGCGGGTCACCGACCGCGACCTGCGCACCAACCTCGAACGCCGCGTCCTCAAGCCGCTGGGCCTGCGGGACACCTCGTACCCCCTGGCGGACACCACGATCGACGGGCCACATGTGCACGGCTACGCGGACGTATCGCGGCTGCTGCCGAACGTGCCCGACCCCACCCGCTACGACGTCACCTCCATCAGCCCCTCCGAAGCCGGGGCGTCGGGCGCGATCGTGACCACCGCGGCCGACGTCGCCCGCTTCTACCGGGCCCTGCTGCGCGGACGCCTGCTGCCCCCGGCGATCCTGCGGCGGATGCTGGACGACACCGTGCCCACGACGGGCAGCCCTCGGCCCGCGGTCGGCTACGGCCTGGGGATGTACGTCTACGCCACGGACTGCGGGCCCGCGTACGGCCACGGGGGCAGCGCGCCCGGGTACCTGACCTTCGCCCTCAACAGCCGCGACGGGCACCGCCAGCTCGTGGCCCACACCAACTGGAACCCCCTCGTCGACGCGGGGCTCGACGAACCCTTCTGGGCGGCCTTCCAGAAGGGTTACTGCCGCCGGGGCGCGGACGCCCCGGCGGCGACGCCTCACTGATCGATGACCAGCCGTGCCACCTCCTCGGCCCGGTCCTTGACGAAGTAGTGTCCCGCGTCCTCGATGACGTCCAGCGTCACGTCGTGGGCGTAGTGCTCCCAGGCCCGGTAACCGGTCGCGTAGCCGTCGGTGAGCGGGTCCGCGCCGCCGATCACGACGCGCACCGGGGTGCGCAGCCGCTCGAAGCCGCCGGTGGCCTCGCGGTGGAAGCGCGAGCCCTCCAGCATGTCGTGGCGGACGACGGCCAGGACGCGGCGCCGGTCCCTGTCGTCCAGGGCGCCGGAGAAGCCGCCGATGGCGCTCAGGCCCGCGAAGAGGTCGTCGTCACCCGCCGCTTCCGTCAACTGGTCGTCGCTCGGTGCGTCCTGCGGGAAGGCGGCGCCCAGGACGATCCGCGACGGGGCGGCTCCCCTGTCCTCCAGCAGGCGGGCGACGAGGACGGCGAAGAACGTGCCGGCGCAGTGTCCGTACAGGGTGTACCGCCCGCGCACCGTCTCCGCGATCTCCTTCGCCACGCGCTCGGCGGTCTCGGCCCAGGGCTCAAGGGGCTCGTCGGGGCGCACCGGATCGTGCCCCGGCAGCTCGGCGGCCCAGAGGTCGACGTCGGCGGGAAGCCGCCCGGCGAGGGGCTGGTAGGCGGTGGCGTTGCCGCCGCCGTAGGGGATGCAGACCACGGTGTGCCCGGGGCCGTTGTCCGCGTCGCGCCCGGGTGTGAGGCGGTGCAGCAGCGCGGGCGTTCCCTGCGCCGCCTCCAACGAGGCGAGGCGCGCCGCCAGTTGTCGTGGTGTGGGGTTCTTGAAGACCTCCACCACGGGCAGTCCCTGGCCGATGGCACGGGCCAGCGTGACCGCCTTGAAGGAGTCTCCCCCGGCGTCGAAGAAGTCGTCGTCGACGCCGACGCCGTACGGGTCCGTGTCCAGGACCCGGGCCCAGGCGCGGACGACGTGGAGCTCCAGGGTGCTGGTGGGCCGCGCGGCCGCGGGGCCCGAAGCAGTGCGCGCGGGCGCGGGCAGGGCGGCGCGGTCCAGCTTGCCGTTGCCGGTCAGCGGGATGGAGTCGAGCGGTACGAAGGCCGCGGGGACCATGTAGTCGGGCAGGACGGCACGCAGCTCGGCGCGGAGCACGGCGGGCTCGGGCAGGCCCTCGGGACCCGCCGGGACCGCGTAGGCCGTCAGGGCCTTGTCCCCTGCGGAGTCGACCCGGACGACGACCCGTGCGTCGGCCACGTCGGCGCGGGCGAGCAGCGCCGCCTCGACCTCGCCGGGCTCGATCCGGAAGCCGCGGAGCTTGATCTGGTCGTCCGAGCGCCCGGCGTACTCCAGCTGCCCCCGGGGCGTCCACCGGGCCAGGTCGCCGGAGCGGTACAGGCGGCTGCCGGGCGGTCCGGACGGGTCGGCGACGAACCGCGCCGCCGTCAGGTCCGGGCGGTTGAGGTAGCCGCGCGCCACCTGGTCACCACCCACGTACATCTCGCCCACGACACCGGCGGGCACGGGCCGCAGCGCCCCGTCGAGGAGCCGTACGTCCAGGCCGGGCAGGCCGACGCCGATCGCGGAGCCCGCGGCGCCGCGCACCAGGTCCGGGTCGAGCGGGCCGTGGGTGACGTGCACGGTGGTCTCCGTGATGCCGTACATGTTCACCAGGCGCGGGGCGTCGGCGGCGTGCCGCTCGTACCACTCGGTGAGACGCGGCAGGTCCAGTGCCTCGCCGCCGAACACGACGGTGCGCAGGGCGAGGCTCCGTCCCGGGCCGGGGTTCTCCCGGTCCGCGCGGATCAGCTGGTAGAAGGCCGACGGGGTCTGGTTGAGCACCGTGACCCGCTCGCGCGCGAGCAGCGCCAGGAAGTCCTCCGGCGACCGTCCGACGTCGTGCGGGACGGTCACGAGGCGGCCGCCGTGCAGCAGCGGTCCCCACAGCTCCCACACCGAGAAGTCGAAGGCGGGCGAGTGGAACATCGTCCACACGTCGTCGGCGCCGAAGCCGAACAGGTCCCGTGTACGGGTCATCAGGCTCAGCACGTTGCGGTGCGTGACCAGGACGCCCTTGGGGCGGCCCGTGGAGCCCGAGGTGTAGATGACGTAGGCGGCGTCGTCCGGGCCGAGGGTGCCGCGCTCGGCCGCGTCCAGGTCGTGGGCGGGCAGCGCGGCGAGGGCCGCGTCGGTGTCGGGGGCGTCGATGAGCAGGCGCGGCCCCTCCGGCACCCGGTCGGCGAACGCGGCGTCGGTGACGACGAGTTCGGGCCGGGCGTCGGCGAGCGTGTACGCGACGCGGTCGGCCGGGTGGCCCGGGTCGACCGGCACGTACGCGGCGCCGGTCTTCAGGATCGCGAGGATCGTGACGACCAGGTCGGTGGAGCGGGGCAGTGCCACCGCCAGCGTCCGGCCGGGGCGTGCGCCGTGCGCGCGCAGCAGCCGGGCTAGACGGTTGGCCGCCGCGTTCAGCCGCGCGTAGTCGACCGTCACCGCGTCTGAGGTGACGGCGGGCCGGTCCGGGTGCGCGGCCGCCGTCGCCTCGAAGACCTGCGGCACGGTCAGGTCGGGGACCGGGGCGCCGGGGCCGCCCGCGCGGGACCACTCCCGCAGACACCGCAGCTCCCTCTCCTCCAGGACGTCCACCGCGCCGACGCGCTGCGCGGGGTCGGCCACGAGCTGTTCCACGACCCGGACGAAACGGTCGGCGAGGCGCTCGGCCGTGGCGCGGTCGAAGAGGTCCGTGGCGTATTCGAGGTGCCCGACGATGCCGTGGCCCGGCAGCGCCGCCAGGTTGAAGAACAGGTCGAACTTGGCGGTGGCGGTGCGCAGCGGCTCCAGGCCCACCCGCAGGCCGGGCAGCGCGAAGTCCTCCCGGGCGAAGTTCTGCCAGGCGAGGACCACCTGGGTCAGCGGCGCGTAGGCCGTGGACCGCTCGGCGCTGACGATGTCCACCAGGCGCTCGAACGGCACGTCCTGGTGGTCGTACGCGCCGAGGGACTTGGCGCGTACCTGGTCGAGCAGGTCGAGGAAGGCGGGGTTGCCCGCCACGTCGGCGCGCAGGACCCAGGTGTTGACGAAGAAGCCGATGAGTTCGGTGAGGTTGTCGTCGGTGCGGTTGGCGATGGGGGAACCGATGGCGATGTCGTCGCCCGCGCCGTGCGCGTGCAGGAGCACGGTGAGCGCGGACTGGAGCACCATGGACGCGGTGGCGGAGCGGCTGCGCGCCAGTTCCTCCACGGCGGCCGCGGTGCGCGGGTCGAGCGCGAACTCCACCACGTCTCCCCGGTGGCTCGCGACGAGGGGCCGCGGGCGGTCGGCGGGCAGCTGGAGGGGCTGTGGGAGGCCCGTCAACTCCTCCTTCCAGTAGTCGACCTGTGCGGCCAGGAGGCTGTCGGGGTCGCTCTCGGAGCCCAGCAGCTCGTGCTGCCACAGGGTGTAGTCGACGTACTGCACGGGCAGCTCCCGCCAGCGCGGCGGCTCGCCGCGCAGCCGGGCGGCGTAGGCGGCGGACAGGTCCCGGACGAGCGGGGCGAACGACTCGCCGTCGGCCGCGATGTGATGGATCATCAGGAGCAGGACGTGGTCCTGCTCGGCCAGGCGCAGCAGCGTGGCGTGGAGCGGGATCTCCGCGGCCAGGTCGAAGGGGCGCGCGGTCCTCGCGGCCAGCGCCTCCTCCAGGTCCTGCGGCGCCACGTCGACGACGGGCAGGTCGACGGCGAGCGGTCCGGCGTCCAGGACGTGCTGGCGCGGCTCGCCCGCGGCGTCCTCGGGGAACACGGTGCGCAGGCTCTCGTGGCGCACCACCACGTCGCGCAGGGCCGCGGTGAGCGCGGGCACGTCCACCGTGCCGGTCAGGCGCAGCGGGAACGGCGCGTGGTACGTGGTCTTGTCCGCCTCGAACTTGTCGAGGAACCACAGCCGACGCTGCGCGAAGGAGAGCGGAACCGCGTCGGGGCGCCGCGCGGTGCGCCGCAGCGCGAGCCGGGCGCGGGCGCCCTTGGGCAGGTGCTCGACGAGTTCGGCGACCGTGGGGGCGGCGAACAGGACGCGCAGCGGCACCTCCACGCCGAGGACGGAGCGGACCCGTCCGGCCAGGCGGGTGGCGAGCAGGGAGTGTCCGCCCAGGTCGAAGAAGTCGTCGTCGACGCCGACCCGGTCCAGGCCGAGCACCTCGGCGAACAGGCCGCACAGCAGCTCTTCCTGCGGGGTGCGCGGGTCCCGCGCGGTCCGGCCGTCGCCGGGGCGGGCGGCCGGGGCGGTCCCGGGTCCGCCGCGGCCACCGCGGTTTCCGGCCCGGGAGCCCGCGCGGACGAGCTGTCCGTCCGGGGTCCGGGCGACGACGTCCACCGCGCCCACCGGGGTGTCGGGGTCGGTGGCGAGGCGGCGCAGGACCTCCGCGTACGCGGCGGCGACGGCACCGGCCCGGTCGCGTTCGAAGAGGTGGTGCTGGTACTGGATGCCCACCTTCAGATGGGGTTCGGCGAGGGCGACGACCATCATCGGGTAGTGGGTGCCGCTGAGCGGGCTCAGGCCGGTGATCTCCACCCCGGCGGCCGTGGTCGCCTCGGTGATGCCCGCGCCGTCGACGGGGTACGACTCCAGGACCACCATCGTGTCGAAGAGGGTGCTGAGGCCGAGGGACTGCTGGATGTCGAGGAGGCCGTGGTGCTGGTGGTCGAGCAGGACGCCCTGGCGCCGGTGCAGTGCGGTGAGGACCTCGCGCAGGGTCCGCCCGGGGTCGCAGTCGACGTACACCGGCAGGGTGTTGATGAACAGGCCCACCATCGAGTCGGCGCCGGAGAGCTCGGGCGGGCGGCCGGAGACGGAGGTGCCGAACACCGCGTCCCGCCGCCCCGTCAGACCGGCGAGGAGCACCGCCCAGGCTCCCTGGAGCAGGGTGCTGACCGTGACGCCCGTCTCGGTCGCCGTCCGGGCGAGATCACGTGCCGTCTGCGCGGACAGGGGCACTTCGAGCATCCCGATGCCCGCGCTGTGCCCGTCCGCCGGTGCGTCGGGGGCCAGCAGGGTGGGCTCCTCCAGGTCGGCCAGTTCCTCGGCCCAGGCGCGGGCGGCCGCCTCCCGGTCCTGCCCGGCGAGCCAGGCGAGGAAGTCACGGTAGCCGCGCACCGGGGGCAGCGCCGTGCCGTCGCCCGCGGCGGCGTACAGGCGCGGCAGCTCCTGCATCAGGAGCGGCATCGACCAGCCGTCGAACAGTACGTGATGGGCGGTCAGGACCAGTTCCCAGCGCTCCGCCTCCAGCTTGACCAGGGTGAGCCGGAGGAGCGGGGGCGCGGCGGGGTCGAAGTGGGCGCCGTGGTCGGCGGCCAGGAACCGCTTCAGCTCCTCGTCGCGCTCCGCCGCGGCCAGGGTGCTCAGGTCCACGAGACGCCAGGGCAACCGCACCTCGCGCGGGACGAGTTGGCGCCACTCCCCGGACTCGTTCTGGGCGAAGGCCGCGCCGAGGTTCGGGTACCGGTCGAGCAGGGCCTGTCCGGCGGCGCGCATGCGCTCGGGGTCCACCGGGCCGGACAGGTGGAAGGCGAGCTGCATGTGGTAGGCGTCGAAGGACGTCCTGCCGGTGAGCAGGCTGTGGAAGAGCAGTCCTGACTGCATCGGGGTCAGGGGCCACACGTCCGCGAGGCCCCGGTAGCGCCGTTCCCACCTGTCGAGTTCGTCCTGGCCGATGTCGACGAGGCCGGTGTCGGAGGGGGTGAGGCCGCCCGCCTCCGGCCGGGTGCTGTGCTCGGCGAGGGCTTCGAGGGCCCGCTGCCACAGGTCCGTGAGTTCCTGTACGTCGTCGTGGCGGAGCAGGTGCTCGGGGTAGCCGACGCGTGCCCTGAGGCGGGGGCCCTGGGGGGTGTCGCTGACGTAGGCGTTGATGTCCAGGGTGGCGAAGGCGGGCATGTCGGCGTCCGGCGCCGGTATCAGGCCCGTGGTGCCCGCGCTGGTGGTGAAGCCCAGGCCGTGGAGGTCGTCGGGCATGTTCCCGGCCGCGGTGAGGTGGCCCAGGTAGTTGAAGGAGATCTGTCCGGTGGAGTACCGCCGCAGGACCTCGGCGGTGTCGGGGTTGAGGTGGCGGAGCAGGCCGTAGCCGATGCCCTTGTCGGGGATGGCCGCGAGCTGTTCCTTGACGGCCTTGATGGCGTCACCTGCGGCCGCGCCGCCCGCGAAGGCCTCGTCGAGATCGGCTCCGCGCACGTCGAGGCGGACCGGGAACATGCTGGTGAACCAGCCCACGGTGCGGGACAGGTCGGCGCCGGGAACGGCCGCCTCCTCGCGGCCGTGGCCTTCGAGGCCGAGCAGGAGCGACGCATCGCCGGTGCCGCGCCGCTCGCGCCACCGGGCCACGGCCAGGGCGAGGGCGGTCAGCAGGCCGTCGTTGACGCCGCTGCGGAACGCCGTCGGCAGGGTGGTGAGCAGCGCCCGGGTGAGGGGCGCCGGCAGGTCCAGGTGCACGTGCCGGACCGTGGAGGTCACGTCGACGGCCGGGTCGAAGGGGCGCGGCCCCAGGTCGGGGTCGGGATCGGCGAGGATCCGGCGCCACAGGGCGAGCTCACCGGTGCGCCAGGGCGCGGCCGCCTCTTCGGTCAGGGCGTGGGCCCACCGGCGCACCGACGTGGCGACCTCGGGCAGGCGCGGGGTGCGGCCGTCGCGGACCTCGCGCCAGGCGGCGGCCAGGTCCGGGAGCAGGACGCGCCAGGAGACGCCGTCGACGACCAGGTGCTGGAGGACGAGGGTGAGGCGCCCGGCGGTCTTCGGGCCCGCGTCGAACCACACGAGCCTGACCATCGCACCGGCCGCGGGAGCGAGGCGGCCCGCGGCGGCGTCCGCTTCGGTCCGCGCGCGTTCCTGCCAGGCCTCGTCCCACACGCCGTCGCAGGGCACCCGGTGGATCAGGGCCGCCGCGTCGACCGTGCCGGGCGCGGCCACCTCGATGCCCGTCTCCTCCCCGGTCACCAGGGTCGAGCGCAGGACGTCGTGCCGGTCGAGGACCGCGGCCACCGTCGCGACCAGGCCTGCCGCGTCGATGCCGACGGGCAGGTCCACCGTCGTGGCCATGGCGAACCGGTCGTGGCCGCCGCTGAGTTCCAGCAGATGGCGGCCCGCCGGAAGGAGCGGCATGAAGCCCACGCCGCCGCCGTCCAGCTCTTCGAGGGCGGACGTGCCCTGGCCGTGCCCTGCCGTCTCGGCGAGGGCGGCCACGGTGCGGCATTCGAAGATCTGCCGGGGTGTGACCTCGACGCCCCGCGCCTTGGCGCGGGAGACGACCTGGATCGAGCGGATGCTGTCGCCGCCGACGGCGAAGAAGTCGTCGTTCACGCCGATCCGTTCCCGGCCGAGCACTTCCGCGTACACGGCGGCCAGGATCTCTTCGACGGGGGTGCTCGGGGCGCGGTAGGCGCCCGCGGCGAACTCCGGCGCGGGCAGCGCCTTGGCGTCGACCTTGCCGGTCGGGGTCAGCGGGAACCGGTCGAGCAGCACGAACACGGACGGCACCATGAACTCCGGCAGCCTGGTGGCCGCGAACCTGCGCAGCTCGCGCGCCGACACCGCGGCCGCCAGGTCCACGTCCATCTCGCCGAGGCTCTGCACGCCGCCGATGCCGTCCGTGCCGGTGTCGACGGGCACCACGTAGCCCACCAGGCGCGGGTCGCCGGCCCGGTCCTTGCTGACGGCGACCAGGGCCTGGGCGACACCCGGGTGGGCGACGAGGGCGGCCTCGACCTCGCCGGGTTCGACGCGGATGCCGCGGATCTTGATCTGGGTGTCGGCGCGGCCCAGGTAGTCGAGCTGTCCGTCGGCGTTCCAGCGGGCGAGGTCACCCGTGCGGTACATCCGGGCCCCGGAAGGCCCGTACGGATCGGGCACGAAGCGCTCGGCGGTCAGGTCCGGACGCCCGAGGTAGCCGCGCGCCAGGGGCCCCGCCACGTACAACTCGCCGGTCACGCCCGGCGGTACGGGGGTCAGTCCGGGGCCGAGCACATAGGTGCGCATGTTCCCCAGAGGTCTGCCGATGGGCGCGTTCGCCGCTTCCAGCCAGTCAGCTTCCGTGGTGGAGGCGGTGGCGTAGAAGGACTCGGTCTGGCCGTAGGGGTTGATGACGCGTACGCCGGGGATGGCCTCGCGCACGCGGCGTACGAGGGCGGCGGGGAGCGCCTCGCCGCCCGTGACGACTGCGTCGGCGCGGACGTTCGTACCGCACCGGTCGAGGAACGCGGAGAGGACGGAGGGCACGGCGCTGATGACGCCGCCCTCCCAGCCGCCGCGTTCGGCGACGGCCAGGATGTCGGGCACCACCTCGACGGTGCCGCCCCTGGCGAGCGTCGTGATCGTCTCGAAGACGGAGACGTCGAAGTTGACCGAGGTACCGGCGAGGGTGCGGGTTCCCGCGTCGATGCCGATGACGTCGGCCAGGCCGAGGACGCCGTTGACGACCTCGCGATGGGTGATGACCACGCCCTTGGGCGTGCCCGTCGAGCCGGAGGTGTACATCACGTACGCGGCCTGCGCGGGGCGGGCGGAGGCGGGCACGACGTCCGGGCCGGGCCCTGCGAAGTCCACGTCGCCGAACAGCAGGCGCGGGGTGTCGGTCTCCGGCAGGACGTCGGCGGTGCCCTCCTCGGTGAGGACGAGGGCGGGCCGGGCGTCGTCGAGGATGAAGTCCAGGCGGGAGCTGGGGAATCTGGGGTCGATCGGCAGATAGGCGCCGCCCGCCTTGAGGATGCCCAGCATGGCCACGACCAGGTCGGCCGAGCGGGACAGCGCGAGGCCCACGACGGTCTCGGGGCGCACGCCGCGGCCGGTCAGCTCGCGGGCCAGACGGTCGGCCCGCGCCTCCAACTCCGCGTAGGTCAACCGCTGGTCCTCGAAGACCACCGCCACCGCCTCCGAAGCGGCCGCCACTCGCCGCGCCACCAGCTCCGGAACGGTCAGCTCGGGCCGCTCGACCGAGGTGTCGTTCACCGCGCCGAGGACCGCTCGCCGCTCGTCCGGTGCCAGGAGGTCGGTCGTGGCCGCGCGGGCCCGGGGCTCCGCGACCATGTGGCGCAGGACGCGCACGAACCCGTCGGTGAGGCGCCGCACCGTGGAGGCGTCGAACAGGTCGGTGGCGTACTCGATGGCGCCTCGGACCTCGGCGCCGTGCTCCGTGTCGGTCTGGACGAGGTGGACGTACAGGTCGAAGCGGGCCGTGCCGGTCCTGGCCCAGATGACCTCCGTGCGGTCGATGCCGGGCAGGTCGAGTTCGGCCCGGTCGGTGTTCTGCCAGCCGAGCATGACCTGGAAGAGCGGGTGGTAGGAGGTGGAGCGCTCGGGGTTGAGGAGTTCCACCAGGCGCTCGAAGGGCGCGTCCTGGTTGTCGTACGCGGCCAGGGCCTTGCGCTGGACCTGGGCGAGGAGGTCCTCGAAGGAGGGGGTGCCGGAGAGGTCCGCGCGCAGCACCCAGGTGTTGGCGAAGAAGCCGACCATGCCGTCCGCGGCGTCGTCGGTGCGGCCCGCGATCGGCGAGCCGATCGGGATGTCCTGGCCACCGCCCAGTTGGTGCAGCAGCGCGGCCAGGGCCGACTGCATCACCATCGAGACCGTGACGCCCCGGCCGCGCGCAAGGGCCTCGGCCGCGCCGAGCAGCTCCGTGTCGACGGTGAACTCGACGCGGTCGCCGCGGTGGCTGGGGCGGGCGGGCCGCGGCCGGTCGGCGGGCAGCGCAAGGGGCTGCGGCACCCCGTCCAGTTCCTGCTGCCAGTACGCGGCCTGACGGGCCAGGAGGCTGTCCGCGTCACCCGGGTCGCCCAGCTCGTCGCGCTGCCACAGCGCGTAGTCGGCGTACTGCAACGGCTGGTCGTGCCAGTGCGGCTCCTCGCCCCGGACCCGCGCGGCGTACGCCGTGGAGAGGTCGCGGAACAGCGGCGCGAACGACTGGCCGTCCCCCGCGATGTGATGGACCACCAGGGACAGGACGTGCGCCTGGGGCGCGCAGCGCAGGATCCGCACCCGCACCGGCAGGTCCACGCCCAGGTCGAAGCGGTACTGGGCGGCCCGTGCCAGCGCCTCGTCCACGTCCGCTTCAGCCGTCTCGTCGACGGCGAGGTCCAGGCGCGTACGGGCCTCCGCCGCGTCCAGGACCCGCTGGAACGGCACGCCGTGCGCGTCAAGGCCGTAGACCGTGCGCAGGATCTCGTGGCGCACGACCACGTCCGCCACCGCCGCGGCCAGGGCACCGGTGTCCAGGGCTCCGTGCAGCCGCAGGCTCATGGGGATGTTGTACGTCGCCGACGGCCCCTCGAAGCGGTCGATGAACCACAGGCGGTCCTGGCCGTACGACAGCGGGATCCGGTCCGGGCGGTCGTCCCGGCGGCGCAGCGCCGTGCGCGCCCGCCGGCCCGCCCGCACCCGCGTGCCGAGGCGCGCCACCGTGGGGAAGTCGAAGACGTCACGGATCGCCACTTCGGCGCCGAGGGCGGCGCGGATCCGGCCCGCCAGGCGCATCGCCAGTAGGGAGTGCCCGCCCAGGTCGAAGAAGTCGTCGTCGATGCCGACCTCGTCGACCCCGAGGACGTCGGAGAACAGACCGGTCAGCACCTCCTCCTGCGGGGTGCGCGGGGCCCGGTGGGCGGTGCTGCCGGTCGCTTCGAGGGCCGGGAGCGCCTTGTGGTCGAGCTTGCCGTTGGGGGTCAGCGGCAGGCGGTCGAGACCGACGAACCGCGCGGGCACCATGTACGCGGGCAGCCGCTCGGCGGCGAAGGCCCGCAGCTCCGGCTCCCACTCCGGCTCCGTGGAGGCCGCCCCTTCGTCGCCCTCGACCGGCACGATATAGGCGACCAACTGCCGTGAGCCGTGCGCTTCGTGGGCCACGACGGCGGCCTGGGCGACACCCGGGTGGGCGACGAGGGCGGCCTCGACCTCGCCGGGTTCGACGCGGATGCCGCGGATCTTGATCTGGGTGTCGGCGCGGCCCAGGTAGTCGAGCTGTCCGTCGGCGTTCCAGCGGGCGAGGTCACCCGTGCGGTACATCCGGGCCCCGGAAGGCCCGTAGGGGTCGGGCACGAAGCGCTCGGCGGTCAGGGCGGCTCGCCCGTGGTAGCCGCGCGCGACGCGCCCCGCCACGTACAACTCGCCTGTGACGCCGGGCGGTACGGGGCTCAGACCGGGCCCCAGGACGTAGGCGCGCATGTTCCCGAGGGGGGTGCCGATCGGGGCGCTGGAGGTGCCGGTCCGGCTCTCGTCGGCGGAGTGGGCGGTGGCGTAGAAGGACTCGGTCTGGCCGTAGGCGTTGATGACGCGCACACCGGGGACGGCCGCGCGCACACGGCGTACGAGGGCGGCGGGGAGCGCCTCGCCCGCGAGCACGACGGCGTCGGCCCGCAGGTCCGTGCCGCATCGGTCGAGCAGCGCCGCGAGCGCGGAGGGGACGGTGCTGAGGACGCCGCCCTCCCAGCCGCCGCGTTCGGCGACGGCCAGGATGTCGGGCACCACCTCCACGGTGCCGCCCAGCGCGAGCGTCGTGATCGTCTCGAAGACGGAGACGTCGAAGTTCACCGAGGTGGCGGCGAGGGTGCGGGTGTCCGCGTCGATACCGACCGTCTCGGCCAGACGCAGCACACCGTTGACGACCTCGCGATGGGTGATGACCACGCCCTTGGGCGTGCCCGTCGAGCCGGAGGTGTACATCACGTACGCGGCCTGCGCGGGACGCGCCGACGCCGGCTCGGCGTCCGGGCCCGGGCTCGCGAAGTCCACGTCACCGAGCAGCAGGTACGGGGTACCCGCCCCCGGGAGGACGTCGGCGGTCTCGGCGTCGGTGAGCACGAGCGCGGGCCGGGCGTCGTCGAGGATGAAGTCCAGGCGGGAGCTGGGGAATCTGGGGTCGATCGGCAGGTAGGCGCCGCCCGCCTTGAGGACGGCCAGCATGGCCACGACCAGGTCGGCCGAGCGCGGCAGCGCGAGGCCAACGAGCGTCTCGGGACGCACGCCGCGGCCGGTCAGCTCGCGGGCAAGGCGATCGGCCCGCGCCTCCAACTCCGCGTAGGTCAACCGCTGGTCCTCGAAGACCACCGCCACCGCCTCCGGAGCGGCCGCCGCCCGCCGCGCCACCAGCTCCGGAACGGTCACCTCGGGTGTGTCGACCGCCGTGTCGTTCACCGCGCCGAGGACCCGCTCGCGCTCCCCCGGCCCCAGGACGTCGACCGA
Organism: Streptomyces spectabilis; assembly: GCF_008704795.1. Taxonomy (NCBI): domain Bacteria; kingdom Bacillati; phylum Actinomycetota; class Actinomycetes; order Kitasatosporales; family Streptomycetaceae; genus Streptomyces; species Streptomyces spectabilis. The sequence goes on along the minus strand of NZ_CP023690.1, from coordinate 9,137,412 downwards.
GCCGATCGCGGCCTGCGGATCGCGCGCCACGCCGTTGACGAAGGCGACCAGGGTGGCGGCGAGACGGTCCACGTCGTCCTCGCTGTACGAGGTGCTGCTGGCGTCCACGCGGACGTGCAGGTCACTCCTGGCGCGGCCGTCGTAGTAGATGCCGAAGTGCAGGTCGTCGATCGCTCCCCAGGACGAGCCGGGCTGCATGGACGCCCTGGCGCCGTCGAAATCGACCGGCCTGACGAAGGGAAGGATGTTGAGGGTGGCGCCGAAAGGGCTGGCGACCGACTCCTTCTCGAGTGCCGCCCCGGCACCGAGACGGATATCGGAGACCTGGTGCGTGGAATGCTCCCGCACGCGCCGCAGTTCGTCGGAGAGCGCGTGCGCCACGTCGTGGAACCGCGCCGACAACGGCGCGTGCGCGCGTACGGGGAGAAGCGTCGCCTGCGAGCCGTAGAAAGACCTCGCGGCTTCGGTGCGGCCGAGGCCCGTCATGGAGAAGGTGAAGTCCTGGCGGCCGCTGAGGTGCCGGAAGAAGATGGTGGCCGCCGCCGTCAGAAAGGCGGGCATGCGTACGTTGATGGACGCGGCGGCTTTGAACCACGCGATTGTGTCCGCCGCGGACACCGCCAGTGTGCGGTGCAGTGCGGCGGGGCGGTCCGAACTCCGCTCCCCCGGAAGCCGAAGTGCCTCGGGCGCGTCCGCGAGATAGCTCTGCCAGAATGCGGCGTCCTCGGTGAATTGCGGGGAGTTCCGATAGCGCAGGTCCTCCAGGTAGATCTCCTCCGGGCCGCTCTCCGGGCGGGCCGGTATCGCCGTGCCCTGCCGCAGGGCCCGATAGCACTCCGCCGTCCGGAGCGGCAGGAGCTGGCCCAGGGTGTAGCCGTCGGCGACGATGTGGTGGGCGGCGAGGATCAGCAGATGGCGCGACGCGGAGAGCCGGATGATCCCGGCCCGGAACAGGAGGTCGCGCTCCAGGTCGAACGGTTCCCGCTCGATGGCTGCGGCCCTGGCCCGGCCCGACGCCTCGGGGTCGTCGTCATCGCTCACGTCGTGGAAGAAGGGCTCCCAGGAGTCGTCGTCCTCTCGGACCACCTGCCGCAGCTCGTCGTCCAGCTGCCGGAAGTTCACCCGGGCCGCGCTGTTCTCGCGGAAGACGATCCGCAGCGCGGTGCGCAGCAGCCGCTCATCGATCTCGCCCTCGATGAGCCATCGTGAGGCGGGGATGATGGGCATCTCCGGCGTGATCTTCTGAGCCAGCCATAGGCTTTTCTGCGCTTCCGAGACTCTGTAGGAACGCAATGAATCCAACTCCCTCGTCACTGCACGTCAATAGAGGAAAGACATCAACGGGATCGAGACGGGGAGAGGGAAATCAACAGCACTTGACTCACCCTCACAAAATCCCTTCGAGGGATTGCACAGGTGAGGGACCGCCCCCGTACCTTCAGCGCATGTTCCCCGCGGACGAGCCGCTCAGGATGAGCTCCGGATCCGAATCCCCCATTCCGGAACTGCCCGTCCCCGACCGACCGGCGGACGGTGCATACATGCCACGTGAAGGTAGCGAAGAACCTAGCTCAGCGACCGCTATGGGTACAGCTCCCACTCGGTTCTCCCGCAACTCCCATATGCACGGGCGAGTTGCGTCCCGGCGACAGTACAAGGAAATCGCCCGGCGCCTTCTGTCCCGCCTTTTCCTTCGCCGCCCGCGGCCGGGTCACGTCCCTTCCCGGCGACCCGCGTCAGGCGAACCCGGGCGGCGGGCCGGAGCCTGACCTGGTGGGGTAGCGTGGACCGCACTCATATGCGATCCACGCGTGACGAAGGACTGAAGCCATTGATCACGGCGTCCCCCAGCGGCCGCCGACGACACTGAGCCGGCCGCCTCCCGGGCGGCAGGCCTCCGGGTGTCGTATCCGCATCCTCACGGCGGCCCGACGACGCGGTGCCGACGTACCGCGGCCTTGTCCCCGCGCGACTCCACGATCCGCCACAGCGGCGGGAGCGCGCTTCGCCATGCCATCCGCGTGAGGTCACCATCACCATGGACATCGACGTCCAGCGCTTCGCCGTCACCAACCTTCGCCGTCGACCCGAGGTGGTCGAAACGGCGTGCTTCGTCGTGGGAATCGATCCCACGACCACCAGCCCGTACGTCAACTACGCGACGCCGGTGCCCGGCGCCCGACCCGACGAGCGGGACGTCGCGGCATTGATCGCCGCGTTCCGCGAGCGCGGTCTCAAGCCACGCCTCGAGTTCGCGCCGGACACGGTGCCCGACGTGGCACCCGCCCTGCGCCGGGCGGGCTTCCTCACGGAAGCCGTGCACGAGTACCTCGTCTGCACCCCCGCCACCCGCACCGGCCCCCGCAACGGACGCCTCGTTGTCGAAACCCCGTCCACCGACGCCGACTTCACGGAAATCGACATCGCCCTTGCCGAGGCGTACGGCGGTGAGTTCCCGCCGAGCCCGGACGGCGCCGCACGGCTGCGGCGCACACAGGAACGGGGTGGCGCCGTCCGCTTCGTACGGTCCGCCGACGGCGGCTGCGCGGGAGCCGCCTCCTGCTCCGCGCCCGCCCTGGGCACCGCGGAACTGGCAGGTGTGGGCACCCGTCCCGCCCATCGGCGCCGAGGCATCGCCGCCGCCGTCACCGCGTCCCTGGCCGAGGCGATGTTCGCCAAGGGCGCGGACTCGGTGTGGCTGGAGTACGGCGGCGAGGGCTCGCGCAGGGTCTACGAGCGGGTCGGATTCCGCCCCCGAGGCACGCGTCTCTACATGTCGTTGGAGAACTGAGGGCCGGATCTCCGGTGCGCACCGAGGAGATCCGGGTGGCGGCTCGGCGTCCGGCCCTTCGCCGAGTGTCAGCGGCCGGAGATGCCCCGCCTCGGCGCGTCACTCCCCCGGCGCGCCCTCGCGGTCAAGGTCCCCCTCGGCCCCGCGATCCGCGTCGAGCTGGTGGTCCGCCCACACATAGCTCTCGGGGAGCAGGTCGGTGATGGGCACACTGCGCACGCGCTCCCCCGCGCCGACGATGACCTGAAGGTCCGGGAAGCAGTCGAGCAGGACCTGACGGCAGCGGCCGCACGGAGGCACGACTCCCCGGTCGCGGTCGCCCACGGCGACGATCGTGGCCAGGTCGTAGACGCCCTGGGCGGCCGCCGCCATGGTGTGGTCGTCACCCCGGCAGCGCGTGCGGGCGACGTGCGCCGCCGCCTCGATGAGTTCGTAGTCAACGCGTTCGTAGTCGACGCGTTCGGAGTCGACGGGGTGGTTCCGGGTGGTCATCCTCTCTGCCTTCGCCGGGCCACAGGCCCGCCCGCGGCGAGCCTCAGGAGACGTTGGCCTGAGCGACGAGGGTGTGCAAACGGACAGGAGGGCGTGTTCGTACCGTCGGCGGAGTGCCGTAGGGCCGCGGAGAGTGCGGAACCCCGCAGAGTTGGAGGATGACACGACAGCGGATCATGCTGTCCTGCTGTTCCCCTCCCGCCCTGCGCGCTGCCCTCCCCTCCCGAAAGGCTCCGCTCCTGAACGCCTCCCTCGCCGAAGCCCTCTCCGCCGTCCTGCTCCTGGCGGTCCTGGCCTGCGCGGTGATCCGGCCGTGGGGCTGGCCGGAGGCGGTCGTCGCCGTCCCCGCCGCCGGGGCGGTCATCGCCACCGGGGCGATCTCGCTCGGCCACGCGGCGGACGAAGCCGCCCGCCTCGGGCCGGTGATCGGCTTTCTGGCGGCCGTGCTGATCCTGGCTCAGCTCTGTGACGACGAGGGCCTGTTCCAGGCCTGTGGTGCCTGGATGGCCCGGCGGGCGGCCGGGAGCCCGCGCCGCTTGCTGGTGCAGGTCTTCGGCGCCGCCTCGCTGATCACCGCGGTGCTCAGCCTGGACGCCACGGTCGTCCTGCTGACGCCGGTGGTGTTCGCCACCGCGGCCCGGCTCGGCGCCCGGCCCAAGCCGCACGTGTACGCCTGCACCCACCTGTCGAACACGGCCTCGCTGCTGCTCCCGGTGTCCAACCTCACCAATCTGCTCGCGTTCGCCGCGAGCGGACTGAGCTTCACCCGCTTCGCCGCTCTGATGGCCCTGCCGTGGGTGGCCGCGATCGCGGTCGAGTACGTGGTCCTCCGGCGGTTCTTCGCCACCGACCTGGACGCAGGGGCCGAGGCGCCGCCCGCCGCCGAACCCCGCGAGGTGCCGGTGTTCGCGCTGGCCACGGTGGCCTGCACGCTGGTGGGTTTCGTGGTGACCTCCGCGGCCGGGATCGACCCGGCGTGGGCAGCGGCGGCGGGCGCGGCCGCGCTCGGGGGCCGCGCCCTGGTCCGGCGCCGCACCACTCCCAGCGCTCTGGTGCGTGCCGCGGCCCTGCCGTTCTGCGCCTTCGTCCTCGCCCTGGGCATCGTGGTCCGCGCGGTCGTCGACAACGGACTCGCCGACGCCCTGGGCCATGTGGTGCCCGACGGCACGGGGCTCGCCGCCCTGCTCGGCATCGCGGCCCTTGCCGCCGTGCTGGCCAACGTCATCAACAACCTGCCCGCCGTCCTTGTGCTCCTTCCGCTGACCTCCCCGACAGGGCCCGGCGCCGTCCTCGCGGTGCTGCTCGGGGTGAACATCGGCCCCAATCTCACCTACGCGGGTTCCCTGGCCACCCTGCTGTGGCGGCGTATCGTGCGCGAACACGACAGTGACGTGGAGCTGGGCGAGTTCACCCGGCTCGGCCTGCTCACCGTGCCCGCCGCGCTGCTGGCCTCGGTGGTGGCGCTGTGGGTCTCACTGCTCGTGATCGGAAGCTGAGGGAGCCGGAGAGCCGGAGAGCCATGGGCCCGGGCCAAGGGAGCCACGGGAGCCCCGGGCCAGGAAGCGAGGAGGCTGACACCGTGACCGTCATCGCCTGGGTCGTCGAAGGCACCTGGCCCGCGTGCGTCGA